>JBJEJG010000134.1:0-11154 GCA_051877795.1 Acetatifactor sp.
CCGGATGCCGGCAAAACGACGCTTACCGAGAAATTTCTGCTCTATGGCGGAGCGATTAATCTTGCGGGAAGCGTCAAGGGAAAGGCTACGGCAAGGCACGCTGTTTCTGACTGGATGGAGATAGAAAAGGAGAGAGGTATTTCTGTCACCTCCTCGGTTCTGCAGTTTGAGTACGACGGTTATTGCATTAATATCCTCGACACTCCGGGCCATCAGGACTTCTCGGAGGATACCTACCGTACCCTGATGGCAGCTGATTCTGCTGTCATGGTGATTGACGCTTCAAAGGGTGTGGAGGCTCAGACGAGAAAGCTGTTCAAGGTCTGCGGCATGCGCGGTATTCCCATCTTCACCTTTATTAACAAAATGGACAGGGATGCCAATGATACCTTTGATCTTTTGGATGAAATTGAAAAGGAGCTGGGTATAGCAACCTGTCCCGTCAACTGGCCTATCGGTTCGGGAAAGGGCTTCAAGGGCGTTTATGACAGAGAAAAAAAGTGTGTGATTTCCTACTCTGACACGGAGAAGGGAACAAAGGAGGGAACCGCAACGGAGATTCCCATCCAGGATGAAGCACACCTGCGGGAATTGATTGGGGATGAGCCGGCGGACAAGCTGCTGGAGGAGATTGAGCTTCTGGACGGTGCCAGCGCGGAATTTGATCTGGATGCGGTGCGTGCCGGAAAGCTGACGCCGGTCTGTTTCGGTTCCGCATTAACGAACTTTGGTGTGGAAATTTTTTTGCAGCATTTTCTGAAGATGGCTACAACGCCTCTGCCCAGAAAGGCGGACATCGGTCTGATTGAACCGGCGGAAAACGAGTTCTCTGCCTTTGTGTTTAAAATTCAGGCAAATATGAACAAGGCACACCGGGACAGAATTGCGTTTATGCGTATCTGCTCCGGCAGGTTTGATGCCAATATGGAGGTGCGCCATGTGCAGGGAAACAAGGTGATGAGACTTTCCCAACCCCAGCAGATTATGGCGGACGAGAGGAAGATTTTGAGCGAGGCCTATGCGGGAGACATCATCGGTGTATTTGACCCGGGCATTTTCTCAATTGGTGACACACTGTGTATGCCGAAGGAAAAATTCCAGTACGAGGGCATTCCGACCTTTGCACCGGAGCATTTTGCAAGAGTGCGCCAACTGGATACCATGAAAAGAAAGCAGTTTGTGAAGGGAATCGAACAAATTGCTCAGGAGGGCGCCATCCAGATTTTTCAGGAATTCAATACCGGCCTGGAGGAAATTATCGTCGGTGTAGTAGGTGTGCTGCAGTTCGATGTATTGAAGTACAGGCTGGAAAATGAGTATAATGTGGAGATACGGCTGGAAAATCTGCCTTATGAGCATATCCGTTGGATTGAGAACAAGGATGAGATAGATATTACAAAACTTACCGGAACCTCGGATATGAAGAAGGTGAAGGATATGAAGGGAAATCCGTTGCTTTTATTTGTCAATTCCTGGAGCATCGGCATGACTCTTGACCGCAATAAGGGACTTGTGCTGACAGAGTTTTCAAAAAATTAGTGTAGACCGGAGATAGGGATGAAGAAAGCTAAGAGAACGAAGGGTATTATATGGCTGCCGCTTTTGTGCCTTGCGATGAGCGGATGTGCAGGCAGTGAACTGATGGACGAGATACCGAGAGACTTTGTGGCCGTGCCGACGGAGATGACAGAGGCGGCAATGTCGGAAGCGGTGTCTGTGACCTCGGAAGAGAAAACGGAAGAAAAGCCGGAAGAAAAGCCGGAGGACGATTCCTTTCTGTGGAGCGGAGCAGATGACTATGCTTACTCCTGTTTAGGCGAAGCAGAGCAGATATGGTATCGGGATATAGAAGAAATTCTGGGCGGTCATCTGACCGACCGGCAGCTTTCTGAAGAAGGGCTTTCGCAGGGTCTGAACGAGGAAGACATTGACAATATTTTTCAGTGTGTGTTGAATGACCATCCGGAGCTTTTCTATGTAGAAGGGTATTCGTACACCAAATTTACCAAAAACGACAGCATTACTGCCATCGAATTTTCAGGAACTTATAATGTGGATACGGAGACAGCACATGAAAAGGCGGCGCAGATTCAGGCGGCGGCAGAACAGATTCTGTCCGGTATATCGGACAGCGCTTCAGATTATGACAAGGTGAAATATGTGTATGACACCCTGATTCGGGAGACAGATTATGAACTGAATTCTGCGGACAACCAGAATATTTATTCTGTTTTTGTGAATCATTCTTCCGTCTGTCAGGGCTATGCCAAGGCAACTCAATATCTTTTAAACCGTCTGGGAGTTGAGTGTACGTTGGTGCTGGGAACGGTAGATACCGGAGAGGGGCACGCCTGGAATCTGGTGAAAATTGACGGAAGCTATTACTATGTGGACACCACCTGGGGAGATGCTTCCTATCAGATGGAGGAGGAAGCATCTGCGCAGCGGATGCCTGCCATGCCGGAAATCAATTATGATTATCTGAATGTGACTACGGCAGAGCTTTTAAGGACGCATACCATTGGCGGCAATTTGCCCATGCCTGCCTGTGTGGCTACGGAGGCCAATTACTATGTAAAAGAGGGGGCATTGTTCTCCTGCTACGATAAGGAGCAGATGTCTGCTCTGTTTTCCGCAGCACTTGACCAGGGCAGAGAAGACATTACTGTGAAGTGCACAGATGAAAACTGTTATAATGAGGTGCTGAATGCGCTCATTGGAGAACAGGAGATTTTTAAATACCTGAACGGCGCGGGAAACAGCATTGCCTATGCCCAGAACGATAAACAGCTGTCACTGACATTTTGGGTGACAAATGAATAGAAGGTGTGATATAATGTAATGAGCGCAGAGGAAAAACAAGCAGCGCCGAAGGCGATATTTGTTTTTCCTGCGCCATTAACGAGCAAACAGTCTGCGAAGCAGACAATAAAGTGCCGCAGGCACGGGTTTGCGAGTGCGGGAAGACCGCAGGCGTGGGTTTGCGAGTTCAGGAGAGGAGAGAGACTCATATGGAAAAAGAGATAGATAGGAACGCAGTGGTATTAAAGGACGAGGAAAATGTCGGCGTTGTGCAGATTGCGGATGATGTGGTGGCAATGATTGCTTCTCTGGCTGCAACAGAGGTGGAGGGCGTGAATGCCATGGCCGGAAATATTACAAATGAGCTTATGAGCAAGGTGGGCGTAAAGAAATTAACCAAGGGTGTGAAGGTAGATGTGCTGGAGGGCAATGTGACCGTTGATCTGGCAGTGACCATGGAGTATGGCTACAATATTCCCGCTACCTGCCAGCAGGTTCAGGCTAAAGTGAAGGCTGCCATTGAAAATATGACAGGGCTTACCTGCACGGATGTCAATATCCGCATTGCCGGTGTGAAGGTGAATAAATAAACGACAAAGGAAATATACCATGGGACGACATGAGCAGAGAGAACAGGTATTCATGCTTTTATTTCAGGTAGAGTTTCATCAGCCGGAGGATATGCCGCGGCAGATGAGACTGTTTCTGGAGGGCAATGAGGCGATTTCTTCTCAGAAGGATGCTGACTATATTGAGACAAGATGCCAGAAAATCAGAGAGAAAATCCCTGAGCTGGACAAGCTGATTGATGAGAACACGGAGGGGTGGGATACCACCCGTATGGGTAAGGTGGAGCTGACTGTGCTCCGTCTTGCCGTATATGAACTTGTGTTTGATGAAGACATTCCAAACGGCGTCGCCATTGACGAGGCTGTGGAGATTGCCAAGAAATACGGGCAGGATAATTCGGGTGCCTTCGTCAATGCGATTCTGGCAAAAATTGTGAAGCTGGGTGATTAAAATTCGAAGCGTTTATACCGTAGGACAACTGAATTCCTATATCAAAAATATGTTCACGCAGGATTATCTGTTGCAGAGCCTTTTCGTAAAGGGAGAGGTGAGCAACTGCAAGTACCACTCCTCTGGACATATTTATTTTACTTTAAAGGACCCAAAGGGGACAGTAAGCTGTGTAATGTTCGCTGGCAGCCGCTCGGGTCTTTCTTTTCGTTTGGCAGAAGGACAGCAGGTGATTGTGGGCGGTACTGTGGATGTGTTTGAGAGGGACGGCAAGTACCAGCTGTATGCAAGGCAGATTATGCTGGACGGAAACGGTGCGCTGTATGAGAAATTTGAGCAGTTAAAGAGAGAACTGGAGGAGTCGGGTATGTTTGCACAGGAGTACAAGCAGCCGATTCCCAAATATATAAAGACGCTGGGCGTGGTTACGGCAGATACGGGAGCCGCTGTCCGGGACATTATTCAGATTGCGGGCAGAAGAAATCCGTATGTACAGATTATCCTTTATCCAGCCATTGTTCAGGGGGAGGCGGCGGTGCCCAGTATTGTAAAGGGGATTCATGCGCTGGAGGCAATGGGTGTGGACGTGATGATTGTGGGCAGAGGCGGTGGCTCCATCGAGGATTTATGGGCTTTCAATGAGAGGGCCGTGGCGGAGGCAGTATTTAACTGTTCCGTGCCTGTCATTTCAGCGGTTGGTCATGAGACAGATACGACTATTATAGATTTTGTGGCGGACTTGAGGGCACCGACTCCCTCTGCGGCGGCAGAACTGGCAGTGACAGATATCAGGGAAATATTTACCCGTATGTCCTCTTACGGGGAAATGCTGAGCCGCCTGATGGAGCGGAGAGTGCGGGATGAGAGAGAAAAGGCCCGGCATATGGAGCTTCGGCTGAAGGCTTTAAGCCCGGCGAGCCGCATTCGGGAGAAGAAGATGATGGCGCTTCAGGCGGAGGAGAGACTGCAGGAGAGAATGCAGAGAATCCTGCGGAACAGGCGGCATGAACTGGCAATTTATATAGAGCGTATGAAGGGACTTTCCCCTCTGGAAAAACTGAACAGCGGATATTCTTATGTGTCGGATGAAGGCGGCAGAAATGTGCGGTCTGTGACGCAGGCGGCACCGGGACAGCTTTTGACAATTCAGGTAAAAGACGGCAGGATAGGAGCAGTGGTACGGCAGGTGGAACCGTCGGAACTTTGATTTGTTGTATGTACCGCGTAAACGGTATGCATGAAGACCGGAGAACGGCAGGAGGACGAGATTTTGAACGTAGAAAAAAAAGAGACAGAGGAGCTTGGGTTGGAGGAGAATTTCACCAGACTGGAGCAGACAATAGAACAGCTGGAGAACGACGAAATTACTTTGGAGGATGCTTTTCGTGCTTACAGTGAGGGCATGAGCATCTTAAAGCTGTGCAACGAACAGATTGACAGGGTTGAAAAGCAGGTGCTTAAGCTGAACGAAGAGGGACAGCTGGAGGAATTTGATAATGGAGAGCAGTGAATTCAGACAGGCGCTGGAGAGCAGAACAAAAGAACTGGAAAAAGTAATCTATGAATATCTCCCCCGGGAGGAAGGACTTCAGAAAACTGTTATCAGTGCTATGAATTACAGCGTACAGGCAGGCGGCAAACGGCTGCGCCCCATGCTCATGGAAGAAACCTTCCGCATGTGCGGGGGAGAGAAGGGCAATCATATGATAGCTCCCTTTCTTGCAGCGATTGAGATGATTCACACCTATTCCCTGGTACATGATGATCTCCCTGCCATGGATAACGACGAGTATCGAAGGGGCAGAAAAACCACCTGGGCCGTTTACGGGGATGCAATGGGGATTCTGGCCGGAGACGGACTTTTGAACTATGCCTTTGAGACGGCACTCAGAGCATTTGAGGGATGTAACACAATAGAAGAGTACCAGCGCGTTCAGACGGCAATGAATTTTCTGGCACGATATGCCGGCATTTATGGTATGATTGGCGGTCAGACAGCAGACATTGAGGCAGAAAACCAGACAGAAGACATAACAGAGGAGCAGCTTCTTTTCATCCATGAGCATAAGACTGCGGCTCTGATTCAGGCAGCTATGACGATAGGAGCAGTTCTGGCGGGAGCCGGTGAGGAAGAGACTGCGGCGTTGAAGAAGTGTGCCTATAATATCGGGATTGCCTTTCAGATTCAGGATGACATTCTGGATGTGATTGGGGACAGTGCGGAACTGGGAAAGCCTGTGGGAAGTGACGAGCAGAATCATAAACAGACCTACATAACCTTAAAGGGGCTGGAGCAGGCGCAGATGGATGTTACATCCATGTCTGAAGAGGCAGTGCGGATTCTGGACAGTTTCCCGGGAGAACATGCATTTTTAAAGCAGTTGATTCTGGAACTGATACACCGCCGCAAATAATAAAGAGAATTGTTTTATGCGCAAAAGACAGCGCAGAAATGAGGATTAGATGCTGCTGGACAATATTACACGGGAAAATGACATAAAAAAAATAAACAGAGAGGATTTGGGTGCGCTTGCTCAGGAAATCAGAGAATTTCTGATACAGAAAATCAGTGTGACAGGCGGACACCTCGGATCCAATCTGGGTGCTGTTGAACTTACCATGGCACTGCATCTTGTTTTGAATCTGCCGGAAGATAAGATTATCTGGGATGTGGGACATCAGTCCTATACGCACAAAATTCTCACGGGTCGCAAGGACGGCTTTGATGGACTGCGCCAGTTTCATGGACTGAGCGGCTTCCCAAAGAGGAAAGAGAGCGAGTGCGATGTCTTTGATACAGGGCACAGTTCTACATCGATTTCTGCCGGACTTGGGCTTGTGAAGGCGCGGGATATCAGAGGAGAGAAAAACACAATTGTCTCTGTCATCGGAGACGGTTCCCTGACAGGCGGCATGGCCTATGAGGCTTTAAACAATGCCGCAAAACTGGAGACAAATTTTATTATTATTCTGAATGATAACAATATGTCTATTTCCGAAAATGTAGGCGGAATGTCAAAATATCTGAACAATATCCGCACTGCAACGGGTTATCTGGATTTAAAAGAGGGAATCTACAATGCGCTTCTCGGAACAAAGAGAGGTGGCAATACCATCAGCAAAATTCGCCGTGCCAAGAGTAGCGTCAAGCAGCTGGTAATTCCCGGAATGTTTTTTGAGGACATGGGCATCACCTATCTGGGACCCGTTGACGGACACGATATTGATGCACTTGTAAAAGTCATTCATGAGGCCAGACGTGTAAAAGGTCCTGTGCTGATTCATGCGCAGACCCAGAAGGGTAAAGGGTATCTTCCCGCAGAGCGCCATCCGGCGCGTTTTCACGGTGCGGAGCCCTTTGATATTGAGACGGGCATTCCTTCACACCCGAGAACAGTGGCGAATTATACAGACATCTTTTCTACTGTTATGTGCAAGCTGGGGCAGAGGGACGAGAGCATTGTGGCGATTACTGCCGCCATGCCTGACGGTACGGGTTTAAAGCGTTTCCGAAATATGTACCCGGAGCGTTTTTTTGATGTGGGAATTGCGGAAGAACATGCGGTAACCTTTGCGGCGGGGCTGGCGGCCGGCGGCCTGAAGCCTATTGTTGCCGTTTATTCCTCTTTTTTGCAGAGAGCGTATGATCAGATTCTGCATGACGTCTGCATTCAGAATTTGCCGGTGGTATTTGCAATTGACAGAGCAGGACTGGTGGGGAGTGATGGCGAGACACATCAGGGTATTTTTGATCTGACATACCTGTCCGGTATTCCTAATATGCACATCTGCGCACCCAAAAACAAGTGGGAATTGTCTGACATGCTGAAATTTGCTGTTTCTCTGAATGCACCCATTGCGGTGCGATATCCCAGAGGAACGGCCTATGCCGGTTTAAAAGAATACCGTGCGCCAATTGAACTGGGAAAAGCGGAGTGGATTTATAAAGAATGGGAAATTGCATTGTTTGCTGTTGGAAGTATGGTAAAGACAGCGGAGACAGTCAGAGATACTCTGAAGAAAAAGGGATATGGAGTCAGCCTGATTAATGCCCGCTTCGTGAAGCCTATTGATGAAGAGGCGGTAAAGGAAGCCTGCAGGGAACATGTACTGATTGTCACCATGGAGGAAAACGTTGCCTGTGGCGGCTATGGAGAAAAGGTACTGGACTGCATGAACCGGAACAGCCTGCTGAACCAGTATCTGAATATCAGCATTCCGGATGCTTATGTGGAGCATGGCAATGTGGAGCTTTTAAAGCAGGAAATCGGTATTGATGCAGACAGTATTGTAAGGCGAATTCTGGAAGTGCTGGGAAAGAAATGAGGATGTACAGGGACGCTTCCTCAGGAGGTTAGATGAAAGAACGCTTAGATGTTATTTTAGTAAATCAGGGATATGCGGCATCCAGAGAAAAGGCGAAGGCCATTATCATGTCCGGGAATGTCTATGTAAACGGGCAGAAGGAGGACAAGGCGGGAACAGCCTTTGACCCCGCAAAGATTCAGCTTGAAGTGAGGGGAAGCTCTCTGAAATATGTGAGCCGTGGCGGTCTGAAGCTGGAGAAGGCCATGGAACAGTGGAAGTTTAAACTGGAAGACAAGGTCTGTATGGACATCGGGGCTTCTACGGGCGGTTTTACGGACTGTATGCTCCAAAACGGTGCGTCAAAGGTATATTCTGTGGATGTAGGACACGGACAGCTGGCATGGAAGCTCAGGAATGATGAAAGAGTCGTGTGTATGGAGCAGACAAATTTCCGGTATATGGTTCGGGGAGATATTCAGGATGATCTGGATTTTGCCAGTGTGGATGTGTCATTTATCTCTCTGACAAAAATCCTGATTCCGGCAAGAAATCTGCTGAAAGAGGGGGGAGAGATGGTCTGCCTGATTAAACCGCAGTTTGAGGCCGGAAGGGAAAAGGTGGGGAAGAACGGTGTGGTTCGGGAACCGGAAACCCATAGGGAGGTCATTGAAAAAATTGTGGATTATGCGGACAGCATCGGCTTTTCGGTGCTGGACCTGGAATATTCTCCCATCAAAGGACCGGAGGGAAATATCGAATATCTGATTCATCTCAGGAAGGAGAGGGAGCCGGAGGCAGAGATACAAAATCTCACAGAGCAGGATGCGGAGGGAAGACTGAGGACAATTATGGAGGAGGGAACAGGTCTGTCCCACACTCCGGAGTGGGAGCGAATGATATCGGAAATCGTGGAGAATTCACACTTGTTGTAAAGAGAAAAGCGGGGGAGACATTATGAAGCATTTCCTGATTTACACCAACAGACATAAGGATAAGGAGCTTGCTACTACGAAGCGTATATGCAGCTATCTTGAACTGAAGGGACAGCGCACTACGGTGAAAGCCGAGGAGGGCGACTGGAAGGATCGGATTGTAAAGGATACGGACGACATACCGGAGGATATACCGAAGGATGTGGACTGCATGATTGTGTTGGGCGGAGACGGAACGGTTTTGCAGGCAGCCAGAGAAACGAAAAAGCTGCACATCCCCATTATCGGGGTGAATCTGGGCACTCTTGGGTATATGACGGAGATAGAACCGGCAAATCTGGAGGAGGCACTGGATCGTCTGATTGAGGGAGATTATGAACAGGAAAGCCGCATGATGCTGAACGGTAAGGCATATATGTCAGACGGAGGGACAGAGGAAGGCTGGGCTCTGAATGATATTGTCATATCCAGAAGCGGTTCCCTGCAGATTATCAAGTTTAATATTTATGTCAACGGACAGTTTTTAAACGACTATAAGGCGGACGGCATGATTGTGACAACGCCTACCGGTTCTACCGGCTATAATCTGTCAGCGGGTGGTCCGTTAGTGGAGCCGAGGGCAAGACTGATTGTTCTGACTCCTATCTGCCCTCATTCGCTGAATCAGAGAAGTATTATTCTCTCTCCGGAGGATGTGATAGAAATAGAAATTCCAGAGGGAAGAGAAGGCAGGGTTCAGACGGTGGAAGCAAGCTTTGATGGGACGCATGTGATTCCGCTCTGCACGGGAGACAAGATACGTATTGTGCAATCCGAAAAGATAACAGAGTTTATTCAGCTGAATCAGGTGAGTTTTCTGGAGGTACTGCACAAGAAGATGAGTGATTGACAATGCCGGGAAAAGGCGCAGAGGAGCAGATGAGATGAAAAAGACACGACACGGTAAAATCATCGAAATCATACAGAAATATGATGTGGAGACGCAGGAGGAGCTTGCGGGGAGACTGCGCGATGCGGGTTTTCAGGTGACTCAGGCCACGGTTTCCAGAGATATCAGGGAGTTAAAGCTTTCCAAGATACCTACGGGAGGCGGAGGACAAAAATATGTTGTTCTCAAACAGGACGACAGTCATATGGGGGATAAATATATCCGTGTGCTGAGGGATGCATTTTCCACAATGGAGCTGGCGCAGAATCTTCTTGTGATTAAGACGGTATCCGGAATGGCAATGGCGGTGGCGGCAGCCTTGGATTCCCTGAAATTTTCAGAGATTGTGGGATGTATCGCAGGAGATGATACTATTTTTCTGGCTATGCGGTCAGTGGAGGATGCCCGGACGTTAATGGATAAACTTCATGCCATGATAGAAAAATAAGATGCTTTAGAGCAATTTGCATTTATGTACCATGATTGTCGGAGAAGGTACATAAGGAGAAAAGAGTATGCTGCAAAGTTTACATGTGAAAAATCTGGCGCTGATGGAAGAGACTGAGGTGGAGTTCGGCGAAGGACTGAATATCCTGACAGGTGAAACCGGCGCAGGAAAATCTCTGCTGATTGGAAGTGTGAATCTTGCCCTCGGCGGAAAGTTCGAGAAGGAGATGCTTAGAAAGGGTGCAGAAAGCGCTCTGGTAGAACTTGTTTTCTCGGGCGATAACAAAAAAGTCAGGGAAAAAATGGCTGAGATGGATTTGGAGGCAGAGGAGGACGGAACCGTTATCATCACCAGAAAGATGCAGGTAGGTAAGAGCATCTGTAAGATTAACGGCGAGACAGTGACGGCAAAACAGCTGAAGGAGCTGGCGGAGGTATTGATTGACATCCACGGTCAGCATGAACATCAATCTCTGCTTCACAAAAAAAAGCACATGGATATTCTGGATGACTTCTGTGGAGAGGAATTTGTATTTGCTGCCGGAGAAGTGGAGGAAGCCTACAGAGCCTGCAGTAAACTGCGAAAGTCTCTGGAAGAGGAAGCCATGGATGAAGAGGCTAAGGCAAGAGAAAAATCTCTTGCAGAGTTCGAATGGCAGGAAATTGAACAGGCAAAACTGATACCGGGAGAGGATGAGGAACTGGAACAGCGTTATC
>JBJEJG010000135.1:0-2206 GCA_051877795.1 Acetatifactor sp.
TGGCTGCTCCCCTTCGGCTGTTTTCGGTGCCTGAACCTGTACTGCTTCTGCTGCAAGTTCCGCCTGATCCTCTTCGGCTTTTTTCGGTGCCTGAGCCTGTACTGCTTTTGCTGCACGTTCCGCCTGCTGACTACGATATCGCTCCTGCGCCTCCCGTATCTCATGTCCGACATCAGAATTTTTATGAATCCATTTAGCTCGCGGCAGAGCCGGATCTAATCCCTCATTTAAACTGCTGACGCCCTGCCGATAACGTGACAGCTTGTCCGGCTCCGCGGCGAGTGCCTGTTCCAGCTTTCTGCTCGGGTCTCTGTCCAATGCCCATTCGTCATCCTTGACCTGAATCATATTGTCCTTGATATGCTCCTTCATTTGCGTCAGACGAATATCCAATGCATCGATCTCATCCTCTCTCAGGATATCACCAAGCACAAGTTTCAGCTTGTTTCGGTCTGTCTTCAGAATTTTTTGTGCCAGATTCTCACTGATAAAGCACAAATGATCCAAGTCCCCCTGTAGCAATGTAACGTTCTTCTCGGTAGAAAAGGCCAAATCATTGTCGATTCCCTGAAGTCCAAGTATCTCACATTTACCATCCGCCTGCGGCTCACTCAGTTTTAAGAATATATTGCCTGCATGTCTGTCTGCCTGTGAGCAGAGATAATCCAGCACCTCCAGATTGCAGGCATCCTTTGTGAAGCCGGGACTGTTCTCAATTCTGATCTGATTGATCTGTTTCAGGGCTTCGTCCTTTCCGTTGCGTATATCTACTCCCTCCGCAAATTCCATAAAGCAGCCTTCTACCTCCTGACCTCCCATTTGAACGGTCATTTTCTCAGAATGTGCCAGCAGATTCCCCACACCGAGAAGCTCCGCTACTCGTGATGAAGCGATATTACGACCGGATAATTCATCCCCTACCTCCAGAGCGCCGGTATCTAGACCCGTTGGCAACACTGCCTTACTCGCTTTTTTCATGATATTGAGGGATTTTTTATATATATCCGGATTTGTAAGAATCGGTTTTATGTTCTGATATGATTCTAACTTGCCAGAATCAAAGTCCTTCACCATAGGTCTATAAAAGTAACGTTCAAACGTAGCTTTTCCCGCTTCGATTCCCTCCAGTCCTTCTCTGATAGGTTCTCTTGTTTCGGCATAATGGGCAATCATCTCTCTGCATTTGGAAAGTGCTTCATATTCATTGGTAGTACGGTAAGCGTCCAGGCATGCGCGAAACGCGTTTTCCCTTTTGGCAGGATCTTTCCGGTCTACATCTGAAAGCGTCTCCAGTTCTGTCCAATAGTTGTTTAACAAATCCTTCAAATAATTGAATTCCCCCCCATTAGCAATCAGGCTCGCGAAGTTTTTCTTTTTTTCCACTTCTGCATCTGTATTTTCAGGCAAAGAACCCCAATATTTCATCACGTCATGTTCAATGCACTCTTCAGATTCCATTCCTAGAGCCGTGGCTATTTGAAAAGCGTCCGCTGTTATTCTAAGTAAAAACTCGTGCGATTGCAGCACCTTCTGATGCTCTGGATTTTTTTCCGCATTCACCATTTCTTTAACAACCACCGAAGAATCTCTTACATACTCTTTCGGTGTAAAAAACCCCTGTTTGCCCTGATAGGTTACCTGGTATCGCTCACTTGCATTTCCACCCACTTGATTTTCGAACGTAGCTTCCTGAATATGCGCTGTCGGCTCGATGTCCAGCTGATTCAAAGTCTTTCCTGCGTTTGCATTTAAGATCAGTGGCTCTCTGAGTCGTTCCAGATGCTTTTCGGAACAAAGATTTTGAAAATACGCAGGGAAAAACGTATTCAGGTTCTTTATGACTTCCAAACGCTTTTGCCCTGTTCCGGTATATACCCTTCGATTTCCGTTCGCTTCCATATAGGCGGAACAAGCATCCGCAAGTTTCTGACGGGCACTTAGTATTTCAGCTGCAACGTCGCTCGTAATGGGTGTATTCTGCAGCTGCATGAATGCATTAAACTGCGTTTTTACATTTTGGTATAATTCGGAATCCTTTTGTCCGAATTTTTTATGATTCTCATTAAAAAACTGTGCATAGTCATTCAATCCCCATTGTTCCATCTGTTTAAAATCCAACTTATTCTCCATAGCATTTCCTCCTTAATCTACTAATTCCTGTATCCTTGATTCAAGTATGTCGGCATCTGTTTCTACTGCCCGCGTT
>JBJEJG010000136.1:0-47962 GCA_051877795.1 Acetatifactor sp.
CGGAGGTGCTTGACAAAAATTTAAGGGATAAGTTTGAAACATTATTAGAACAGGTAGGCATCGATTTAGAATATGATCGCTTTTTAAAAGAATACTCAGGGAAAAATGATGTCTTTGGAATTGTGATTGATAGAGATTTTAATACTCATAGTGTTTCACAGATGAAAAGCATTGTACAACAATGTCAGGAAAAAAATTATTATTGTTTTATTACAAATCCGTGCATTGAATTTTGGTTATTAATGCATTTAGTTGATATCCGTAATGAATATAAAGAGCAAATACAAGATTTTAGAGATAATAAAAGGGTATCTAAAAAGCACACATTTACAAGTCGTGAAGTATCTAAACGTGCCGGTCATTCCAAGGGAATAAGTGACGATATTTTTAAGTCATTTTATCTTCATCGGGTTGATTTTGCAATTCAACAGGCAAAAGAGTCCTTTACAACTGATATTAATGGCTTGATAGGAATGGAAGAGTCCGATGATGATAAAAAGGGAGAATTGGGTTCAAATTTACCTGCTTTATTTGATTTGCTAAGAGAAATTTGATATCAGTATAAAGGTAAAGAAAAACTCCGTTACAAACATGTGACGGAGTTTTTAAATATACTATATAAATGTAATTGTATACAAATTATTTAACTATACGCCTTGATTCTCAGGAGAGTCATACCGTCCGCTAAAGCCTTCAAAACCGGGTTCAACCGGAGTATGCTCAACGGTGTTGTAACGAAGCTGCAGGAACTGCGCCCTGTCCTTATTGAACAGCTTCTTTAAATCCTCGGAGTAGCCAACGACAATCCAGGGGAACATCTCGTTCATCTTTTTCAATATTTCCTGTGCCGTAGCTTCATTGGGAACACTTACATTGAAAGCATTTTTGTAACCTTCCACAAAGAGCATTACGCTGTAGGTTGTTCCGGTCTTGATGCCGTTGGTACGGTGGGTAGTAGTATTCTGGTATGCCCACATAATTTTGCTGTTGGGAATTGCTCTGGGGGTAACACTGTTCAGGTTGTAATAAGTGAACAGACGCCCAATTTTAATCTGCCCTTTTTTGCAGTATGAAGCAGCACTATTCAAGTCGGATTCGACACTGGATTCCGTACAGCCGATGGAGGCGATATCCTGACGGAAGTTTTTCAGATAAGCGCCTTTAGACCCTTTTACAATACGGATAATACCCCATACAACCAGAGCGATACCGATTAGGAAAACGATGATGTACACGCCATTCTGGCTGCCCTTGCTGTCATATACGTTGATGTAATAGGGAAGAGTCATATCTTCGATTTCATCATCCGAGAAGCCCATCTCTTCCCAGAATTCCAGAAAGTACTCATATTCTTCATCGTCTAATTTCTGAATTTTACCGGAGAAAGAAATGGGACTGGATTGAATACCGTTGTAGGTATTATCGGCCATGTCATCCATCTTGCTTCCGAAGCTGGCGGGAACCTTGATGGACATAAATTTGTAATCCGTCTCCAGGTCATCATAGGCACCGGTATAGATGATGTAATAATAATCGGTGGTTGTTCTGTAATGTGTACTGGTATTTTCCTCATACTCTTCCAGGTAGCAGCCGAAATTTTCAACCAGCTCTACATCCACCAGCTGACTTTTGATTTCGTCAGGCTCCAGGCTTTCAAACTCTACGTAGCCTGTGGTGGCAAAGAAGGCATTTCCTGCATTGAGGGCTGCCAGGACAATACCGAGAATCAGTAAAATGACAGACGCAATCAGGGAACTTTTAAAACTGTTTTTCTTGAGAGTTTCAAACATTTTCTTTTTCCTCCAACTCATAAGTAGTTATTGAACTCTTTTCTATCTTAACGCGCTAAAATCCTTCTCGCAAGATATAAATGGGATATATTTACAGATTTGCCGGAATCATGTACAATGGAAGGCAGAGCAGCGCCGGTCACGGCGCAGAAAAGAGGATGGAATATGAAATTTAGTGAAATGCCTTATGAGCGTGTGGATTTTGAACAGGTGGAAAAGGATCTGAAGAATTTAATGGAAGAATTTGATAAGGCAAAGAGCGGAGAAGAACAATTTGCGGTACATGAGAAGTTTTATCAGCTGGATGACAAAGTAAGTACTTTATATACGATTGCGCATATCCGCTTTGATATTGATACTTCCAATCAGTTTTATGAGGAAGAAAAGAAATATTATGATGAAAAGCTTCCTGTATACAGCAATTTGGTGCTGGCCTACAAAAAGAAATTATATGAATCTCCCTACAGAGCTTATCTGGAGAGTAAAATCGGGCCGGTTGCTTTTAAGAACATGGAAATTGAGCAAAAATCCATGGATGAAAAGCTGATTCCTCTGATGCAGGAGGAAAATAATCTGACGACAGAGTATGACAAGCTGATTGCCGGTGCAAAGATTCACTTTGACGGAAAGGAACTGAACCTGTCGCTGCTGCGTCCTTATCTGGTAAATCAGGACAGAAACGTAAGAGCAGCGGCCTGGAAGGAATTTAGTGCATTCTTTGAGGCAAACGCGGACAAGCTGGATGAAATTTATGACAAGCTGGTGAAGAACCGTACCGAGCAGGCGAAGATGATGGGGTATGAGAATTATCTTGAGCTTGGCTATTATCGTATGGGACGTAATTGTTACGGCAAGGATGAGGTTGAGGCGTACCGCAATCAGGTAAAGAAGGACTTTGTGCCTTTTGCGGAGAGTCTGCATGAGCGCAGGAGACAGAGACTCGGTCTGGATAAGCTGAGCTATATTGATAATGCGGTATACTTTAAGGAAGGAAATCCGGCACCCTTCGGTACTCCCGATGAAATATTGGAGGCGGGAAGAAAAATGTACAGCGAGCTTTCTCCCGAAACGAAGGAATTTTATGACTTCATGATGGAAAATGAGCTGTTTGATGTGCTGGGACGCAAAACCAAGCGTGCCGGCGGCTATATGACTTATATGCCGGTGTATAATTCTCCTTTCGTATTTGCGAACTTTAACGGTACCAGCGGAGATGTGGATGTGATTACGCATGAGTGTGGTCATGCATTTCAGGGCTATCTGTCCGGCAAGGATCCGATAAGGGAGCATTCCGACATAGGAATGGAGACGGCAGAAATCCATTCCATGTCCATGGAGTTCTTTACCCAGCAGTGGATGCCGTTGTTCTTTGGCGACAGGGCACAGGATTATATTGAGATGCATCTGGAGGACGCTGCTGCCTTTATTCCCTACGGCTGTATGGTAGATGAATTCCAGCATATTGTCTATGAAAATCCTGATATGACTCCTGCTGAAAGGCATGCTGCATGGCTGAAGCTGGAGAAGGAATACAGACCGCATATGGATTACGGTGACGACAAATTCTTTGGAAAGGGTGGCTTCTGGCAGAGACAGGCACATATTTATGATTCACCTTTTTATTATATTGATTACTGCCTGGCGCAGACCTGCGCGCTGCAGTATAAGGTGAAGATGGATGAAAATTATGAGGCAGCCTGGGACAGCTACTTGAAGCTCTGCAAGCTGTCCGCAAGTGATTTCTTTACCAATATGATAAAAGAAGTAGGTCTGGACAGTCCCTTCGAACCCGGCTGCATGAAAAATATCGTGGAAAAACTTGAAAAATATGTGAAATAAGTTGCATTTGCATTGAGCCGTGCGGTATAATTTGTGGGCAGATGCGCGTGAACTGGTTCACGAAGCATCTGAACCGCAAATTATACCATAGGGCGAAAGCCCGACATGAAATAAAATGTCGAAAGACATTTTATGAATGGGCACGGCGAAAGATTGCAAGAAAGGGCGAAAGCCCGACATGAAATAAAATGTCGGAAGACATTTTATGAATGGGCACGGCGAAAGGGCTGAGAAGCATCTGAGCCGGATAGCACGGCAGGGTTGGCGGGAAATAAGGAAGGAGACATTTTATCATGTCTAAAAAAGAAGTACAGAACACAGAAGAAAAAAAAGCAGTAACAAAATATGACCTGAAAATGCAGAGAAGGGAAGCGGAAAAGGCAAAAGCAAAAAGAGACCAGCGAATCAGTACAATTATAGGAGTTGTGCTGGTTGTGGCGCTTTTATGCTTTGTGGTATCCTTCCCTATCCACAGCTGGCTGACTGTAAACGGTACTTATATTGAAGTAGCGGGTGAGAAGGTTTCCCGGGTGGAATTCGACTACTACTATAATACAACCATGAACGGTTATGTGAACCAGTACGGAACCTATATGTCCTATCTGGGAGTTGATCTTTCCAGAGATCTTTCTACACAGATGTATTCCGAAGATCTCTCTTTCAAGGATTTCTTTGAGGAAATGGCAGTGGATGGCATTATCCAGAACAGAGCGCTTCTGGCGGAGGCGGAGAAGGCAGGTTTTACCTATGATGCTTCCGGGGATTATGAGGAATACATGGCATCTCTGAGAGAGTCTGCCGAGGAAGCAAATATGAGCGTAAATGATTTTGTCAGGGAAAACTTTGGCACTTACGCTACGACATCCCGTTTAAAGAAATGTATTAAGGAGGGTCTGAAAGCTTCCGCATATTATAACCTTGTGGCCGAGGAGAAGATGCCCGGAGATGAGGAGGCAAGGGCCTATTATGAGGAAAATAAGGACACCTATGACTCTGTAGATTACCGGATATCCGTGATATATGCGGAGCTGCCTACAGAGCCTACTGATTTGGCTGATCCTGTGGAGGAGAAGCCTGCGGAGGGTACGTCAGAAGGAACTGCTTCTACAGACAGTTCTGCTTCCGAGGCTTATGAGCCTTCTGAGGCAGAGATTGAGTTTGCTATGAAGGTGGCAAAATCAGAAGCAGAAGGAGCACTGAAGACCATCGCGACAGAGGGCAGCCTTCAGGAGAATAAGCAGCGTTCCGATATTACAAGCAAGATTCGTGACTGGCTGTTTGACAGCGAGAGAAAAGCAGGCGATACGACGATTATTGAGGATAATACAAACTACCTCTACTATGTACTCTCCTTTGAAGACCGTTACCTGAATGAGACACCTACGGTTGATGTACGTGCCATTATTCTGGAAGGTGACAACGGGGAAGCCGTTTTAGAAGAGTGGAAGAGCGGTGCCGCTACCGAAGACAGCTTTGCGGAAATTGCGGACAAGTATAATTCAGACGAGCTTACCACGGCAGAAGGTGGTTTTTACGATGGATTGGTGACAGAAACTGTTCCTGAGGAATTGACGGAGTGGTTGCAGGACAGCAGCCGTGCATATGGTGATACGGTTGTGCTTTCTCCTGAGGATGAGGACTATACTTATGTTCTTTACTTTGTGGGAACAGATGAACCTGAATGGATGCTGAATGTAAAGAGTACACTCGTGAATGAGATTATGTCCGACTACCTGGAGGAGATTACAGCAGACTATGAGGTAAAGGATCCCAAGAATCGTTTGAATTATCTGCAGGTATATGCTGCACAGGAAGCCGCAGAAGCGGAAAGTGCAACCGATGCACAGAGCGAAGAAACACAGAGCTCGGAAGCAGCAGACGGGGAGAGCAGTACAGCAGGTTCTTCCGCACAGTAAGATGAAAACAACCGGATGGCGGTGGGGATTTCCTCACCGCTTTTTTGAAAGAGAGAAGCAGTATGAATAAAAAAGTCCTGGTGCTGGATATAGACGGCACACTTACAAATACAAAAAAGGAAATTACAGCGGCTACGAAGGAAGCAATACAGGATATTATGCGACAGGGTCATAAGGTGATTCTGGCATCAGGCCGGCCGACTGCGGGTATGCGCCGGTATGAAAAGGAGCTGGAGCTGGAAAGATACGGTGGTTATCTGCTCTCCTTTAATGGGGCGAAGGTAATTGACTGTCTTACCGGTGAAGTGATTTTCCAACGGCTTCTGCCTTTGACGCTTTTGCCGGGATTGTATGGGTTTGCAAGGAGAAATAGCTGTGGTCTTATCACATATCTGGGTGAGCAGGTTATCTCTGCGTTTCCAACCGACAAATATGTGGAAATTGAGGCAAGAATCAATGGTCTTCCTGTAAAAGAAGTGGAAAACTTCCCGGATTTCGTGGACTTTGACATCAATAAATGCCTGATGACGGCTGATGCGGAAAAAGCGGCTGTTCTGGTGGAGGAATTGCAGGGGAAGTATGGAAATGTGGCAAGCATCTATCGCTCTGAGCCGTATTTTATGGAAATTATGCCCCATAATGTGGATAAGGCGGCATCCTTGGACAGGACACTTGTGTCTATCGGAATGAAGCGGGAGGATACCGTCTGCTGCGGCGACGGCTTCAATGACATTTCCATGATTCAATATGCCGGTGTGGGCGTAGCAATGGGAAATGCCCAGGATGCGGTAAAAGAAGCGGCTGACTACATTACAGCCACCAATGACGAAGATGGCCTGGTGCAGGTTATCGAAAGATTTTTTCAGTAAAAGAGTTTTATCGGAGAAGGAAGTTCATGAAGAAAGAAACCAGAATAACGATTCCGGAGAAAGCAAAATATATTATAGACACCATTACCGCAGCAGGCTTTGAAGCCTATGTAGTAGGTGGTTGTGTACGGGACTCTGTTCTGGGAAGAAAGCCTCAGGATTGGGATATTACCACTTCTGCAAGGCCGGAACAGATAAAGGCCATGTTTCCCCGCACCATCGATACCGGTCTGCAGCACGGTACAGTGACGGTTATGCAGGACAGAGAGGGCTTTGAGGTAACGACCTACCGCATTGACGGGGAATACGAGGACAGCAGACATCCCAGAGAAGTAATTTTTACTCCCAGCCTGGAGGAGGACTTAAAGCGCCGGGACTTTACAATCAATGCCATGGCTTACAATGATGAGGTAGGACTGGTAGATATTTTTGGCGGTATGGAGGATATGGAAGCGGGAATCATCCGCTGTGTGGGTGATCCCATGGAGCGTTTCAGAGAGGATGCACTGCGGATGCTGAGAGCAATCCGTTTTTCTGCTCAGCTGGGGTTTTCCATAGCACCGGCTACAAGGAATGCTATCGAAGCGCTTGCTTCTACATTACAGAAAATCAGTGCTGAGCGGATACAGATGGAGCTGGTGAAGCTGATGATTTCACCTCATCCGGATTATCTGCGGGAGGCGTATGCTCTCGGGGTCACAAGGGTATTTTTCCCGGAATTTGATGCTGCCATGGAGACAGAGCAGAACCATCCTCACCATATGTATTCTGTAGGAGAGCATATTCTGCACAGCCTTATTTATACAGAACCGGACAAGGTGCTCAGACTTACCATGCTGTTCCATGACATTGGAAAGCCGGCGTCGCTGACCTTGGACGAGAAGGGAATTACCCATTTTCACGGGCATGCGGCAATCAGCGCAGATATGGCGAAAATGATTATGCGCAGGCTGAAGTTTGATAATGACACCATATATATGGTAAGTAAGCTGGTAAGCTACCATGATTACGGAAACAGTGTCGACCCGGATATGCGGATTGTACGCAGAGCGGTCAACAAAATCGGCGAAGATGCTTTTCCGGCATTGTTTCAGGTGAAAAGGGCGGATATTCTTGCACAGAGCGATTATCGGAGAGAGGAGAAGCTGGCGAGGGTATCAAAGTGGCAGAAGCTGTATGAGGAAGTAAGGGAAAATAAGCAGTGTACCTCTCTGAGAGAACTGGCGGTAACAGGCTCTGATCTGATTGCTGCCGGACGAAAGCCCGGCAAAGAGATAGGAGAAATTCTTCAGATGCTGCTGGAAAAGGTGCTGGAGGATCCGTGTCTTAATACGCGGGAGCTGCTTCTGGCAGAGGTTCAAAAATATGTAGACAGAGGTTAGTTCTGAACAATTCCACCCGGTCATAAGATAGGTTAGAAAGACGGACTATCAGGAGGGGCGGTCAGTGAATGACAGGGCAGTGGAATTGCTGGAACAATATGAGATAGAGGTGCTTCGTACCAGGAAGGGAAGAGGAGCCATTATATGTGATACCAATCAGGGTTGCCTGATTTTGAAGGAATATACGGGAACCGGCGAGAGAATAGAACTGCAGGACAGACTGCTGAAGGAAATTGCCGACAGGGGAGTCATGCGGGTTGAGCAGATTATTCCGAACAGGGAGGGTGCTCTGCTTGTTAAAGATAACGATGGAAGCACTTATGTATTGAAGACATGGCTCGACGGAAGAGAGTTTAATATATACGATAAGGCAGAATGTCTGGAGGCGGTGAGGCTGTTGGCGAAGCTTCACGGATGTATGGAGCTGCCTGCCGATACGCCGGGTATTCCTGCATCCTTTTCTCCCCAGAAGGAATATGAAAAGCACAACCGGGAACTGAAGCGGGTACGAAGATACCTGAAGCAGAGGGGACAGAAGACCTGGTTTGAAATCAGCCTGCTGAATAACTTTGATTATTTTCTGGATCAGGCAGTTGAAGTTTCCGGAGAATGGAAGGCATACTGCGAAGCCGGGGGCAGCAGACCTGTGGCGGAGGATGGGACGGAAAAAATTTCATTCTGCCATGGTGACTATCAGTATCATAATATTATCAGGGGAAATGATGGCTGGTTTCTGGTAAACTTTGAGAAATGTCTGCCCGATAATCCCATCAGAGACCTTTATCTTCTGCTCCGCAAGCTTCTGGAGAAGAGCAACTGGTCTGTTGCTTTGGGGAATTCTCTCATGGAAGCATATGAAGAGGTAAGGCCGATTAGTGCCATGAGCAGGATTGACTTGTGTTACCGTCTGGCGTACCCGGAAAAATTCTGGAAGATTGCAAATTTTTATTATAATTCGGGGAAGGCGTGGATTCCCGGGAGAAATCAGGAGAAGTTGGAGAAGCTTATTTCACAGGAGAAGGAGAAGCAGCATTTTCTGGATGAAGTGTTTCGCGATGTAACACACCTGCAAAAGTAGATTAGGAGTTTAATGTGACAGCTGAAAAGAACGAAAGAGAATGGAAACTGAAAGCGAGGAGCCTGGGATTTGCATTGTTAGCGGGAATTTTGCTGACTGCCTGCACCAATCCTTTTTCCGGAAATGTGGAAGAGGCTTCCGAGGATTCGCAGACTTCGGAGCGGGTCGAAACAGGATTTGTTGTGACGGGACCGGATAGCTATGATTCTGCGGATACGGCAATTCTGGTGGATCGGAGTGAAAAGGAGGGTACACTCACTTTTCTGAATCTGGATTTGGGGAAAAGATATACTCTTTCCATGGATGGAACCACAAGGCTTTATGATAAATATGGGGAAACCATCTCTGCCAGTCAGCTGCAAAAGGGTGACATTGTAGACATCACTTTTCTGAAGTCCAAAAAACACTTAACCAGCCTTCAGTTTTCGCCAGAGGCGTGGAGCTACACGGATGTGGAGCGCTATGAGATGAATATGGTGCGTGGTGAGGTGTCTATCGGCAGTGAGGCCTATAAGCTGACAGACAATACACAGTATCTCTCCGAAGGCAGAAATATTGACCTTATGGACTTGAATCCTGCGGATATTTTAAGCTTTTACGGAATCGGAACGCAGGTGCTGACGGTACGGGTCGAGAAGGGGCATGGCTACCTGCGTCTGGCAAATGATGAGAATTTTATCGGTGGATGGATTGAGGTCGGGCAATCTGTCATACAACGGATTACGGAGGATATGTGTCTCCTGATTCCTGAGGGCAGCTACCAGGTGAATATCAGCAATAAGGGCGGGGGAGGCATCAAGAGTGTAATTATCAACCGCAATGAGGAAACAACACTGGATATCGGGGATCTTGAGGTACCGGAGCCGCAGTTCGGAATGGTTCTTTTCTCGGTAGATCCTTCCTCTGCAGAAATTTATATTGATGGTTCTCAGGCTGATATCTCGGGTCCTGTTTCCCTGGAGTACGGGCTGCATCAGATGATTGCCAGGGCAGAAGGCTATCAGTCCATAACGCAGTATATCAGGGTGGGACAGGAGTCTGCGGGAATCAACGTAGTACTTGAACCCAATGCCGCGGAGGAAGAAGAGGAGAGCAGTACCGATTCTTCTGTTGTCACAGATACAACTACCGATTATTACAGGGTGTATATTGATGCACCGGAAGGTGCAGAGGTGTATCTGGATGGCAATTATGTGGGAATTTCTCCCTGTTCCTTTAAAAAGACGGAAGGCTCCCATGTGGTGACTTTGCGTAAAACAGGATATGCTACGAGAAGCTATACGGTGCAGATAGACAGTGAGGAGAAGGACATTTCCTATTCCTTTGCTGAGCTGGTAACGGACAGCTCTGTCTCCTCGGACAGCTCCGAAGAAGTATCCTCTTCTGTTTCAGAATAGGCAGATATGGGAGATAAATATGGAAAAGGTTGCAAAAAAGCCGTAAATATAAGGAAAATGCCTTGACAACCCCTAAAAAAACAGGTATATATATTTATAGACGTTTCACAAGAAGCATCTACGAAAATACAAACAAGAAAATCCATTACAGGAGGAGTTCAATATGAACAAGACAGAATTAGTTGCAGCTATGGCTGAGCAGGCTGGCGTATCCAAGAAGGACGCTGAGAAGACTTTAAAGGCTTTCACAGATGTTGTTGCAGATGAGTTAAAGAAGGGCGGAAAGGTTCAGCTGGTTGGCTTCGGTACCTTCGAGGTATCCGAGAGAGCAGCAAGAGATGGCAGAAATCCTCAGACTGGTAAGGTTATGAAGATTGCAGCTTCCAAGGCTCCCAAATTCAAGGCTGGTAAGGCTCTGAAGGACATGCTGAACGCATAATTTGCGCATAAGTGATAAAGAAGCCCGATTGAATACTTGTCATGCTTGCATGGAAAGTATTTGGTCGGGCTTTTCATATGCAGACAGGACAGGAGATTGACACGTTTGGGAGGAAAAGAGAACAGATGAGACTGGATAAATATTTAAAGGTATCGAGACTGATTAAGCGTCGTACAGTGGCAAATGAAGCCTGCGACAGCGGACGTGTACTGATTAATGATAAGCCTGCGAAGGCTTCTGCCAATGTAAAAGAGGGAGATGTTATTACCATTTCCTTCGGTAACAAGGAAGTAAAGGTAGAAGTCCTGGATGTGCAGGAGACGGTAAAGAAGGAAGAGGCGAAGGAACTGTTCCGATATCTTTAATTTGCTGGCATGGTAAATTGCATTCCCGCATATGCTTTATTGGTAGGAAATGCGAAGGGTATTCCGGCAGGAAGAAGGAGGGGCCTATGGAGGATTTAAACAGCAGTACCCGTACTCATAAAATTATTATGACAAATCGGAAAGACTGCACCATAAACGGAGTAAAAGATGTATTGTCCTTTGATATGCATGAGATTCTTCTTGAAACGGAACAGGGGATGCTGATGATTAAAGGAGATGACTTGCATGTAAACAGACTCTCTCTGGAAAAAGGAGAGGTGGATGTGGACGGTAAAATAGATAGTTTAACCTATTCAGATACCGCAGCAGCAGGGCATAAAAATGAATCTCTGTTGAACAGGCTTTTCCGGTAGATAGATGACGAGCGAGAATGAATTCCTTCTGCATGCTCTGATTATGGGAATTTTTATTACCTTCGTGTATGACATTCTCAGAATTTTTCGGAGGGTGGTTCCTCACAGAGACTTTCTGGTTTCTCTGGAGGATTTATGCTTCTGGGTTTACTGCGGTGCCAAGGTTTTCCTGCTGATGTATCATGAGAGTGATGGGACTCTGCGTTGGTTTGCGGTGTTCGGCGCGTTGGCGGGGATGCTGCTGTACAGAAAGCTGGTGAGCCCCTGGCTTGTAAAATATGTTTCTCTTGCCATAAAAAAAGTAATGAAAGCCATTTCCGTATTTTTCAGGTGGATTTGCAGACCGCTGGTTTTTGTCTGCAAAAAAGCGGATAATGGGGCGGGACGACTGAAGAGAGGATTTTGCTGCCTTCTACGGCGCATCGGGCGGAACATAAAAAATAAGTTGACGTATTTCCTGAAAATGCTTAAAATTACTATAAAGACAAAGTGAGACATCTGTCTTTGACAGTCGGAAGAAAGGGGAGGCTATGGCAAGAGCAAAACGCAAGGTCGCATATCGCAAGAGAAATCAGAATCGTTTCAGCATGTTTCTGGTGTCGCTGGTGGTATTGATGATTGTGGTGGTAGTTGCGGTAAAGAGCGTTGAATTACAGGACAAAATTGATGCGAAGGCCAGAGAGGAAGAGCAGCTGAATAAGCAGATTGCCGCCGAGGAGGAGCGAACCCAGGAGATAGAGGAGTTTGGAAAGGAAGTACAGACGAAAGGCTATATCGAGGATGTTGCCAGGGAAAAGCTGGGTCTCGTTTATGAGGATGAGATTTTATTTAAAGAGGATAATTAAGAAGCAGAAGCAGGAGCGAAAGCCTTCCTGCTTTTTTTGTCGCAAAACTTTAAGGAATAAGGGTCCCGTTTTTGACAAAAAAAGTATTCGTCCAAACCTACAATAAACTCTGCTGCAGACAGAAGCGGCAGAAAGGTATGGGAGGAGAAATGACAACAGGATTCGCATCCAGGGAAAAGGATTTGCAGACAGCACAGGTATCGGATTTATGCAGACGAAGATTGTTAAATTACGCAGATACCTTTTATGAGCTTGCCAGAAGTTATACAAAGGAATTCAATCCGGAGCAGGGAGACAGGCAGAACCTGCTGACAGAAAGGCGGCTTTGGGAAAACAGACAGGTCATTCGATGCCATTTGACAGAAATGGCGCGAATCATGACAGAGGTTGCATGTGAGGTTATGTGTTACCGACCCATGGAGGAAAGAAAAAAACGTCTGATTGTCCAGGCGATGCGTCAGGAGGGAGTCAGGGTAGAGAATCCCTGTTATGTATCGCAGGAGGATGGCAGGACAGAAATCGTTCTCACCATGAGTGCCATAAAAAGAGACGGAATTTCCGCGGAGGAGGTGGCAGACATGATTTCTGTTCTGTTGGACAAGAGGCTAAAGCTTTCCATCTCCAGTCCCTATGTGGTGGAGAAGGAGCCGCACAGCTTTATTCTGGAAGAGGAGACGGAATTTCTCGTGCTGACGGGCTTTTCAAGGGCGACAAAGGAGAGCGAAACTGTTTCCGGGGACAATTATGTGGTTATGGAGACAGAAAAAGGGAAGCTGACGGTGATGCTTTCCGATGGCACCGGTTCCGGGGAGAAGGCAGGAAAAGACAGCGAGCGGGTGCTTGACCTGATGGAAAAGATGCTGGAGGCCGGTTATAGTGATGAAACAGCTATCGACATGGTGAATACGGCGTTGTTTGCTGCAGGGGAAGATCAGAATCATCCTACGCTGGATATTTGTGATATTGATTTGTACCGGGGAAATTGTGAATTGAGAAAGGTAGGAGGAGCCGTCACCTTTTTAAAGAGAGCCGGTGAGGTGGAGCCTCTTGCAGCAGGCAGTCTTCCTCTTGGCATTTTTCAGAAGGTTGAGGCAGCTCCAATCCGGAAGAGGCTCCGGGACGGAGACTATCTGATTATGGTTTCCGACGGCGTGGTAGATGCCTTCGGCGAGGAAGATTACAGAACCATGTGCAGCTTTCTGGCGGGCATTGCGGAACAGAATCCCGGAGAAATAGCGGAAAAGCTGCTCAGAGCGGCTCTGTGTGCCGGAGGCGGCCGGATTCAGGATGATATGACAGTGGGAGTTATCGGTATCTGGGAGACTATGAATAGCAGTATTTGACTTTTTTGCGGGAATGGGATACCATTTGGGGTATGAATACGGGAAAAAAGACAGAAGAAAAGGTGTTTTCCTACATTGAGGAGCATGGTATATTGCAGATGGGAGACCGCGTTGTGGCGGGTGTTTCCGGAGGGGCAGATTCGGTTTGCCTCCTGCTTGTATTGCAGGAATACAGGAAGCAGACTCCCATTGAACTGGCAGTGGTACATGTGAACCATGGCATCCGTTCGGATGCTGGGAAGGACGCTGCTTTTGTGGAGGAGCTGTGCCGCAGGGAAAACATTCCCTTTTATCTGCGGACAGAGGATGTAAAAAAGTATGCATTCGAAGAGAAATGCTCCGAGGAGGACGCAGGCAGGAGACTTCGGTATCGTGCTTTTGAGGAAGCAGCCGCAGATTTTGGTGCAAACAAGATAGCCGTTGCGCATAACAGCAATGACAGGGCGGAAACTATGCTGTTTCATCTTTTTCGGGGAAGCGGGTTGAAGGGTCTTCGGGGAATTCTCCCTGTGCGGGATAATGTCATTCGTCCGATTCTGTGTCTGGAGAGGCAGGAGATAGAGGAATATCTGAGAGAGAGGGAAATATGCTGGTGTACGGACAGTACCAACGCCGGGGATGACTATGCCCGGAACCGTATCAGACATCATATTCTCTCCTATGCCGAGCAGGAAATTTTTCCGGGGACAGTGGAGCATATGGGCAGGACAGCCGATTTGATGGCAGAGACGGAGAATTATCTGGAAGAACAGACGACAGAAGCTCTGGAGCGATGTATTTTCAGCCGGGAGAAGGGCACACCGGGAGAAGGCCTTGTCCGGGCTGAACTGGATGTGGAAAGGTTTCTTGACTGTCATCCTGTGATAGAAAAAAGGATGCTGCTTGCGCTTGCAGAGGAGCTATCGCCTACAGGAAAGGATATTGAGGCAGTTCACATCCGGGATGTTCTGACACTGTTTACCCGGGAGGGAAACAGAAGCATCAGTCTGCCTATGGGCATTACGGCGTATAGGCAGTACGGGAAGGTTGTGCTGGAAAAGGGAACCCGGAGGCAGCAGGAGAAAGCCCCGGTTGTTCCGGAGATGGAATTTTCTGATTTTTTTATGGAAAAAGGAAAAGAAGTTCCCAGAAATCAGTATACGAAATGGTTTGATTATGATAAAATGAAGGAACCGCCGGTTATCCGGTTCAGACAGACAGGTGATTTTCTTACTGTCGCGGATGGGAACGGACAGATGATCCACAAATCGCTGAAGGATTATATGATTACGGAAAAGATTCCGCGTGAAATGCGCGACAGAATTCCCGTTCTGGCGGAAGGGAGCCATGTGCTCTGGCTGATTGGATATCGAATCAGCGAATATTATAAAGTAGACAGGAATACAAAACGCGTTTTACAGGTAAAATTAAAGAGAGACTGCGCGGACATGGAAACGGAGGAGAAAGATGGCAGAACACATTAGAGTACTTTTGTCGGAGGACGAGGTAGACAGGAGAATTCAGGAAATCGGAGAGCAGATTAGCAGAGATTATGCGGGAAAGCAGGTGCACCTGGTATGCGTACTGAAGGGCGGCAGCTTTTTTATGTGTGAGCTGGCAAAGAGAATTACCATTCCGGTATCTCTTGATTTTATGTCTGTGTCCAGCTATGGAAGTGATACAAAGTCCAGTGGTGTGGTAAAGATCGTGAAGGATTTGGATGAATCCTTAAAGGATAAGGATGTCATTGTAGTGGAGGATATTGTGGACAGCGGAAGAACATTGAGCTATCTGCTGGAAATGCTTCGTGACAGAGGTCCTGCATCCCTGCGGTTGTGCACCTTACTCGATAAACCTGACAGACGTGTCATTGATGTGAATGTGGATTATACAGGCTTCCAGATTCCCGACGAGTTCGTAGTAGGGTATGGTCTGGATTACGATCAGAAGTATCGCAATCTTCCTTACATCGGCGTAGTGGAGTTTGACAATCAGGAGGCTTAGAAGTTGAAGCAGGAGAGAAGATTTAATTCATATTTTTTGTTTATTGTCATATTAATGGGAATGATTTTTATTGCTGTTGCCATGGGGATGAAGAGCCAGGAGGAGGACTATACCCGGGCTGAGTTTATCGCCGACATGGAGGCAGGAAAGGTCGTATATATTGAAATTACGCCAAACAGTGAGACGCCTACCGGCTATCTTGAGATTGCATTGCGGGACGGCACGGGAAAGAAGCTCTACGTGACAGATATTGTTGAGATGGAGCAGGTTGTCAGAGATTACGGCTTCGACCCGACAGTGAAGGATGTTCCCAGAGAAGGCTGGGTTCTGACAACGCTTGTTCCCATGCTGATTGTACTTGCAGTAGGTGTTTTTCTGTTTATGATGATAAACGCCCAGAATGCAGCCGGCGGCGGGAATGCCAAGATGATGAATTTCGGCAAGAGCCGTGCCAGAATGACCGTAGGAGATAAGAATATCAATTTCGGACAGGTGGCAGGACTGAAGGAGGAGAAGGAAGAGCTGGAGGAAATCGTCGATTTCCTGAAGGAGCCGGGAAAATACACCAAGGTGGGTGCCCGTATTCCCAAGGGTGTGCTTCTTGAGGGCCCTCCCGGAACTGGTAAGACGCTGCTTGCTAAGGCGATTGCAGGGGAAGCCGGAGTCCCTTTTTTCAGCATCTCCGGTTCTGATTTTGTGGAAATGTTTGTAGGTGTGGGTGCTTCGCGTGTCCGCGACCTGTTTGAGGAGGCAAAGAAGAATGCTCCCTGTATCGTGTTTATTGACGAAATCGATGCTGTTGCAAGACGCCGCGGCACCGGTATGGGCGGCGGACATGACGAGAGGGAGCAGACGCTGAATCAGCTGCTGGTTGAAATGGATGGTTTTGGCGTCAATGAAGGAATCATTGTCATGGCAGCTACTAACAGGGTGGATATTCTGGATCCCGCTATTATGCGTCCGGGACGTTTCGACAGAAAGGTTGCAGTGGGAACTCCCGATATTAACGGCAGAGAGGATATTCTGAAGGTTCATGCCAGGAATAAGCCTCTTGCGGAGGATGTGGATTTGAAACAGGTGGCACAGACCACAGCCGGATTTACCGGCGCAGATTTGGAAAATCTGTTGAATGAAGCAGCTATCAATGCAGCAAAAGGCGGCAGGAGCTTTTTGACGCAGGAGGATATTAAGAAAGCCTTCGTCAAGGTCGGAATCGGCGCCGAGAAAAAGAGCCGCGTCATTTCCGATAAAGAGAAAAAGATTACGGCCTATCATGAGGCAGGCCATGCAATCCTGTTCCATGTACTTCCTGATGTAGGCCCCGTCTATACTGTTTCCATCATTCCTACCGGTGTCGGTGCGGCCGGATACACTATGCCCCTTCCTGAGAAGGACGAGATGTTTATGACGAAGGGACAGATGCTTCAGGAGATTATGGTATCTCTGGGCGGACGAATTGCCGAGGAGATTATCTTCAAGGATATCACCACGGGTGCCTCCAGCGATATTAAGAAGGCTACCAAGGTGGCCAGGAGGATGGTAACCCGTTTCGGTATGTCGGATAATATCGGTGTTATCTGTTATGATGATGATGACGATGAGGTATTTATCGGACGTGATCTTGCTCATGCCAAGGCACACAGTGAGGCTGTTTCCGGTGAGATTGACAAGGAAGTAAAGGCAATTATTGATGAGTGTTATTCCAGAGCGAGAGGCATCATCCTACAGCATGAAAGAGTGCTGCATAACTGTGCGCAGCTGCTTCTGGAGAAGGAAAAAATCGGCAGGGAAGAGTTTGAGGCGTTGTTCGCAGCGGAGGCATAACAGGCTGTCCGTGGAGTTGCACAATGAACGCAGGTTGCTTGTTGGTAGTTTTATACAAGGCACATTTGTGAAAAATAGACAAAAAACAATGAATGAATTTGTAATATTTGTGAATTTTGGGAATAGTCAAAAACGGTTGGGGATGCTATTATAATACTCGTAACCCCCCCAATACATTATATAGTTTTTTGCTATACCCCATAAGAAAGAAATACCTTCTCTAAAAAGGACAGTCACCCCATGGCTGTCCTTTTTACCGCTTTTTTTTAGGGTAGATTTATGTAATTTATATTGAATTACGGACGGTTTTTCAGTACAATTAGTAATATATGGTATCGCAGATTGGCGGTCAGGAGATTGTGTTGTGGAAAATAAACTGGATTTGGACAAAATAAGGAATCTGGAAAATAATCAGCAGTATATTTCAAACATGCGGCCTGTTTTTAACAGGAGAGCGCTGTTTACAGACACTACAGAGGAGTACATTTCCCCTGCGGAGCCGGAAGTATTTGATAAGGTGACGATTCGGTTTCGGACGGCAAAAAATAATATTGACCGAGTGAGCCTGGTGCTTGGCGGTGAAAATCATATTATGACAAAAGTGGAGTCTGATAAGCATTTTGATTTTTATGCACTGGAGCTGCCGCTGGAGGACAAAAAGATAACCTATCATTTTGAGATACAGACCGGAAGACTGAAGGGCTTTTATGATACAAGAGGCCTGGTGCATGAGGTCAACGAGTATTATGACTTTGTGATTATTCCCGGATTTAAGACACCGGAATGGGCAAAGGGCGCCGTTATGTATCAGATTTATGTGGATCGTTTCTGTAACGGAGATACCTCCAATGATGTGGAAACGGGTGAGTACTGCTATATTGGCGAGCCGGTACAAAAGGTAGAGGACTGGAGCCGTTATCCGGCACAGATGGATGTGAGGGAATTTTACGGCGGTGATTTGCAGGGCGTACTCGACAAAATGGATTATCTGCAGGATTTAGGCGTAGAGGTGATTTATTTTAATCCCCTGTTTGTGTCTCCCTCTAATCATAAATATGATATTCAGGACTATGACTATATAGACCCTCATTTAGGGAAAATTGTGGATGATAGGGGAGAGCTTTTGCCTCAGGGCCAGAAGGAGAACCGTCTGGCGTCAAAATACGTAAACAGAGTTACGAATTATGCCAATCTGGAGGCCAGCAATCAGTTGTTTATTCAGCTGGTTGAGGAGGCCCACAGGCGCGGCATGCATGTGATTATAGACGGTGTATTCAATCATTGCGGCTCCTTTAACAAATGGTTGGACAGAGAACGCATTTACGAGAATGCGCAGGGATTCGAAAAGGGTGCTTACGTCAGTGCTGACAGTCCTTACAGGAGCTACTTTGACTTTCACAATCAGGAGGCATGGCCTTACAATGGCTCCTATGATGGTTGGTGGGGGCACGACACTCTGCCCAAATTGAATTACGAAGGCTCTCGGGAGCTTTTGGACTACGTGCTGAGGATTGCGCGGAAATGGGTATCGCCGCCCTTTAATGCGGACGGGTGGAGACTGGATGTGGCGGCGGATCTGGGACACAGTCAGGACTTCAATCATCATTTCTGGCAGGAATTCAGAAAAGCAGTCAAGGAGGCGAATCCCAATGCCATTATCCTTGCAGAGCATTACGGCAATACGAGAGACTGGCTTCAGGGTAACGAATGGGATACAGTTATGAACTATGATGCCTTTATGGAGCCGATTACCTGGTTCCTGACGGGTATGGAAAAGCACAGTGACGATTACAGGGAAGACCTTCTTGGAAACGCGGAAAGCTTTTGGGGCGCTATGCGCCATCATTCGGCCAGCTTTCCCATGCCAAGCTGGCAGGTTGCCATGAATGAACTGTCTAATCATGACCATTCCAGATTTTTGACCCGTACCAACCATAAGGTCGGCAGAACCGGAACCCTTGGCCCTCAGGCTGCGGAGCAAAATGTCAACAAGGCAGTTTTCCGTGAGGCCGTGGTAATGCAGATGACCTGGGTAGGCGCCCCCACTATTTATTATGGGGATGAGGCCGGACTCTGTGGATTTACGGATCCCGACAACAGGCGTACCTATCCCTGGGGCAGGGAAGATATGCAGATGATACAGTTCCATAAGGATATTATACGCCTGCGCAGAGAGCATGATGAGCTTCGGCGCGGTTCCCTGAAATATGTGGACAGCGATTACAATTTCCTGGCGTACGGCAGGTTCAACAGGAGGGGTCAGAGCCTGATTCTGGTAAATAACAACGATCATTCTATTCAGAGGCAGCTGTTTGTCTGGGATTTGGGAACGCAGAAGCACGGAAAGATGAAAACGATCTTCTTTACAGACGAAAATGGATATACTATGGAAGGTCCGGAATATGAGTTGTCCGGCGGCAAGATTCGAGTGGAGCTGCCAAGGACATGTGCAGCTATTTTGAAATATTTTGAAGAATAAGCGTCATCTTGCAAGAATGATGCAATTTGGAGTTATACTGGCTTTACATTCTTTGTAAAGCCAGTTTTTACATGGAAGCCAGTTTTTTGAAGGAAAGAGGAGGCTGCCTGTGAGGAAAAAATGGATAGCGGTGTTGCTGTCGGTATGCATATGCAATCTGTCTCTGCTGCCCGTACAGGCGGATGAACTTACGGACACGGAGATGTTGATTTTGCAGTATCAGGACTACCAGGACAGCTTTGAGGCGATAGAGAAAAGAGCGGATGTGGAAAGCAATGGCTTTATAGCGATTGCAGACCAGAGTTTTCCGGTGGTACTGGAATCCTTTGGAGAGGAAGAGGTGACTTTTCTGCCTATTATGGACGGAAAGTATCATCGTCTGGCGGTGTTGATTCTGGACGGGCAGGGCAATGTACTGTTCAAGACGAATCAGTTGGAGACAAATAACAAATATATGGGGCAGCTGAGCCAGCCCACAAGGGATATAGCCGCTGTGTCATTTCAGGATTTGGACGGGGACGGACTTACGGATATCGTACTGATTACTAACTGCGAGAATAGTACGGGCTCCTATGCCGGAAAAACCTATAAGGTGGGTGATGTGTTGTTTCAGGGAGACAGGACATTTTACCGTGACTGGCGTATTTCAGACAAAATCAACCGCTTCAGCATGAATAAGAGTGCGGAGTTCATTATTTCCTATGTGCGGGACGGCAATTCCACGGAGGCGCTGTACACGGCATCCACTCTGGAGGAGCTGTTGGAAAATGGTTTTTCTGTGGCAGAGGAACAGTGCTATTACAGGAATTTTGAGAAACAGGGTCTTTTGCAGGTAGTACCGGGGAGCATACACATAGCGAACTATGATGTGTTCATGATTTATCTGGTGAATGAGCAAGGCTATATTGTCTGGAGCTTTCAGCCCATGGGAGATTATGACAATCTTTATGCGTTAAAGGGAATGACCTGTCGTGATATGGACGGGGACGGCATGAAGGATCTGGTGGTGCTGGCAAGGTACAGCTATGCGGGACCGGAGGATGAGCTGCTTGTGGATACCAAGTGCTCCATTTACTATCAGAGAACAGATGGTTTTGAGGAAGACACGGAATTCAGTCAGTACTATCAGTGTACTGAGACAGACACGGTGGGAGGACTGGTGGAAATCATCAGGGAATATTGGGGGTGGACAAAAGAAGAATGATTAAGATATTGATTGTAGATGATGAAAAACCAATCTGTGACCTGATTGACATCAATCTGTCAGCGGTGGGCTACAACTGTAAATCCGTGCAGGACGGATTGGAAGCCATTGACTTGATTGAATCGGAACAATTTGACCTGATCTTGCTGGATATCATGCTTCCGGGAGCGGACGGCTACGATATTATGGAATACATACGGCCTCTGAGAATACCTGTGATTTTTATCACGGCAAAGCACGAGGTAAAGGACAGGGTGAAGGGGCTGAAGCTGGGAGCGGAGGACTACCTTGTGAAGCCCTTTGATGTCGTAGAGCTTGTGGCGAGAGTGGAAGTGGTGCTGCGCCGCTACAACAAGACAGAAACAGTGCTCACTGCCGGGGATGTGCGGGTGGATGTGGAGGCAAGGAAGGTTACAAAGGGCGGCAGACCTGTGGTGCTGACCAACAAGGAGTATGGCCTTTTGGTGCTGTTTATCCGCAACAAGAATATTGCTCTCTTTCGGGAAAATCTCTATGAAAAGGTATGGGGAGACGAGTATCTGGCAGACAGCCGTACGCTGGATCTTCATGTGCAGCGTCTTCGACGGAAGATGGGCTGGGAGGACAATCTTGTGGCGGTGTACAAGGTAGGGTATCGGCTGGAAATTTAGTTCTCGGGAGAAAAGTTTGGAAGTTTATTTCCAAGCTACTTATTGGAGGCAGTATCGTAAGCGCGGCTTGCGATATGCAGGAGTATAGTTATGAAATTCTTATATAAAATCCTGTTGTGGACCATTATCATCATGGCTACGGCATTTGGGTTAAGCGGCTATTTATTTGTTAATTTCGTGTTTGACACGGCACTGGAGCGGGAGGTGAATCAGGCGCTGGATGACAACAGCATCCTGCAGTTTGCCTTTGAGACAGCGGCACTGAATGCGCCCGCTAAATACGATGTGCTGCAGGACAGCGCGGTAGAGCAGATAGGTGCCAGACTGGAGAGTGGCGGACAGGGTTCAGGCCGTTTACTGCGCCTGTCCAGCGAAGAGAAAAAAAGTCTGTACGTCAGCGATGGATTCTTGGAGGATACCTCTCTGTTGGAGAGTATTTCCGAGGACACCAAAACCTGGCAGATTATTCAAAGCGGCAATCACTATTATATACAGACGGGAATTATGGTGAATGCTCTGAACAGGAATCTTTATCTGGAAACGATGGAGGATGTGACGGAGGTTTTTGAGGAGAGGGCTATGGGCTTTTCGGTTTACCGAAAGGTGACTCTGGCAATGCTGGTGTTCAGCTCCATCGTCATGTTTGTTATCTGTACCTGGCTGACAAAGCCCATCCGTATCCTGACCGGTGCAACCAGAAAGATGGCGGAGGGCGATTACAGCTATCGTGCAAAGCAGGTCAGCTCTGATGAACTGGGACAGCTGACATCGGACTTTAACAGCATGGCTATTGCACTGGAGGGAACCATCGGGAAACTGAAGGAGGAGGTACGAGCCAGGGAGGATTTTATTGCGGCATTTGCACACGAACTGAAAACGCCGCTTACGGCAATCATCGGTTATGCCGATCTGCTTCGTTCCAGAAAGCTGGATGAAGAGAAGCATTTTCTTTCCTCCAACTATATTTATACTGAAGGGAAGCGCCTGGAGAATATGTCTCTGCGGCTGCTTGACATTATCGTTACCAAAAGAGAACAGATTGAACCGCAGCCGGTAGCGGCAGGGCAGCTGTTCCGATATTTGCAGGATATGTTTGCGGGAAATACGGAGCAGAAATTCGTTGTTTCCTATGACGAGGGAATCGTTTATGCGGAAGTGAACCTCATAAAATCCGTCCTGTTGAATCTGGTGGATAATGCTTTCAAGGCATCCTCTGCCGGTGGTGTAGTAGAGGTTACGGGAAAAAAGCTGGAAAATGGTTATGAGTTTCAGGTAAGGGATTACGGTGTGGGAATTCCTGCGGAGGAACTGAAAAAGGTGACGGAAGCCTTTTATATGGTGGATAAATCCCGTTCCCGCAGCAAAAACGGCGCCGGACTCGGCCTGGCGCTCTGTGTGGAAATTTTAAGACTTCATAAGAGTGAACTGAAGATTGAAAGTATACTGGGTGAAGGAACCTGCATTTGTTTCTGCCTGCCGGGCAGGGGAGAGGAGGAGCTGCATGAAAATAAAGAAAATTAGTCTGCTGCTTCTGCCTCTTGCGGCAATTATTGTATTTCTTGCTATCTGGGGACCGGAGACGCTGGCGCGATACAAGGATAAGGACGTGCTGGGAAAGGTGAATACCAGAGAGGTAGAAACGGATACGGAAGGCTATCGTTATTCTTTGAGCGGAAGCGAGAAGCTGTATATTCTGTCAAAATGCCTGAATAATCAAATTCTGCCGGAGAGCGAACAGAATGCCATGACGCGCGTTGACGATGGAAGTCTGGATTATCAGGAGCTGACGGGAACCTACGCTATGGTGATAAACCACAAGGATTCCTCCGGTCAGGAGGTTTCTGCCAGTCAGGGGATAGAGCTTTGTAATCAGGGAATTGAAGAACTGAAGGAATTGGGCGTACTGCCAAGGTCTGTCAAAACCCTGACGGAGAGATCCTACAGTGCAGTGCAGTATTCTGCTATTGATGTGCCGGAGCCAAGGAACAATGTTCTGGTCTGGAAAATCAGTTTCAACACAGGAAAGCAGAATGCGAACCGGGAAAACAGGCTGCTGGATGCTTATGTGGATGCCGATACGGGAAAGGTCTATGAATTTTATGCCAGAACCGATATCACAAGCTGGAAAGAGGTGGATGCGGATTCCATAATTCAAATCTGGGCAGAATATATGGGGCTGGGTGAGCCGGTGGAATACACGGATGTAAATCCGCTTTGGGAGACAACGCCTTATTTTAAGAAGTACAGCTTTGAGGGCATGGAAGAAGGAAGTACCATTGTAACCATCGGATTTTACGAGGGTATTAATGAGCTGTTCCTAAAAATTTCCAGATGAGTATGCATGACAAACTTGCGCGGATGATGGGAAAGGAGTATAATACCACGGAAAACGAAGAGGTTAAAGCCTCTGCCTAAGGAGATAGATGATGAATAAGGATTTAACGGTAGGCAACCCACAGAAGGTTTTGTGGAAGTTTTGCCTTCCATTGTTTGGAAGTGTGATATTTCAGCAGCTGTACAATATTGCCGACAGCTTTGTGGTTGGAAAGTTTGTAGGTGAGAATGCATTGGCAGCTGTGGGAAACAGCTATGAGATTACATTGATTTTTATTGCATTTGCCTTTGGCTGCAACATAGGCTGTTCCGTTGTCGTATCCCGATTGTTTGGTACGAAGGAGTACGGGGAAATGAAGACAGCAGTGTACACTTCCCTGATTGCAACAGGTGTGCTTGTGGGGTTGTTGATGATTTTCGGTATTACCTGCTGCGACGGTCTGCTTCATCTTATCAATACTCCGGAAGAGGTTTTTGCAGACTCCATGCTTTATCTGGATATTTACGTCTGGGGATTGCCTTTCCTGTTCTTTTATAATGTTTGTACCGGTATTTTCTCGGCGTTGGGGGATTCCAGAACGCCGTTTATTTTCCTGGCTATTTCATCTCTGTCCAATATTGCGGTAGATATTCTGTTTGTAAAAGGATTTGGAATGGGTGTGGCAGGTGTTGCATGGGCAACCTTCCTCTGTCAGGGCATCAGCTGTGTGCTTGCGGTTATTTTTGTTTTGAAGCGTCTGGCGGGAATGCATCTGGAGCAGAAGGCAGCCATTTTTTCCTGGAGTCTGCTGGGCAAGATTGCAGTGATTGCCGTTCCCAGCATTTTGCAGCAGAGCTTCGTCTCTGTGGGTAATATTATCTTACAGAGTGTTATAAACGGATTCGGTCCCGGTGTTATGGCGGGCTATTCTGCGGCGGTAAAGCTGAATAATCTGGTTATTACTTCCCTGACGACTCTTGGCAATGGGATTTCGAATTTTACCTCCCAGAATATCGGTGCAAACAAGCTTTATCGCATAAAACAGGGCTTTAAGGCAGGATGGAAAATCGTCTGGATGCTCTGTGTTCCCTTTGTACTGCTGTATGTGATTGCGGGACGGTACCTTGTTTATATCTTTATGGAGGATATGACGGGAACCGCCATTGAAACCGGTGTGCAGTTTTTGAGAATTGTTTCCCCTTTTTATTTTGTGATTTCCATCAAGCTGGTAGCAGACGGTATTTTGAGAGGATCCGGTCTGATGGGAAGATTTATGGTTTCCACGTTTACGGATTTGGTTTTGCGAGTAGTGCTTGCCTTTCTGTTATCTGTTCCTTTCGGTGCAACGGGAATCTGGTATTCCTGGCCCATTGGATGGATACTTGGAATGGCACTTTCCGTTCTCTTTTATCGCAACGGGCCCTGGAAAACAGCAGAAGAAGGGAGGGTTTGATATGCGCCGGTATCGCAATGTACTCTATTTTCTTTTGTCCTGCGTGGTTGTGTTTACGCTGCAGTGTAGGTTTGAAATCTGTGTGGGTGGTTTTGCGGAGTCGAATCTGCTCAACGGTCTGAATAAATTATATAATGCGTTCCATGGATTCGATTATGCGGATTTGCTGATATTGGCAGCAGTTTTCTGCATGTTTCGGACAGTGGAGAAGCGGGACAGGAAGCCGGATGTGGGAACGGGAATTCTTTCTCTGGTGTTTGCGGTGCTTCTGGTGGTTTGTATCAGCTTCAAGAAGTTCAATCATGCGGGATTTCTGCTGGACAATTCCTTCCAGCTGATGCTTTCTGCTTTTTGTATTGTGGGTTTTTGGATTCTTCTGTATCTGGTACTGCGGCTTGTTTTTCACCTTTTTGAACAGAAAGGGTCATTAAGGGATACTTTGGCAGCGAAAGATACCGTTGCCGGAGAAACTGTAGCCGGTAAGCAGCCGGTTTTTGAGAAGCATTTTCTGATGTTCGGATTTCTGATTATTTTACTGGGATGGCTGCCCTGGCTGGTTTTGAATTATCCGGGTACAAGCTGCCCGGATGGGATATCACAGCTCAAACAGTTTCTGGGCGATATGGAATGGGGATCGGCGCATCCTCCTCTGTCTACGGCAATCATGGGGATTCTGTTCTCTGCAGGACGCGGGTTGGTGGATGCCAATTTTGGTTTCTTCCTTTACTGCCTGTTCCATACCTGTGTGGGCGCATGGGTATTTTCTTTCAGCATGAAGAAGCTGCATCAGTTGGGCATACCGGTAAAGTGGTGTACGGTGGGAATTCTTTTTTTTGCCTTCAGTCCGTTCTGGGGCACCTATGCCCAGTGGTTTGAAAAGGATTTACTCTATGCGGAAATGGCAACTCTACAGGCAGTTTATCTGTTGGAAATCATTCAGACAAGACAATGTGACCGGAAAAATGCAGTACTTGTGACAATTATCGGAATTCTGGCAGCACTGCTCAGAAATAACGGCATCTATGCTATCGCCCCGGCATTGCTGTTGCTGGTGTTCTGGCTGAAAGGTGCAAGCCGGAAACGAATGCTTCTGGTATTTTTGTCAACAATGGTGCTTTTTGAGGGAATTACAGGATTTCTGTACGGTTCCGTTCTTGGCATATCCAAGCCTGCGGCGGCAGAAGCCTTCAGTATTCCATTCCAGCAGACCGCAAGATATGTCTGTGAGTATGGGGACGAAGTGACGGATTACGAGAGAGAAGTGATTGATTCCGTATTGAGTTATGAGGCCATGACGGATTATAACCCGGTGATATCAGACCCTATCAAAATTCATTACAAAGGCGGCGAACTGTCGGAGTATATTAAGGTGTGGTTCCGGATGTTCTGGAAGCATCCGGGCTGTTATGTGTCAGCGTTTATCAATAAGGGGTATGGATATCTGGCTCCTGTCTCCCAGAATATTGAAGCGTGGATTCAGTTGGAATACCCGGAGTATCCGGAGAGTCTGGGAATTCATCATGTTTTTGGAGAAGTAGCCTCCAACCTTTTGGTACAGATTTGGAATCTGAGCATGACGCTTCCGCTGATAAAGTATTTGTGTACGCCCGGCTTATATACATGGATTCTGCTGGCATTGGCGCTGCTGCTTTGGAAGCACCGGAAATATGGCGCACTGATTTTGTTTGTTCCCAGCTTTATGAATGTGCTTGTCTGTCTGGCTTCGCCTCTGGCGGATGCTATTCGATATGAACTGCCTACGGTTGCGGTAATGCCGCTTTTGATTGGATGGACTTGTTATTCGGTACATGAGGATAAGAGAGAGCAACAGGCGTAAGATAAGCAGTTGATGTGTAAATTTATCTTGCAATTTGCGGTTATGTATGTTACAATTTCACTCTGTTAGGACACTAACATGGATGGATTCCCGAGTGGCCAAAGGGGACAGACTGTAAATCTGCTGCAAATTGCTTCGGTGGTTCGAATCCACCTCCATCCATGCGCGCGAAAGCGCACAGACCAATGCGTCATGCTGGCATGGCGGAATAGGCAGACGCAAGGGACTTAAAATCCCTCGGTGGCAACACCGTGCCGGTTCAAGTCCGGCTGCCAGCATTACATGGCGAACAGGTTCGCCAGGGAGAAACACAGCATATTTGCTGTGTTTCTCCTTTTTTTATTACATACAAGTTTTGTTTGTAAATGTTTGTAAAAATCTTCCGTTAGTCTAACAGCGATTTCATGGAATTTAGTGTTGCTTCATCTGGGTTATTCTTTCTGATATAGTGCCATGTGGTTGCTGTATCTGCATGCCCCAATGGAGAAGAATTTTTTCGAAAAGGTTTTATTTTACATTAATATTTGTCAGCCTTGCAAAACTGTTTTGTGGTATGTTTTTGAAAGATTATTTAGGTGAGTAGATATCAAACTACCGAAAATAGAAATTACGCAATATTGCATAGATTATGCTGTTACAATAAAACCAGTTAATTTAAAATTGAAAAAGTCCATCTGTGATTTTTTGAAGAAATGGGGAAACCCGAAAGGATGGTATATTGACGGTCAGTAGTACAAAAGGGTAAAATAAAAGAAAGATTTTTTTAGAAAGAATGAGGTATGGATAAATGAAGTGTAAAAATTGTGGGTTTGAGTTACCAGAAAATGCAAAATTTTGTTATGAATGTGGAACAAAGGTAGAGCAGGAGGTGGTATGTGAGTCATGTGGAACGAAAGCGCCTGCAGGGTACAAGTTCTGCACGGAATGTGGGAGTCCGCTTTTTGGCAGCAGTGCGAAAGTGACGGAGAAAGGGAAAAACGAAGAAGAGGTTGAGGAAGAAGACTGGGACAGTATTTTGGCAATGATACCGGAGGAAGAAAATGATTTGGAAGAGCTTCGGAAGGATATCAAGAATATGATTTTTCAACAAGAATATGTAGTAGATAGCTGTAGAAGAGAATGTATTGAATTGCAAGAAAATGTAATCTGGACAGGTTATGAGTTGATTGATTTGAGAGAGCTTTCTACAATAGAGGAAATGAAAAAGCATATAGGGAAAGATTTAAACAGTGGGATGGTGGGGTTCTGGCATCTGTGCTGGCCGCAGTGGAAAATGTATTGTCGGAATCTAGATTATTCAACGAAATGGATTGGCGGAATTTATGGGAACATTTTTTACTACATAACGGGAACAGGGAAAGACGCAGAGTTACATAAGTGCACCATTGGAACAGAAAACAAAGAAGATATAAAAAAATGGAGCGAGACGCAAATTTATAAGGATGAAGAGGGAAATACCAGAATACTTGCGCACAATTTAGAGGAAGGTGGCTATCATTCAAAAGAATGGATTCTTTTGAATGATTCCGGAGAAGTGTTGTGGGAGGCAGAGGAATTAACGGGACTGCGCATACGTGCGAAAGGCTGGTGTCTGGATTATAAAGGCGAGAATATGTATAATTCCAGTCTGCTTTTGGATTTTTATACGGGTAATATTCTTCTAAGAGGATATGCAGACTATAACTATTACATTTGTGAGACAACGGGAGAAATCGTTATCGTTGCCGAAAAATGTGGTAATGAATTTGAGGTTCCACACTTGTATCATTATAAAAACGGAGAAGTAATACGATTTAAAGACGAAGAAATAATAAGATATGGTATAAAACTACCGACAGAATTTCTAAGAGAGATAAAGATTCCGAAGTTTAAAGAGATGGACCATATACTGAGAGAAACAGATGAATTAGTAATATGAACATAAATAATACCCCATTAAAAGATGAGGGAGGAAATGCAGATGAAACCATATGCAGGATACAGTATTAATTTTGAAGCATTTTGGAAGTATTATAAAGGAGCGGCTAGGTCTGATTATTCCAGGTATAGAGCAATTTTTGTAAAATGCTTTTGCGAAAGTGAAGCTAAATATGGTTTATCAGAGGGATATGGGAGCGACCATGTAAATGCGGTTGGAAAAAGGCTGGCTCCAATATGTAGTCAGACAAGAGTGCTTATGTTGTCAAAAGGAGTACCCGATGCAGCAATAAAGCATATTATCACTCATTTTAAGAAATGGTTCAATTCATACTATGCATAGTTAAAAAGAAAGTGGGAAATCTGGAAAATGGCAAAAGAGAAAGATCAAATATAGGAGAATAATACTTGTGCTCTTAATATTTCAGTTGGCAGTCTGGGCATAGAAGTGTGAATTGAGACAAATGGGGATACTGGAGAAGGAGTCGAGATTGAATAATGAGTGAAATAGTGGCATGGCTAAAAAACGTATACCCTAAAGTCAAAACAAATGAATTTGAGTGGAAAAATATATACCCTAATAATATGCCCTGTAATGGTGTGACAGGCATTTACACGGATATGTTTTTTAAGGAAGAGAATGAATATACATATATAAAATACAGTATAGAATATTGTTCAAGATGTGATAAAAAAGGTGTGAGTCATCCGGAAGAGGGAATAAGATATTTTGTATTGCATGAATTGAAATTAGATAACTTAGATGAAAAATTTGATATACCGGAACCATCAAACACGCCCCCGGGGGATGGTAGTGCAGCATACAGGGTGAATAGTTATGGAAGGTTCAGGTATGTTTTTGATGATGAAGAAACAGCCAAAAGTGTTGCAGTAAATGAATTGCTAATGTGGATATATTCTTATACTTATATATTATCTGAAGAAGAGTTAGATGAATGGGAGTGTTCTATTTCAAAAAAATTGAGGAGAAGTATTAGAAACATAATTCTGAAAAGGGAGAAGCTAAAATGAGCAATAAAAAACCGGAAAGTTCAAGGTTAAATTTGTTCTATATTTTGTATGTACTATCTGTTTATTCTGATGAGCATGAGCCCATGTCTGCTACAGATATTACCACTGCTGTAAACAGGGAATTTGGTTATCTGACGGAAGAAGGGGTAATACTCAGCAAGGATACTGTTAAACGAACACTTGATGAATTGACCGGTACAGTTTTTTTGGAAGAATGTAATACTTTGAATATTTTACAGAAATATGGAGTGTTCCTGCATGTACTGCGGAAGAGCGATGGGAGCTATGTACCATATTATGCAGATGAAGGAGAACAAAACCGGAAGAAATATTATTATCTGGAGCATGAATTAAAAATTGCTGAAATCATTACCTTGCAAGATGCAATAGAGGCATACTGCTATTTTAGCGAGGAGGATACTACAGGAATCATAAGGAAGTTATTGCGTTTTGCACCATATAAAATGAGGGAAAAAACGTATTTTGACAGAGCCCGAGATGAACGAAATAAGAATTCGAAACTTCTTATGAATATTGATTGTTTATCGAAGATTATTAAAGAACATAAAGGAGCAAGAATTACATATTGTTCTTATAATATCGATAAAGAATTGGTTCCACGAGAAGGGTATCCCAAGGTAGTTGAGCCTGTTGATATGATGTGGAGCAATGGGTTTTACTATCTTTTGGCATATTCTGACAAGTATGAAGAAATTATGAATTTACGAATTGACCGCATTACAGAGATTGAGGAGACAGAGTTAGAAAATAGACACGATGAAAATAATTATAATCCTGTTCGATATAGGCATGAGCACCCTGTCATGTTTACAGGACCTCAGGGACAGGTGAAGTTGCTTTGCCGCAATAAGAAGAACAATTATATGATGAATATCCTTATGGATGCATTTGGGAAAAATGCTAAGATACACAAAGCATCTAAGGCGATGGTAGAGCGTTATCTGGGAAAGAATCCGGAAGAGTATGAAAAGGAAGGCTATACATGGCTTGAAGTAGTGGTGAATTCATCTCTGTGGGGAATTGAGTTGTGGGCGTTGCAGTATTGTAATGACTGTAGGCTGATATCGCCGGAAGAGTCTGTGAACCGAGTAAAGCAGTGCTTACAGGCAGCTATTGATTTATATCAATAGTTTTGAAGGTACAGTAGGAAAGTCTGATGGAAGAGAATATTGGGGTCGATTATTAGTAAAAAATTCTACAGGGGTTTGCAGTGTATTGAACACCAAGGAATGAAAAGAATCTCAAAATTTTTGAATGAGTTATGAAACCTTTATCAAAATAGATAGTGCGTTTATGAAGAGAGATAAACAAGATGTATAAAATACAATTATTTGATTTTAATTTGTTTCCATCTTTTGTTAGTGGGGTCGTAGAGGTATATACAGATGATATTGACGAATTTGAAGAACATTATTTGAAGCAAAGTAGAGCTACTGATGCGCAGAAAGAACGATTCTTACAAAGTAAAGCTGGTGAAATTGTGACAGACTATTATTCTGATGCACCGGAACTCAATATTGTTCAAGCGGTTGAAGTTGAAATATTGCAAGAAAAACAAGAATCCTATGAAGATATAGAGGTTTTGGTTCATGCAGGTTCTTTGCTTGAACACTACTATTGTTTTAAAAAATTAGTGTTCGATATTCGTTGGGTACAAACAGAGAATAAAATTAAGAAAATTGTAAGAACACATGGATTTGACTGTTATGAGAGAGAGAGTCCTTCCGGGAAAAATATTGCAATAGTAGTCCATGGAAATCCGTTTTGGTTAGTACGGGGAGGGGTGACTGTTGCAGGATGGGTACCCCCAAAGGAGTATGAATGCCAGGATTGCTGTTATGGTGATGAAATTGAGTCCTATGTATGGCACCCGGTATCGCAATTTGCTACGAAAGAGGAATATCTAGAGGACTTAAAACGGAAAGCCATGACTGCCAGCCAGATGGAGGGGGCACTAAAAGATCTTCCGGGAGCTGATTATTGATTGATACAAGCCTATTACGAACCTATTTTGGCACAGAACATGTGCTGATTAATTGCAGTTGTCAAGGAGATGAATTGTAAATGTTGTATTGTTGGACTGTCTGAGAATGCAAAGTTTTGTATAGGATGTAAAATAACGGTATGTTGTAAAGATTGAGGAGAACAAAAGGAGGCAGACAAAATATGAGAAAGAAAGAGATAGTTAAAGAGTTTGGAGAAGCTTTTGTTGCTCAGACTATGCAAAATTTGGGGTATGAGGTAGACAGGTTGGATGCAGAAGGAATTGATTTAGCTGCATATGCTTTTGTTATCAGTAAAAGGGATAGAATTGATCTGCTTATTGCAACACAGTCATATGTATGTAAACAATATTTAGGAATTGAAGATATCAAAGAATATATGAGTCAATATAAGTCTAAGAAAGATGCAGGCAGCACAAAATCCTTTAATACTAGCTTAAAGAGCAGGGAAAAGTGGAGTATGTTAAGTAAAGAAGAAATTATATATACTTCTACTTTGTGTTCAACAGAATAAGAATAAAAGTTGAAATCTTATATGGAATGGCAAAGGGACAGAAAAAAATGGAAAATACATTAGAAAAGTTCAATGTTGGCTTTTCGGATCAACAGGTATGTAAAATTATCAAATTATATGTAAAAGACAATGTAAATGGTCAAGACTTGGCTGCGCAATTTAAAGTGGAGAGTAACTTGATATATACAGTTTTGCACAATTATGGATTTAATCGTGAACGTACAGCGGGAAAGTCAAATGTAAGGGGTATATTTGGGCCTATTTTTGCAAGATACTCTTATACAGAAGAACAGATAGATGATTGCATATATAAATATATGTTGGATTATAGAAAAAAATATTCCCCTGATACAGTCGATTTTTATTTACAAGATATGCTCTCTAATCTGGGTAAACAACTGGAAACCCAGAGAAAAAGAACATCAAACACTTTGCAGAATACTTGGCAATCGCAGGGAAGTTCAAAAAAAGTGTTGGATAGTGAAAGCATGGCCAAGTATGGAGTAATTGCGGCCGCAATTATTGTGGTAATTGGCATTATTTGGCTTATGCGGAGCTGTTCTTTTGATGGAAATAAACTAAGCGGTATGTTTGACTTTTTTTCCAATGGATATGAATTTGAAGCATTCACATATGACGGAATAATGTATGCAGGAAATAAGACGGGGAACAAGCCAAATGGCGTATGCGCCGGTATACCCCTGCGCAGCAGCGGAACATCCTATTCTCTTGGAGAATATGACGGTAGTAAGATGGATGGATTTGGAATCGTGTGCTCTTCCGACATTCCGCTGCAGTCAGAATACTCTGAGAAAAAAGATGCTTCTGATTATGATGAAGCGGTGCTTAACATTAGAATGGGGCAAATGAAGAAAAGCGTACTGAATGGCTATGGTGTTATTTTCAACTCTTCGGAGGGGATTGTAATTGGCAAATACAAGGAAGGACAACTAAAAAAGTACGGTTGTAACGTATCACTTGATGAAAATGGTAATATTTTATCTGTAGATGTTGTGAAAGGCGATAAGGTTAAGAAGCACCTTGAGACTGGTACTTATAAGGGTATAACATATTATCCGGAGGAAGGACTGATTGTAATAGAGGAGTTTGAATTTACAATATCCGAAGGACAGATTTCTTTGAAAACAGAAGGAGTTAATATGTCAATAAAAGACAGGCAGTGGGCATTTGATTTGTTCAATGCAGATACGGAAGAAGGAATCTACATAGAGTATGACCTTGGAGAAAATATTAAGTGTGAAGTTATTACCAATGATTCCAAGGGAATTCGCGTGAATGAATCTGAAATGCCAATTACCTATGGGAAAAAAGATGTAAGTACCGAGGATGATGGGAGGCACGCCTATTAAAAGTGCTTGTAGTGAAATGAAGAAATCGCAGAAACCTCCTTTTTATGCGTATTCTGCCAGCGGAGAAACATTCAAGTCCGGCTGCCGGCAGTATGATGTGAAGAGATTCGCATGAGAGAAAACATTGAGCGATTCAATGTTTTTTTTTTTAAACATGTAATTTCTCTGTATACTGTCATTATCATACAGGAAGAAAAGCTCCAGAGAACCCAAGTATTTGATTATTGATGATGATAAAACGAATGAAATGATTGAAGGGTATAAGATGATATATGTTACAGGAGACACACATGGTGAATTTGCACGTTTTTCCAACAAAAGGATGAGAAAACAGGGACTGGAACTGTCAGAAAATGATTACATAATTGTATGTGGAGATTTTGGACTTTGTTGGGCAAAAAATGCTACCTATCAGTATGATTGTAAAAATTTTGCTGAAAAGAGATATACCGTTCTTTGGGTGCAAGGGAATCACGAAAATTATGATATGATTGCAGAATATCCGATGGAGGAATGGCATGGCGGAAGGGTCAGACACATTGTGCGGGATAAGGTGATACTCTTAGAAAGAGGACAGGTTTTTAAAATTGAGGGTAAAACGTTCTTTACTTTTGGAGGTGCATCATCTCACGATGTACAAGGTGGTATACTGGACAGAGATGATATTGATTTTGATTATGAAAGACGTAAAGCAATTGACTCCGATTTGCCTTTTAGAATTGTTCACGAATCATGGTGGAAAGAGGAGCTTCCAAATGAAGAGGAAATGAATGAAGGAAGACAAAATCTTGCTGCTCATGGATATAAAGTGGATTATGTGATTACACATTGTTGTGCAACGGGTGTACAGAATAAATTGGATAAAGGATATGGACATGTATTAATGCCTGATGTACTTACAGATTATTTGCAGGAGATAGAGGAGAAACTCCAATACAAGCATTGGTACTTTGGACATTATCATATGGATTTACATGTTGATGACAAACATACTCTTTTGTATTACGGGATGGTTGATTTGCATGAGGGAAAAGAATTGAAAAAGCTGCCGATTCCTGGAAGACCAAGATATCGGTACGGTGATATGGTTCGTTTTGCGTGGTCGGATATTGAGAAAATAGGAAAGATAAGTATTGTTGATGCCTATGGAACCTTCGAACAGAGCGAGGAACCATCTTATGACATTCTGGTAGAAGAGGACAACTGTCTTTATAAGCATATTTGTGAGTCTGAGATAGTCGGGAAAATACAAAACTTAGAGGAGCCATGATAGGTACAATCAAAGGGGAACAAAAGAGGAGAATCAAAGTGAAATTAACAAAAAAGGCAGTAAAAGGTATGTTGGTTCTGCTATGCATATTTTGTCTTTGCATGGGCAGCTGTATGCGGGCGGAAGCATCTCCGTCGGAAAAATTTTCTTTTTATGAAGATGGAGATGTGGTCGGCTTTATCGGAGACAGCATCACACATGCCATATATACGCCGGTCAATTATGTGAATGTGCTTTCGCTCTATTATCTGAGCCGCTTCCCGCAGCAGGAAGTGGAATTCCGAAATTTGGGGGCTGCCGGGTATAAGATTAGTGATGTCCTGAACATTTACGATCAGGATCCGGCATTTCGCGGAATTAATAAGGCAGTAATCATGCTTGGAACAAACGAAGCCATTCTGGGAATTTCTTCTGAGGATTATATCAGCAATATGGAGAAATTGATAGAGAGGCTGAAGGAGGATGGATTAAAAGAAGAGGACATTCTGATACTTTCTCCGCCAATCTGTGATCAAAACTGTTCACTGAATTACGGGAGCAGCGGAAAACCACGCTGGACTTATGAGAGCAGGCTGTTAGAATATATGGATATGCTGAAAATCAAAACAGCAGAGTGGGGTGTGGGTTATCTGGATATACATACTCCTATGGCCGAGTTAACAGAGGAAATACAGAAAGAAGACCGCAGCAATACTCTTACCACTGATTGCATTCATCCAAACACTACAGGACAGATGCTGATTGCGTATTACATATTACAGTTACAAGGGGCAGGTGATGAGCCTTTGTCCGGGATATTTGTACCGGAAGACGGAGGAGCACAGGCGGTTCATGGCGAGCTTACAGATTTCTATCGGGGAGAAAGGGGTATATGCTGGACATTTAAGTCAGAGACATTACCCGTGGCAGCTACTGCGGAGCTGCTCAAATTTCAGAGTTTTTTGGAGTCTGCGGGCATATTGTACGAGGAAACACTTCAGATAAAGGGTCTTTCAGAGGATATTTTTTATACAGTATATATGGGCGAGACAGAGCTGGGAACCTTCAGCGGACGGGACCTGGCGGATGGCATTGACCTTGCGGCTCTGGAAAATCACCCCATGCAGATGAGTATGCAGCAGATAGATGACTGGAGCAGAAAAAGGCATCAAGAGGTTGTAGAATATCGAAATATATGGGTTGAGATTGCAATGCAGAGAGCCGTATATGAACCGGACCCAATTCAGTCGGAATATGAGAAATGGAGGACTGCAGACGAAGAACTGCGGAATATGATGTATGCCACAGCGCAGGACATGGCAGACAGTATTTTTCATTTGAGTGTCATAGAGGAAGGATACTCTGTAGAGGAACTGGAGCAGGATAAAAAGGAAGCAGAGGAACAGGCGAAAAAAGAGGCCGAGGAACAGGCAAGCCGGGAAGCAGAGGAGCAGGCAAAAAGAGAGGCCGAGGAACAGGCAAAACGGGAAGCAGAGGAGCAGGCAAAGAGGAAGGCTGAGCAGGAAGCGGAAGAAGCTCAAAGGGCCGCAGAGGAAAAGGCGGAAAGAGAACTTTTCATGAGAAAGATATTGATTGGAACCGGTGTGAGTGTGATTGGCGTTCTGGTGGTCTTGACCGTAATTCAAAGAAAAAGGAATATTTGATTTTTATCAAACGAAAGTTAGGCTGTTGATTTACTTGTCAAAGTGATTATGGTAGTGATAAGGTTATAATATCAGAAGGCACCGAAGCGTCGGAGAACCGTCAAATAAAAAATGACTGAAATGGGGAGAGAAAAACATGATTCGCACCTTTGAAACACATAAAATCAGAAGAAGTAAAGAACTGTCCGATTGCCTGTGGAATTTTCACACATTGAGCGGTGAACAGCAGAATAAAGTGTGCCGGGTGCCGGTACCCAGCTGTTGGGAGACTTATCCCGATACAGTCAGCTATCGTGGAAAGGCATCCTATTTTCGTACTTTTGAGGCAGAGGGAAATGTGCGGCTGGAGTTCAAGGGAGTCAGCCATACGGCTACGGTATTGGTGGATGGAAAAGAGGTAGCAGCCCACTATAATGCCTATACGATATTTGATGTCATATTGAAAAATATGTCGCCCGGAGTACATACCCTGGAGGTGATTGCGGACAATTCCTTTGGACCGGAGTCTGCACTGCATATTCCGAATGATTATCAGTCCTATGGCGGTATCTCCAGACCCGTGGTGATGGAACAGCTTGGTGAAGCCTATGTGCAGTGGCTGCATTTTACGCCGATATGGCGGGGAGCGGCAGAGGCGCTTTCAGAAGAGGCGGCAGAGAATGGCTGGTATGGCAGAGCAGACATCAGTCTGAGTAATCTGTCTCAGGTCCCTTTTTGCGGAACCCTGGAAATCAGGCTGGAAAAGGAGATATGTGCAATGCTTCCGGTGGATCTTGCAGCCGGAGAGACAAGGGTGCTTCATACAGAGGAATTTGCCTGTGCCGAAGTTAAAAGTTGGTTCCCGGAGAAGCCGAACCTGTATCATATTACAGCAACCTTGCTTGCCGAGTCCGGGGAGGCAGTGGATGATTTGATAGACCGTACAGGCTTTCGTGAAGTGAAAACGGAGGGTAAGGATATTCTTTTGAATGGCAGGCGGTTATTTATTAAGGGCTTTTGCCGACATGAGGATCATCCGCAGTTTGGATGTGCGCTGCCTTTTTCGGCAATCCAGTATGATTTGGCATTGGCTAAGGATATGGGTGCAAATTCCATCAGAACTTCTCATTATCCCAATGACGAAATTTTTCTGGATTTGTGTGATGAACAGGGCATCCTTGTCTGGGAAGAAAACCATGCGAGGGGACTGTCAGAGGAAAATATGCGGAATCCCCATTTTGAAAAACAGTGTGAGGATTGTATTCGTGAGATGATTACGGCGCATTATAATCATCCGTCCATTTACATCTGGGGCATTCTGAATGAATGTGCAAGCCATACGGAGTACGGCAGGAAATGCTATGAGGCGCAGTATGCACTGATACGTGAGCTTGACACTTCGCGCCCCCGTTCTTCGGCAAGCTGTCAGTTTAAAACAGATATCTGTTTTGGCTATCCGGAGGTGGTTTCCTATAATATTTATCCCAAATGGTATCATGACACACCGGTAAAGGAGTATCTGAGCGACTTGTATGACTGGATACAGTCGGATACAGAAGGAGCGGGTAAGCCTTTCCTGATTACGGAGACAGGGGCAGGTGCCATCTACGGATATCGCACGCCGTCTCATGTGAAGTGGTCGGAGGAATATCAAGTGGAGACCTTGAATGAGCAGATTGGCGCTATCTTTGAACAGGAGGGCTGCAGCGGAATCTATATCTGGCAGTTCTGTGATGTGAGAGTCTGCGACAGCTGGTTTGATAAGCGGCCGCGCACCATGAATAATAAGGGCATCGTAGATGAATACAGAAGACCGAAGCTGGCGTATGAGACAGTAAAAAAGTGGTTTGAAAGCAAGGAAAATTACAGGTAAGTGAAGGCGCTACCGGCGGAAATTAAAGGGCTTTCTTCACACTGATAGCTTTCATAGGGCACATTTCCTGACAGCAGAAGCAGGAGATGCAGCCCTTTTTCTGAAAATGTGCCTTTTTGTCCTTTATCTTAATGATGTGTGCAGGACAGCTTTCCGCACATTTGCCGCAGCCCACGCAAAGTGTTTTGTTTAGCTGGGGATAGGATTTCAAAAGCTTTCCCGCAATCAGGGTAAAGGGCTTTTGCAGAAATGCAGGCAGTGAGCCTGTAAAATCCAGCCGTTTGGTATCCGGCTGGCAGAAAGGGGTTAAATTGTCGGGAACCGGGTCTCCGGACAACTCCAGCGTATCGGGAGCAGCCAGTCCTGCTTCTACTGACTGACGAATCATGACAATCTTCATCGGATCAAGGCCCATCAGTCCTGCGGCAAAATAATCCTGTGTATACATATCTTTGGAAGCGAGAAGCATGTGCAGTGGATGGGAGGTACCGCCTGTGGGACCGTTGCCTTCCATGGCATCAATGGCATCAATAATGGTCAGCTGGGGATTTACCGTCTGCGCCAGCTCAACAAGCATTCTGGAAAAATCTTCAATGTCCGGCCAGCGATAGTGCATTTGCGGCTTTTCGAGTCCCGGAATCGTGCCGAACAGGTTCTTGATGCCGCCGGAATAGCCGGTCATGGAATGGGTTTTTAATTTGCAGATATTGATAATATAGTCGGCTTCGCAGATGGGGGTAATCAGATGAAAGGAATGGTTTGCAAAGCCCGCAGGACAGTTCACGGTTTGTGCGGTAAAATCCATATTCAGCTTTAAATCGGGATGCAGCTGCTTCATGCCGCAGACAGAATAAATATTTTTCATATATTCGGCATTATAGAGCCCACCGGAGCTTTCTGCCAGAGTGATATCGTGAATCCCCTGCTCTTTCAGCCAGCGGACAACTGCTTTGATAACGAGCGGATGTGTCGTGGCAGGGAACTGGGGGCTTTTTGCCATAACAAGGTTGGGTTTGATAACAACCTTAAAATCAGGGCGCAGTTCTTTTGCTATCTCCAAATCTTCCATGAAACGGCAAACTGCCGGATAAATAAGTTCCTCCTGATATTCCTTTACGTGATAAAGTGCCTGTTTCATCTGCTGCCTCCTGAAGAATAAACGGTTCTGTTTCAATTATAAAAGATTTAAAATAAAGCGTAAAGAGATTTTATTCCTGCCTGGGGCAAATGCTTACGTATAATACATCCAGAACATACTTCTTTGGATACTCCTGCAAGGGCGGACAAAAGAAAATACCACACGGTGTCGTCAAGAGCAAGATAAGAATATCTTCATAAAATCTTCAAGAAACCTCCAACAAATCTCAATTTTCTTATTGTATGATGAATAAAAATCGCAACGGCAGACAGGACAAGCCGGAAAGGAAATGAAAATGATACCATCAAGAGAGAAAGCAGAAGAGATTTTGAGAGAAGGGGCAAGCTGCAACCCGGGACCATGGGAAAAGCACAGCCATCTGGTAGCACAGTGCGCCGAGCGCATTGCGGAAGCCTGTGGGGACTTGGAACCGGAGAAAGCGTATGTATTGGGCCTGCTCCACGACATTGGGAGGAAATTCGGCGTCAGTCAGTTAAAGCATGTGTATGACGGGTATCAGTACATGATGAAACTGGGATATGATGAGGCGGCTAAAATCTGTCTGACCCACTCTTTCTGCGAACATGCAATAGACGGTTATGTAGGAAAGTATGACATTACCGGGGAGCAATTGGAGCTGATGAAAGATATATTGGAAAAGACGGAATTTGACGATTATGATCTGCTGATTCAATTGTGTGACAGTCTGGCGGGCGGCGAGGCCATTATGAATATCGAGGACAGAATGCTGGATGTGAAAAGGAGATATGGTTCTTTTCCCCAGTCGAAGTGGGACAGGAACATGGAGCTGAAGACCTACTTTGAGAACAGAATGCGCTGTGATGTCTATGCAGTAGTCAGAAAATAGTTGTCTGATGATAAAGTCGGATGTTATAATGTACGCGAAAAGAAAATCAAGCGACGCCGAAGGCGGCATTTGATTTTCTTCGCGATAACGAGCAAATATCCTGCGAAGCAGGATGAGGAGCGCGGAAGCGCGGGTTTGCGAGTTTAGGAGAAAAAGCGACGCCGAAAGTCAGAAAAGGAGAAATGCCATGGTAAAGCATGTGATTTTATGGACATTGAAGGAAGAACTGACAGCGGAGGAAAAAGGAAAGGTAAAAGCCGGCATCAAAGAGGGACTGGAAGGACTTGCGGGTCGTATTCCGGGGCTTTTGGATATTCAGGTACATACGGAGGGGCTCCCCAGCTCCAATGCTGATTTAATGCTGGATTCCACTTTTGTGGACGAAGCGGCGCTGAAGGGCTATGCCGTGCATCCCGAGCATGTAGCAGTGGCGGACGGAAAAGTGAGACCATATACTGCTATCAGAAGCTGTTTGGATTATGTAGTATAGAAAGAGCGGGTTATAAGCCATATGACAGTAGATGAAACATTCTTTGCCAATGTGGGAAAAGACGCGAAAAATTATGCGGCGGGTGTAATTCTGCCGGACGGAAGCTATGAACTGATAAAAGAAGGGCATCTGCATATGCTGCTAGATCTGATGCCTATGCCCAATGAGCAGGTGTGGGAGCTGATACCCAAGGGAGATTCGCCGCTGTTCTGGCTGATTGAGCATACCGGCTGCGTTATCACGGATGAGAATTCTACGGTGGGTCTGACGATGAACCCGGCTCAGGAGCGTACCTACAAGGCACTTACAGAGCATGGTGTGATTGCGGACAAGTACTTTGACCTTACCGGTGAACGGAAGCGAGCCAGAGAAACCTATGCGACAGGCGAGACTGACTTGCGGTAAATCCATACGAAGTAAATCAGTTCTGCGACAGCTGTGATGCTCCAGGAGAATACATACAGCAGATACAGGGATTCTATGGTGTGGAAATGTGAGAAAATGGTATAAATCCAAATAATACGGAACACACATGAGCCCATAATGACAATAACTGTGGGCACGATGGTTCGACCAAGCCCGCGGGAAGCGGCAATCGTACAGTCCATAAAGGCAGAGACACAGTAGGAAAGTGCCATTACGGACAGTCGTTTTGTGCCCGCAGCTACCACATCACCGTCGCTGGTAAACAGAGACAGGAAGGGATAGCGCAGCAGATAAAGGCATACACCCAAAAGAAGTCCTGCAAGGAAGGAATAAAGGAGACAGATGAGAAAGCTTTTCCGGATTCTGTCTCTTTTTTGTGCACCGAAATTTTGTGCGATAAAGCTGGCACAGGCTGTATAGAATGCAGCCATCATGTCATAGACAAGGGGGTCTGCATTGGCGGCAGCGGAATTGCCCTCCACCATCACATGGTCGAAGGAATTGACACCGGTCTGTACGAAGAGATTGGCAATGGCAAAAAGTGCATACTGAAATGCGGAGGGAATGCCGATTTTTAAAATACGCTGCATCTTGTCGGAAGAAATTCGAAGATGAGACAGGCAGAGACTATAATTTTCCCGGCATTTGAACAGAAGCCTTAAGACCAGTATGGCGGAAATGTACTGAGAAAGGATACTTGCCACGGCAACACCGGCAACTCCCATCTTGCAGACAATCACAAAAAACAGATTTAGCAGTATGTTGACTACTCCGGCAAAGGACAGGTAATACAAAGGGCGTCTGGTATCTCCTATGGCACTAAGCACAGCATTGCCAAAGTTGAACAGAGCCAATGCGGGCATTCCAAGAAGATAGATGCGCAGATAGAGAACGGCATCGGCAATCAGTTCATCTTTGGTATGCATTACAGTAAGGATGCGGGTAGAAAAGAGAATGCCCAGGAAAGCAATCAGTATACCTGTAGCGAGACAAAGAATGGCAGAAGTATGTACGGTCTCGCGGACATTGTCGTCGCTTTTTGAGCCCACATAAAGTGCGGTCAAAGCATTGACACCGCCGGCAAGCCCAATGAGAACGCCGGTGAACAGAGTAACAAGAGTACTGGTGGAGCCGACAGCACCCAGAGCGATAGGGCCGGCGAATTTTCCTACGACAGCCACATCGGACATATTAAAGATTACCTGTAAAATATTAGAAAACATCAGAGGTACGCTGAAAACCAGTATATTCTTCCATAGCGACCCCTCGCAGAGATTCATTTCATGTGTTTTAAATTTTTGCATTTTTATATAACTCTTTTTTCTGTCTGCTCCTAACCTTTTCACACGGACATTATTTTAGCACAAAGTGTGCCAAAAGAAAAGATGTGTACAGGTTCTGTCGGAATATGTTAAAATAAAAAAGAATTTTAGACAGGAAGGATTTACATATCTAATGGGAAGGCTAATTGTCTGCAGTAATTGCGGAAAGGAATTTGACGAAAATCTCGAAAAATGCCCCAGTTGCGGTTCTACCAACCCAAAAGGAGCTGAGAGAGCTTATCTGAACAGGCTGGAGGATGTCCGGGAGGATATGGAGGAACTGGACGAGGCACCGCGGGCGGAATTGGAGCGCACAATAAAAAAACAGGGGCGGTTGATAAAAAGAGTAGTACTTGCGGTAATGGCGGTAACGGCATTGCTTGCAGTCGTTGTTGTCTTAAGGAGCAGACTGGAAGAAAGAGATTATAAGGCACAATATCTCTGGAAGCAGGAGAACTATCCCAAACTCAATGCCTTGTATGACGCCGGAGAGTATAAGGAGCTGGTGAAGCTTTATTATGAACTTCTGGGGGATAAAAACAGTGTTTTTTATGAATGGGAGCACTATGATTTTCTGGAAACTTATGCATGCTGCCTCTCTGTAGAAGATTACCTTGAAGAAGAGAAAATGAGAGAACCGAAGGAAAGCTTTTTCTGCCTTTTGTTTTCAGCCGAATGGGAAATGAAAGGGATTATATTACGAAAGGAAGAGTTTACGGAGGAAGAATACAGGGAAATGGAGCCCTATATAGAACTGAGTGAAGCCGATTTCGGGGAAAGATGGAACATGACGGGTGAGGATTATGATGCTTTTTATGAACAGCTTGTGCAGCACGGCGGCAGATATATCAATTTTGAAGACTGCGAAAAATATATAAAAAAGTGGATGAAGGAGAACAGATAAATGAAATGTGAGTACTGTTCGGGCACGCTTTCGCTGGAGGATGAATATTGCCCTCACTGCGGACAGCCTAACAAGCATGCAAAACAACATATTAAGGATATGCGCCGGTATCAGGGGGAATTCGAGGACACCAAAAATTATGTCTACGAGAAGACGGGACGGTATACGGACATATCGGTCAGAGTAGTCATTATGGCAGTTTTAATTGTTCTGATTATTATTGTTTTTCTGCTCGGAGTAAATGTCTGGGAAATCCGGTACAACTGGAAGTCGGCAAGTGCTGACAGACACTATAGTGACTATTCGCAGATATTGGATGAATATCTCGAGGAAGAGAGGTATCTGGAATTCTACAGCTTTTGCTCTGAAAAGGGAATCCGTTATTATGAAGGAGCATATGGAGAGAAATATGGTCTGGTGATGCAGCTTTGCAACAGTTATGCAAACCTTTATAATGCTCTTTTTGATTATTTTACCTTTGAAGAAGGAGATTCTCTGAATTATGTTGTGGAGATGACATCGGATAGTCTGGACTATTTCTACAAATATTATCTGGATGAGAATCATTTCTATACGGATTTGTACGGAGACAGCGATCTTTTCAGACAGGCGGCAGATGTGATGGAATATAATGTGGAGCAGATGCTGATTACCTATGGAAACTTTACTCAGGAGGAAGCAGCGTCCATGTCTTCCTTAAGTAAAACGAAACGGGCAGTGCTGATTGAGGAGAAACTGGAGGCTGGAATGCAAAATGAATGAGAGTAAAGGATTTCAGGAAAAAATTTTAAAAATATTTTTGAGAGATAAGGGGCATATGGGAATTTTGATAATGGACATTGTAATTGCGATGCTGTGCGTGATTCTTGTGCTCGCCCTGTGGTTTACGGGAGCTCGCTTTTGGGAGGAAGGCCGGACCACATATGATGAAAGTTCCTTTTATTATAGCATGGATAGTGGTAATTATGACAATCTGTTGAGAATGAGTCTGTCCAACAGGGTGCAGGGAAAGAAAGGCGGTGCTGAGTATCAGGAGTACTATGCGGTGGCAGATTATTTTGAGGCAGCCCTCTATTATAACATTTATGTGAAAGCGGAAGATGAGTCTCGCGCGAAGATATGGAAGGAAGAGATGGAGGATGCGGTGAGCCGGATGGGGGATTTGAGTGCCCAACAGCAAAAAATAGATAAGATGTTGGAGACTAAATAGAGATGCCGGAAGATTATTGACAAAATGATGAAAAAATGAGAAAATTTTCTACGTAATTTTTTGTCGATTAAATAGACAAAGTACAGTATTTGGATATAAAATAAAAGAAAACGGACAGGAAAGGAAGTTCCAATGAAAAAGAAAACATTAGCAGCAGTTTTAATAGCAGTGGGTTTGGTGATGACCGCCTGCGGCAGTGAAAGCGGTGAGGAGGTTTCATCTCCCATCCAGACGCTGGAGCCCCAGTCCATAGTGGCAGAGACCCCGGAACCGTCATCGGAAGCACCGGTTGAAGAAATAGTGGAAGAGACGCGCGAAGGAATGTACCGGAGTGAGCTTACCAATGAATGGATTGACGAGAGCCTGAAGGATCAGCGTCCCATTGCGGCAATGGTAGACAATGAGAAGACAGCGCTTCCTCATTATGGTCTTACCGAAGCAGATGTGGTTTATGAAATTATGAACAGTACCAAGAATGACAGAATTACCCGTTTTATGGCACTGGTAAAGGATTGGGGAAGCATTACCCAGTTTGGAAGTATCCGAAGCGTACGCCCCACAAACTTTATGCTGGCAGCAGAATGGAATGCTGTGCTCTGTCATGACGGAGGTCCTTACTTCATTGATACCTGGGTTGCCAAGCCTTATACCAATAACTTAAGCGGCGGCTTTGCCCGGTACAGCAACGGAAAGGCTACTGAGTTTACCGAATATCTGACCTATGACAAATATACCAATACAAATAAGAATCAGACCTACGACGGATTAAAGCAGCGTTTTGAGAAAGCCAACTATTCAACTACCTATAATGAGTATTATGAGGGACCTCATTTCAAGTTTGCCGCGAAGGAGATTGATTTTGCCGACAGAACAGATTCTGCTCAGGCTACGCAGATTGAGCTGCCTTTCCCTCATAATAAGTCCACTCTGAAGTATAATGAGACGACAGGAACCTACGACTATTATGAGTATGGAGCTGCACATCTGGATCCTTTGCACGACAGTGCACAGCTTACCTTCAAGAATGTTATTCTTCAGGATACTACCTTCGCTGAGCTGGGTGAGGGATATTTGATTTATAATGCGATTGACAGCGGACGTGACGGATATTATATCACAAACGGAAAGGCTATCGAGATAACCTGGACAAAGTCCGGCGAGAGTGACATTACTGTTTACTATGACAAGAAGACCGGAGAAGAGATTGAGATTAATACCGGAAAGACATACATCTCTTTGATTCCTTCCGATTCCTGGTCAGAACTTGTAATTAAATAAATCGATACAAAAGAAGCGGCCCTCTGAAAAGAGGGTCGTTTTTCACAGGGGCAGAGCAGGAATGAAAAAACGGAAAAATCGAATTGCATATATGATTGCTGTGTTCATCGTCCTGCTGAATGTGACGGCATGGAACAGTACGCGGTTCAGTGACTGGTATATTGCGCATATTTTTCCCATATGGGTGAATACCTGGGGTAGAATTACGGGACTGTTCCCTTTTTCCGTGGGCGAGTGGCTGATAATGGCAGGGCTGGCAGTTCTGGCCGTGGCTGTGCTGCTTGGGCTTATGTGTGCGGTGACCGGAATAGTGAGAGTTATCAGGAATAAAACGTTTCCTGAATTTCTGAAACGCTTTGCAAAAGGCTATTACCGTTTCCTGGCATGGACTTTGCTGATTGTCTGTCTGATTATGACCCTGAACTGTTTTATTCTGTACCATGCGTCAACCTTTTCCGAGCATTATTTTGGTGAGAGTGATGAGGAATATACGCTGGAAGAACTGATTATAGTTTACAATGTGGTAGCAGAAAACTGTAACCGACTGGCAGAACAGATGGAGCGGGATGAGACGGGCATGGTTATTTATACGGGAAGTACAGGAGACTTGGGAAATGCGTCGTATGAGGAGCAGCTTCGTGATATGGCAGACCAGGCCCGAAAACTGATGCAGCAGCTGGGGCAGGAATATGAACAGCTGGACGGCTGGTATCCCCGGCCTAAGGCAATGCTCTTTTCTGACTTTATGTGCCAGCAGCATATGCAAGGCTATTATTTCCCCTTTTCCATGGAGGCCAATTACAATGATGTCATGCATATTCTGAACATTCCTTCCACCATGTGTCATGAGCTGGCGCATCTGAGGGGATATATTTATGAGGATGAAGCGAATTTTATCGGTTATCTGGCCTGTGTACAGTCGGAGGATGCCTTTATTGAATATGCGGGTTATCTGAGTGTTTTGAATTATCTGTATAATGATTTATATAAGGCGTGGCAGACAGAGCGTAGCGCCTATGAGGCCGCGGTGGAAAAGGTTCAGCCTGTTGCTGTGTCAGAGCAGGTCTGGGAGGACAATATCTTTGTGTCTGATGAGGAGTGGGAACGCATTAACGGGAAGGCTCTGATTGATACGGAGGTCGTAGATAAAGCAACAGATGTGCTGGTTGATGCAAATTTGAAGGTGAACGGAGTTTCCGACGGCAAAATCAGCTACAGCAGAGTGGTGAGACTGCTGCTCCAATATTATTGTTCTAAATAGAAAAAAATGCTGACTTGAAATTTTAAATTCCAGTGCAGAGGTAAATTCCACCACGCTTTAAA
>JBJEJG010000137.1:0-7004 GCA_051877795.1 Acetatifactor sp.
TCTTCTATTTCTTCTGCTTCGGCTTCCTCTGCCTCTTCTATTTCTTCTGCTTCGGTTTCCTCGGCTTCTTCAGGCTCTTCTTCAATCTCTTCTACTTCGGTTTCCTCGGCCACAGTTTCTTCGGATTCATTCTCTGCTTCAGCCTCTGCGATTTCAGTCTCCTCGGCTTCCGTCTTATCCTCGGCCTCTTCCTCTGACGAAACGCTCTGCTCCAACTGTTCCAACAGACCGTCTCTGACAGCTGCCTCAAACTCTGTGAACATGGTTCCCGTTTGCTGAAGAACATGCTGGCGCACTTCCTCTCTGCGCTTTTCCTCGTTCTCCTTCTTCATCCGCTCCCACTCGGTCAAAATATCCTCAATACTCATCTGACCGGTAATCTGCTTCTCAATGTTCTCGCTTTCCGGTACGACAAGACGAATCTGTCCGTCCGATTCCTGAGAGAGTACTCTTGCCAGAGATTCGGGCGGCTGAGCGGTCATCGCCTGTTGCTCCGACTTTCCCGCACTCTCCTCACGCATCTGGCTCATAACCAGCTCTGCCGTTTCATCTGTAACCACATCTGTCGTTTCCGGCTGCTCGGCGGTTTCCGCAGGCTCCGGGGTGGTCTGTTCCCGGCGGACAGCACTCAAATCCTCCGTTTCACCGAAGAATACCTCAGAGCTTTCCATCTCCTCAGCCTCCGGTTCCAAATCCTCCTCGTCTACCTCATCTATCTCAGGAAGATCAAGCGACTCCGTATCTGTATTCATCATAGGCTCCATGATGGAACGGGTGATTTCCGCTTCTCTGGTATGGCGGTCACCCAACACCTCACGCAGTCCTTCAGCCAGCTCGGCCTGCAGATTTATCGTATTGTACTGCCCTACATCCATGGTCTTTACCTGAATTTCCATGTCCTCAGGCTTCTCTGTGGTCTGCGTATTCCCGTTCTCCTGATAAGGCTGTGCCGGAGTATATTCCTGTGTCTGTACTTCGTCCGCCGCCATATCCGCTTCTACAGATTCCGCATACACACTTTCTTCCCCCGTATTCTGCTCCCGGGGTATCTCATAAACCTGTGTCTCTTCCACAGCCGCTTCCGGTGCGGACACCGGCTCATATTTCTGCTGTATCTCTGCTCCGTTCCCGTCAAACCGATGGTCGTACTTCTGCTGCTGTTCCGGCGTCAAAGGCGCATGAAGCATTTTCAGTTCCATGGCCTTTATCACATACTTGCCTTCTCCGAACCACAAAATCAGTTCATCGCATTCTTCCACGCAGCGGGTTGCAAGTCCTACTCTGTGATAGAGATACGCCAGCTCATAAGCCCACTTTTCTCTATAATCCCGCTTCTTTAACTCCTCCAGCACACCGATGCGCTCCTCCAGACTCACATCCTGCGCCTCATAAAGCTTATACTGCAAAATATAGCGTCCCGGATCCTTGGGCGCCACCTGTACAAATTCCTTATAGTAATTTACCGCCTGTACAAATTCCTCTGTCTTGATGCAAAGCTCACAGAGGGAATAACAGATTGTCCTTCCGCCCGGCCTTCTCTCGTACGCCAGCAGCAGCATGTTCTTAGCATCCTCATACCGTCTGTTAATCTTGTACAAATCACTGATGGTGCAAAGCATCATTACGCTCTTGACTCTGCGCCAGTCTATCGTGTCAGCAATTTCCGCAGCCTGTGCATAGTCGCCTTGCGCAATCAGCTCTTTTATTTCATCTGCTCTTACTTTATATTCATATTTATCCAAGGTAATTCGCTCCCTATCTAATCCCTGTCTGTTTGTAAATGGCAAGATACCCCCACTATTATTGTAAGTTTACCATAGTTATTGTACATATGTCAAAAGTAAAAGCGAAAAAAATACAAGATATAGTAGCTATACCTTGTACTTTTTTACTAAATATCGGTTTACGAACACAAATTACCCCAGCAGCTCCGTCAGTTCCGCAAACTGTTCCAATGTCAAAGCTTCCCCTCTGATGGTCGGAGAAAGCTTCATCTGTTCCAGCGCCTGCGCCACCTGTTCCTTCGATATATTTAAATCCGGTGCATTTCCCAATCCGTTCACCAGCGTTTTTCTTCTCTGGTTGAAGGATGCCCTGATGATGGCAAACATTTTTTTCTCATCACTGACCTGTACAGGGGGAACCTCATAACGAGTAAGACGAATGACAGCGCTTCCCACGTTGGGACGGGGAATAAAACAATTCGGCGGCACATTTGCCACGATTTCCGGCTTCGCATAATATTGTACCGCCAGAGAAAGGGCACCGTAATCCTTTGTGCCGGGGCCGACCTGCATACGATCCGCCACCTCCTTCTGTACCATGATGGTAATGCTCTTTAAGGGCACATGGTTCTCAAACAGTCCCATAATAATCGGAGTGGTGATGTAATAGGGCAGATTTGCCACCACCTTTACCGGATGTCCGCCGTTCTTCTCCTGCACAATTTTATTCACATCCACCTTCAGAATGTCGTCGTTGATGACCGTCACATTGTCATAGGCAGACAGCGTTTCTTCCAGAATGGGAATCAGATTTTTGTCAATTTCCACCGCCACTACCCCGCCTGCACGTTCGGCAAGGTACTGCGTCATGGTTCCGATTCCCGGACCGATTTCAAGAACACAGTCTTCCTTTGTAATCTCCGCTGCCGTGATAATTCTGTCCAGTACGCTTGTATCAATCAGAAAATTCTGACCGAACTTCTTTTGAAAATTAAAGTGATACTTCTGTAAAATTTCTATTGTATTCTGTGGGATTCCCAGGTTTGCCATTACGCCCTCTCCTCCGTCTGCTTGAAATATTCCAATACTTCCGCAAGATTTTTGAAAATCCTGCGGCTCAACTCCCTCATCTCTTCATCCGGTGCAATCATATCGGGCACCATCAGCGGAATCATACCTGCTCTGTGGGCGGAGCGGATGCCGTTGGGAGAATCTTCTATCGCATAAGCCTGTTCCGGTTCTGCTCCCAGTTCACGGCAGGCCAGCAGGTAAATGTCCGGCTGCGGCTTGGAGTGCTCTACCATATCTCCTGATATGATAACAGAAAAATAATCCCTGATTCCTGCCTGTTCCAGATGGTTCAACACAGAAGAACGCCTGGTAGAGGAGGCAAGCCCCACCTTCCAATTGTTTTCCTTCAGCCATTCCAGGATTTCTAAAACTCCCTCCATCACAGGCAGTCCGTTTTTTTCTATGTAGTCCCAGAACCAGACAGATGCCTCCTCTCTGAATCCGGGATAGTCAAATTCCTCGCCGTAAGCATTCATCACGATACGCCTGCTGTCATTGGCATTTAAGCCGATACATTTGGGAAATATCTCTTCCATTCCCGGCAGGCCGTGCTTTTCCGCCACAACAAGCCAGCTCTTCTCGCAGAGCCGCTCCGTATCAAAAAGTACACCGTCCATATCAAAAATAACTGCGTTCATCCGGTTCCTCCGTCTCGTAGTCGCCTGATTTCTTTCCTGTCATTCATAATACCCGAAATCGTCCAAAAAGTGAATACAGTTGTACAAAACGAGTACATCCATGCTTTCTCCCGTAGTATTGGCTGATTCCTCCTCGTATTGCTCCATCAGGCGAAACAGTTTGCCATTATAATACCGAGGATCCAGCATATAAATTTTGCTGTAGTGAGGTGTCAGCAGCGGCACAAGACAGTTTGCATAGGAATCCTTTATTACAAAGAGGGTTCCTTTCCCGGGCCGTCCGGTGTCAATTTCCACAAGCGCATGGTTGTCGTCCAGGAAAAAACCGTACTTGTTCTTGGTATCCAGATAAGAAGTTTCGTAAAGAGTATCGGTGACTGTCTGCATATCATAGGTAACCGTGACAGGGCGCATGGTTGTCTCTCTGAAATAAGTAATGCAGTCATTTTTCCAATCCAGATTCACCTTGGAATGCAATGTTCCCAGAAATTCCGTTGTCGCTGTTTTCATGGTGTGTGTATTGTAGCGATATTGCTTCACACCTTTTGCCTCTGCCCATGCGCGGTATCCGTAGCAGGCTCCCAGGCTTGTCCAGTGATGGTCTGTACGGTAATAGATTTCCTCGTCCTTATGCTCCGCCAGTGCATTATACACGTCTACATAATGCTCCTCTCCCACAAGCGCCTCTACTCTGTCAAGAAACGCTTTCTGATCAAAACAGGGCGCATTGGCAGGCAGCTTATCCGTCAATATGTTGTCTGCCGTGGGGACCAGCATCACCGCAGCATCCCATCTTTCCACCAGTTTTTCCAGCAGAAGCAGCTTTTTGCTGATTTGTACCTCCGTGTAGTCCTCCGGCAGATGCTGTTCAATCAGATAGTCATCCTGTCCCAGATAGACACCGTTAATCTCCTTCTTTTGCAGCAGAACATCCGTGACCGTTTTCACGGTAATCCATTTGTCTCTGCTCACAAACTGATCAGTCACATAATTTTCCGTTTCAGCAGCATAGGTTCCGTCAAGCAAGGCTTCCCGGGAAAATTCCGGCTTTGAGGCAAGCAGCCTGTTTTCTGTCTCGGAAAAAATTCTGTCACTGTCAAAGAAATCGGCTATGGTAAATGTCAATATTAAGGCAGAAATAACAACAACGGTAAATACTGCGTTTCTTTTCTCACTTCCGTCCATAAGCTGCGCCTCCTTTCTTATATCCAGAGCCGCTCACGCGGCCTTCCCGGGCCGATACCGGACAGTTCAGCCCCGTGTCAAAAACGAAAATATAAAAACGGATTGTAGGATGCGTCTACTATCCCCGCAATGGATAAAATCAGTAACGCTGCAGGAATTATTTTTTCTCCCAGACGATACAAAGCAATTCCCAGGCCGGTACGGGATTTCTTTAATCCATAAGCCACCCCGCCAAACAGCGGAGTGGAGGCCACCGCCGCAATTAACAGCAGAAGTGCATATTCCCTTCCCAGATAAAGTCCCCACCTGTCCGAAAGTCCGCCGGCGCCTCCTGCCATGGCTCTTAGGTACCACAAAATTTGTCCGGGGCTCTCCAGAGAAAAAAGCACCCAGCCAATCAATACCGCCACACCGCTGTACAGCATTCCCACCACCCGCGGAAGCGGCTTCAGCACTTTTCCCAGAAACCATTTTTCCAGAATCAGCAAAATTGCAAACCATAGTCCCCACAGCAGGAAATTCCACCCGGCTCCATGCCAGATGCCCGTCAGCATCCATACCAAAAGAATATTGAACATCTGCCGTGCCAGTCCCCGGCGGTTTCCTCCCAGGGGAATGTACACATATTCCCGAAACCAGCTGCTCAGGGAAATATGCCATCTTCTCCAAAATTCGGTAACGGATGCGGAAATATAAGGATACCTGAAGTTTTCCGGAAAATGGAAGCCCAGCATCTCTCCAAGTCCGATTGCCATGTCCGAATATCCCGAAAAGTCAAAATAAATCTGAAAGGCAAAGGCCAGTATACCCAGCCACGCCGTAAGAACGCTGATTTCATGAAAATTCATTTCCGAAACCTCTGTCCAGAGCTGTCCGATATTGTTTGCCAGCAGCACCTTCTTTGCCAATCCCACACAAAACCGTTTCATTCCGCTGCTCACCGCCTCTATAGTGACCTTTCGGTTGTGCAGCCTCTCTTCCACATCCCTGTACTTCACAATGGGGCCGGCAATCAGCTGTGGAAACATGGTGACAAAGACACCGAAGTCCAAAAGATTTTTCTGTGCTTTCACTTCGCCCCGATACACATCGATAGTGTAGGACATGGTCTGAAAGGTGTAGAAGGAAATACCGATGGGAAGCGGCAGGTTTAGCAGCGGTGCTGAAACTCCCGCCAGAGTATTGAAGGTCGCAATCAGGAAATCAGAATACTTGAAAAATCCCAGTACAAACAGATTTACCATGACCGAGGAACATAGAGCAGCCTTCGCCGCTTTCCTGCCGCGGAATCTCTCAATGAGCAGTCCGTGGGCATAATCCGAAACAGTTGAAAACAGCATCAGCAGCACATAGACCGGTTCTCCCCAGGCATAAAAGAAAAGGCTCCCAAAAAAGAGGATGAGATTTTTCATCCTCCCGGGAGCCAAATAATAGCAGATTAAAAAAATGGGCAGAAATCGAAACAGAAAAACAACACTGCTGAAAACCATTTACATCACTCCACTGTTACTGCACCTGCTGACCGATTATCTCAATGACAAGTTCATTTGTTTCCTGACACTGGGCAATGACAGCCTCATCTCCCTTTTCCAGCGCCTCAGTAGTATCCCCACCCAGCTGTACAAAGCATACATAGTTCCCTACCTTTTCCACTCTGGATGCCTGAATCTTTCCGAGGTTCATAGGGTACTGCATTGTATCGTTCACTAAGGCTTCCCTGTAAGCAGTCAGAGTCTCTTCCACGGCATCTGCCTGTCCTTCCTTCGCCTTAATAATCACAAGCGTATCTACATGAGCGCTAATCATAGGCATTTCTGCCAGATAGTCGTCATACATATCCGCCGTAATGCCAAAAGCAGACTCCAGCATATCGGGCTCCAATGCCGCAGTCGGCCAATAGTTCTCTCCCAAAGCATCTGTAATCGCCGTTCTGATGGCATTCATTTCCTCAGTCCAGCCGGCAGTATAGTCATGTCCGTCTGCACCACTGCTCGCCACGCTGCTCTCATCGGCAGGTGCAGAGGTTGCCACGGGAGCGGGAGTACTTTCCGCAGTCTCTGCACTGCTCTGCCCGTTTCCTTTATTGTCAGACCCGCCACAACCAGCCAATCCAAGCATTAATGTGCCGACGCACAACATCACAAATAATTTTTTCATAAATAACCTCCTTAAAATGAGCGACCTGTGTCTCCACACATTATTCCCAAATTGATTCTATCACATACCATGCAAAAAAGCTCGGAATACTTTCTTAAGAAAATTTTATATGTTATAATATACGCGCGCAGAAAACCAAGCGACGCAGAATGCGGCATTTGGTTTTCAACGCGTTAACGAGCAAACAGTCTGCGAAGCAGACGATAAAGCACGAAGTGCGGGTTTGCGA
>JBJEJG010000137.1:7104-11077 GCA_051877795.1 Acetatifactor sp.
CAGTCTGCGAAGCAGACGATAAAGCACGAAGTGCGGGTTTGCGAGTTTATTCTATAGTTAGGAGCATATACATGAGCATTTTAAATGTCGAACATTTAACCCACGGTTTCGGAGACCGTGCTATCTTTAATGATGTATCTTTCCGTCTCCTGAAGGGTGAACATATCGGACTTATCGGTGCGAATGGTGAGGGAAAATCCACCTTTATGAACATTATCACGGGAAAACTGATGCCCGATGAAGGAAAAATCGAATGGGCGAAAAATGTCCGCGTTGGCTATCTGGATCAGCATACGGTGCTGACTGCCGGCATGACCATCCGGCAGGTGCTTTCCTCTGCCTTTGATTTTCTGTACGAAATGGAAGCCCAGATGAACGAAATCTGCGATAAAATGGGTGAAGCTTCTCCCGAAGAACTGGATGCCTACATGGAAGAACTCGGCACGATTCAGGATTTGCTGACAATGCATGACTTCTATATGATTGATGCCAAGGTGGAAGAAGTTGCCCGGGCGCTGGGGCTTCTGGACATCGGCCTTGATCAGGATGTAACAGAGCTTTCCGGCGGACAGCGGACAAAGGTGCTTCTCGGTAAACTGCTTTTGGAGAAGCCGGATATCCTTCTGCTGGACGAGCCCACAAACTATCTGGATGCGGAGCATATCGAATGGCTGAAACGATACCTGACGGAATATGAAAATGCTTTTATCCTCATCAGCCATGATATTCCTTTCCTGAACAGTGTCGTCAATCTGATTTATCATATGGATAATCAGGAACTGAACCGCTATGTGGGAGACTATGACAAATTTCAGGAGGTCTATGCCATGAAAAAATCCCAGCTGGAGGCCGCCTACAACCGCCAGCAGAAGGAAATTGCCGACCTGAAAGACTTTGTGGCAAGAAACAAGGCAAGAGTTGCCACCAGAAACATGGCAATGTCCCGACAGAAAAAGCTGGACAAAATGGATGTGATTGAGCTTGCAGCCGAGAAACCCAAGCCGGAATTCCGCTTTCAGGAGGCACGTACACCGGGACGCATTCTCTTTGAGACAGAAAACCTTGTCATTGGCTACGACACACCCTTATCCAAGCCCTTAAACCTCTCCATGGAAAGAGGCCAGAAAATTGTCCTCACCGGCGCCAACGGCATCGGAAAAACCACTTTATTAAAGAGCATTCTAGGGCTGATTCCCCCTCTGGAGGGCAATGTAACGCAGGGAGATTACCTGGAAATCGGCTATTTTGAGCAGGAGATGTCGGGTAGTGGGGACAACAGCTGCATTGAAGAAATCTGGCAGGAGTTTCCGGGCTTTACGCAGTACGAAGTACGCTCCGCCCTGGCAAAGTGCGGTCTGACAACAAAACACATTGAAAGCAGAGTAAAAGTTTTAAGCGGTGGTGAACAGGCGAAGGTGCGGCTCTGCAAACTGATTAACAGGAGCACCAACATATTGCTTCTGGACGAGCCTACCAACCATCTGGACGTAGACGCAAAGGAAGAATTAAAGCGTGCCCTGTCGGAATACAAGGGTAGTATCCTCATGGTCTGCCATGAACCGGAATTTTACGACGGATTAGCCACCGATGTATGGGATTGTACCAAATGGACTACGAAGGTGTTCTGATGCAAATTATTGGAATAGCCCGATTCTTTCTTTGACACATAAAGATAAAAGAGAATACAGAAATAGTATATTTTGGGAAAAATAACTTTGACAATATGATAAAAGGAGATGCACAAATGATAGATACAGACAAGGACTTATCCACACAATTTCCAAACCTTGATAAGAAAGAAGCCATGGACAGTTTTCGCGAAACCATGGCCTCCTCTCAGGCACTGATGTCACGGTATCGCTGTGCCATCATGGAAGTCGAGACCAAATTCCGTGTACTGAATGAACAATTCTCCCTGCAGCACGACCGGAATCCCATTGAAAGTATCAAGACAAGGCTCAAATCACCGGAAAGTATTCTGGAAAAACTCCGCCGCAAGAATCTGCCTCTCACACTCTCTTCCATCGAAGAAAACCTGTTTGACATCGCCGGAATCCGTGTTATCTGCTCTTTTGTAGACGATATTTACATGCTGGCCGACTGTCTGATTAATCAGGATGACATCACGCTGGTGGAAGAAAAGGACTATATCCGCAATCCCAAAGAAAACGGCTACCGCAGCCTTCACCTTATCGTCGAGGTTCCCATCTTTTTACAGGACGAAAAACGAAACATGAAGGTAGAGGTTCAGCTGCGGACGATTGCCATGGAATTCTGGGCAAATCTGGAACACCGGCTCCGCTACAAAAAGGATTTACCGGAAGAGGTTCTGTCTGCCACCGAAAATTCTCTTCTGGAATGCGCAGATATCAGCGCCATGCTGGACAAAAAAATGCAGGGCATCAGAGATGTTGTGGAGAAATAACAGAAATCGCCTTCAGTCTGCAAACTGAAGGCAATTTCATGTCAACTTCTTTTCATAATACTGCAAAACAGGATAGCAAAAATGTTCTCCTTGTACTGCTGGTGGCCGGACTTGAACGCAGGTCAGCTACCAGCAAACCCGCATAGAAAGGAGCTTGTCGGGGCGCTGACTTGGGGTGAGTAAACGGAGTGTAAAAATGCTTTTTTAGTGTTAACGTTAATTCGTTTATTTTTCTTCTCTTTATCTGTTGTATTTTATCATTTCTTCTGCTACACTATTTTCATGGGTGCTACCATTCACGGTAGGCGGTTAGTCCTTCAATCAGAGGGACTGTGACCCTCTGTTAATATAGAAATCCAATATATCGAAGATACATTTTTATGCTTTACTGCATTGGAAATTTGTACGAAAGAGGGATGATTGCCATGATGACAATTGAAGGTCTGATTGCTGTTGTAAGTCTTGTACTTACTGCATTCGGTCTCGGATATACAATCGGAAGTAATAAATCACAAAAATAACCGCCCGGTCTGCAAACTAAGCGGTTATTTTTATAACAAACTTTATGTGGACTAACCGTCTATCGGTAGTGCCCTTTTCTACTTTTATACTAATCTGAATACGTATTATTGTCAACTGTTATTTTACAAAGGAAATCCATAAATTGAGGTTCAACTACCTCTATAAAATATTAACTTCAAATTTTCCCCTGCTCCATAACCACATTGGCGTATGAACATCTATAGGCTTTAAATCTGTACCCATAAGTAAGTTTTCCCATCTTTCAGCAAGTATATTTTGAATATTCGTTAATTGTAATTCATCTTCAGAAATAACTCCTAACTTTTGACTTGCTTGTATAACATGCGTATCAGGTGCAACTGTGATATTTTCCCTATCTACAAATTCTATATCGGTATATTGTTCAAGCACATATAACCAATAATTACATATTTTATTTCCTCCCAGATAAGGAAAATCTTTTTTGTTATTTTGTATATATTCCTTTATTTTTTTACCGAATAATCATTGATAACAAATAAATTACGAATATCTCCCTCTAACTTATTTTCAATTGTTTCACATATCTTTTTCCATATTAAGGGCTGTTTGTTTGGCTGTAATGCAACTTTATATTCAACTAGATATTTTCTTAAAAGTTCTTCTGGCAATAAACAGACCTCTTTGCTATCAAAAACCCACTTTGCCTCCTTATCTGCATACATGCGATTTGCACATTCCCACAAAACATATGAATTTCTTTGATAATTTAGTGACATCGGTAGAGTAAAATACATATAGTTCTGTTTAGAACCTTTTTCTAAATATGGATTTTCATCTTCTGGCATTTTCTCTCCACCTAAAATTCCTTGTTTATATGCACGGACTAATTTACTTACTTTCGCTAAGATTTCGTCTCTATTATTCATTCAATCACGTATAATCCAATTATCTTAGATGGTAATTGAATTTTTCCTTTCTCCCAGAAACATCTGGGTATTTCAATCCATCTCTGATATATTTTGAAAAGGCACTGTGGATCTGTCT
>JBJEJG010000138.1:0-2187 GCA_051877795.1 Acetatifactor sp.
CTGTGAAAGCAGACGGAGCAAAGGGGTCAGCAAATCAACAATCGCCAGAGGCGAAGCATGCAGAGCACAGGAGGCTCGATAAAACATGGAACATGAACCGAAGGGGATAAGGTATCAGTCAGAGAAATATGCAAAACTGACAACGCTTATCAACCGTGTTAACGAAGAAAGTCTGAAAGAAGCACATCGACGGCAGAAGACGGGAAAGGCAGTAGGTATAGACGGAACAACAAAGGAAGAATACGGGCGGAATCTAGAGGAGAATATCAGGGAACTGATAAAACGTATGAGGACGTTCAAGTATATTCCACAACCAGTACGCCGTACTTACATTCCTAAACCTAACGGTAAAATGAGACCGTTGGGAATACCTGCATATGAAGACAGACTGGTACAGAGTGTAATGGCAGGGATATTAAACGATGTATATGAACCTAGATTTCTGGACTGCTCATATGGATTCAGACCAAATCGGGGAGCGCATGAAGTTGTGAAATATATCAACCAGACCATAATGACCAAGAAAGTGAACTATGTTCTTGATGCGGACATCAAAGGATTCTTCGACAACCTTGACCAGAAATGGCTTATGAAGTTTCTAGAGCATGATATTGCAGATAAGAATTTTCTGCGGTATGTAAGCAGATTCCTCAAATCTGGAATCATGGAGAATGGAGCATTATTAGAAAGTGACAAGGGAACACCGCAGGGAGGACAGATTTCGCCAATACTTGCAAACGTATATCTACATTATGTGCTTGACCAATGGTTCGAGTTAGTGCTAAAGAAATACGCAAAAGGCGAAATATATTATGTTCGATATGCAGATGATTTTCTGATGCTGTTTCAATATGAAGAAGAAGCGGTCAGAGTACTTGAATTATTACGAACACGGCTTGCTAAATTTGGACTGGAAGTGGCAGAGGACAAGACCAGAATCTTGCCGATTGGACGCTTCAAAGGGACAAAGGAAGATTTCGACTTTCTGGGATTCACATTCTTTAATACAAAGACAAGGGGTGGTAAATACCGACTTGGAGTGAGAACCAGTAAGAAGAAACTGAAAATGAAGAAGCAGACAGTGAAAGCATGGCTCATGACTAGGCTAACGAAACCAGTTGCAGACACAATGAGACTAATCAACCTTTCGTTGGCAGGACATTACAACTATTATGGAGTCAGTGGAAATTTTCATGCGATACAGGGGTTCTGGAAATATGTGAAATATGCAACATACCGAATGCTGAACCGCAGAGACCAGAAAGGAAAATTCAGATATACAAAATTTCTACGAGTATGGAACTATTATGTAAAAGAACCACATCTGACGACCGATATTTGGAACTGGAAACCGACGTTGATTTGAAGAGCCGTATGCGGGAAAACTGCACGTACGGTTCTGTGAGGGGCAGTAGGCAAGCCTTTCACATTGAATTTTTTTATGAAAGGAGTGTCGAGACTGTCTACTCGACGGGTTGCATATGGAACTTATGTTTATTGGGGCCGATCATGAGGTAACAGGCAGCTGTCATTACCTGCGTGTCGGGGAGAAGAATATTTTAGTTGACTATGGTATGGAGCAGGGAAGCCAGGCATTTGAGAATTGCGAGCTGCCGGTAGAACCTGCCCTGATTGATTATGTATTTCTGACGCATGCACATGTGGATCATTCCGGTATGCTTCCGCTTCTGTACGCGAGAGGATTCAGAGGACAGATTTATGCTACGGTGGCAACCTGTGATTTGTGCAGCATTATGCTGCGCGACTGTGCACATATCCAGATGCAGGAGGCAGAGTGGAAAAACAGAAAGGCGAAACGTACTGCTTCCAATGCTGTGATAGAGCCTCTGTATACGATGGAAGATGCGGACGGAGCCATTAAGCGCCTCGTTCCCTGTGAATATGAGAAGGAAGTAACTGTCTGTGATGAGATTAAGATCAGATTTACGGATATAGGACATCTGCTTGGTTCCTCCAGTATTGAAGTATGGGCAACTGAAGACGGTGTGACGAAGAAAATTGTGTTCTCCGGTGATATCGGTAATTATGACCAGCCGCTTATCAAGGATCCGAAGCTGACGGAAGAAGCGGATTATGTGGTTATGGAGTCTACCTATGGGGATAGGCTGCACGGAAATGAGAAACCGGATTATATTGGAGAACTGACGAAGATACTGAAGACTACCT
>JBJEJG010000139.1:0-2181 GCA_051877795.1 Acetatifactor sp.
GGAAAAGGAAGAAAATGTTAAAGAAGACGGCTAATCTTTTTACAACTGCATATTTGCTGCTGATGTTCTGCGTCTACCCCTTTTATATCGAGAGGGGATATGAAAATATCGGGGAAGCAAAGAACCGCTTTTTTCTGATGAGTTCCATTGCGGCTTTTGGTATTCTGGGAGTGCTGGCGGTTTTGCAGCTTTTGAAGGCTCTCCGGGAAATACATAGACAAAAAAGGGCATATCTGATCGATTGGGATCAAGTCTCCTCCACAGATTTGTTTGTGCTTTTGTATGCAGTTACGGTTTTTCTTTCCTATGTACTCACGGATTACAGAGAGGAAGCGTTGTGGGGGACGGAAGGCTGGTATATGGGCTGTGTTCCGCTCCTTTTGTTGTGTGGACTTTATTTTCTTATTTCACGGATGTGGGGCAGGAATACAAAAATATTTTATCTGCTGATGGCGGCCTCTGCTGTCGTTTTTGTCCTTGGTATCTGCAACCGGTTTTCTTTCTATCCGGCAGTATTTGAGGTGACACAGCCGGATTTCATCTCCACATTGGGAAATATCAATTGGTTCTGCGGATATCTTTCCGTAGTGGCGCCTGTAGGCATCGGAATGTTTGTGCTTCAGGACAAGGGGAGCGTCAAAAAGAAATGGCTGCCGGCAGGTTATGCCGTGCTTACGTTTATGGCGGGCTTTAGTCAGGGAAGCAACAGTATCTTTCTGTGGTTTGCGGCACTTTTTATTACATTGCTCTGGATTTGTCAGGAGGAACAGAAGTGGCTGGAAAACTGGCTGCTCCTTATCATATTGTGGGGAGCTTCAGCTCAGCTTGTGAGGCTTCTGAGATTTCTTCTGCCTGGAAGGTATAATTATGACACAGAAAATCTTTGTGGATATCTTACGGATTCTTCCCTGACAGCGTGGATCACTCTTGCGGGAATCCTTGCATATGTCATTGTAAGGAAAAGGGAAAACAGGACAGGAGAGAAGAAGAAAAAACGGAGGAAAATGATAATAGCCTTTGTGGCTTTTGCCATAGGAGGCTGGCTGATTTTGTCTGTGATCCATACAGTATGGGGGCTTCCTCTTTTTACAGAGAACTCTGCATTTCAGGAGATATTCCTGCTGGATGAGAACTGGGGGAACGGGCGAGGGGCAGCTTACAGTGCCGGGATCCATATTTTGAGAGAACTTCCTCTGATCCATAAATTATTCGGTGCAGGCCCGGACTGTTTTGCAAACTGTGCTTATTCGCTGCCGGAGCTTTCCGATATGCTAAGTCAGTATTTTGGAAATGCGAGACTGACGAATGCCCACAATGAACTTTTGACCTGCCTTGTGAATACGGGGATTCTGGGAGCGCTGTTTTATCTTGGCATTTTTCTTTCCTTCACAGTGAGCTGCATGAAAAGGGGAAAAGATAATCAGTTTCTCTATTTTCTGTGCTTAAGCGTGGTATGTTATTTTACCCATAACCTGGTAAGCTTTGCTCAGGTACTGAATCTTCCCTATCTTTTTATCCTGGCGGGAATGGGGCGTAATCTGCAAAAAATTTGCCAATCCCGTTGACAAACGGGGAAATTTTGCCTACAATCATGGTACGGTTCATGTGGTGAAGAACCGGCATATATTCATAGAAAACATGGCGATGAAAAGGAATAGTACAGATAGGAACCTTCCAGAGAGAAAATCCCCTGCAAAGAAGACAGTGTACATCGGCGAGGAGGCAGGGAGCTGAGAGATTTTCAAGTGTAAATATCCGGAACCTGCCTTTGAGCCCTGTATGAACGTGTTATTTGGCACTTAAATACAGCGTAACACCGGCGATAACGGTAAGAAAAGAGAATGTTTTATGCATTAAGTAGGGTGGTACCGCCGGATTCCGGTCCCTTGTGGGGTGGAAGGCGTACCACCCTTTTGTGAATACTTAATTAGCAAAGGAGAATGAAAAATGGCTGAAAAGAAATTGGTGGAAGCAATCACATCCATGAATGAAGACTTTGCGCAGTGGTATACGGATGTGGTAAAAAAAGCAGAACTCATCGATTATTCCAACGTAAAGGGATGTATGGTGATCAAGCCTGCGGGATATGCTATCTGGGAGAACATCCAGAAGCAGCTGGATGAGAGATTCAAGGCGACAGGGGTAGAGAATGTGTATATGCCCATGTTTATTCCTGAAAGT
>JBJEJG010000140.1:0-47657 GCA_051877795.1 Acetatifactor sp.
CATCGGAGAAAAAACATGATAGCATATATAAACGGAATCATAGACGACATTACAGAGGATAATGCGGTAATCGATGTTGGCGGTATCGGGTATAATGTGAAAATATCAGCTGATACTGCTTCCCGGCTTCCCGGCATCGGAGAAACGGTAAAGCTGTATACCTATACCTGTGTCAGGGAGGATGCCTTTCAGCTGTACGGTTTTCTTACCAGAAGCGACCTGGAAATTTTCAAAAAGCTGATTACGGTAAATGGTATCGGCCCTAAGGGAGGTCTGGCAATTCTTTCCGTGATGGATGCAGACGATTTGCGCTATGCGATTATGTCGGGGGACAGCAAGGCAATTTCCCGGGCACCGGGCATCGGCGCAAAGACTGCACAGAGAGTCATTCTTGATTTAAAAGACAAAATTTCCATAGATGATACTCTGATAAGCAGGGAAATTGCGGCAACAGCAGGCGTTTCCGGTATTAAGGCTGATACGCCTCAGAAGAAGGAGGCCATTGAAGCTCTTGTGTCTTTGGGCTACGGTCAGACGGAAAGTGCCAAAGCAGTAAATGCCATTGAGGGCATTGAAAATATGGATTCCGGTGCAGTACTGAAGGCTGCTTTGAAGAAGATGTTCTGAGTGAAGCTATTTTCTATACCCCTCGAATAACCGGGGTTGATACTGCAAACAGAGATATTGTTAAAGAAGGACAAATCAATGCCAGCAAAAAGGATGATAGAAACAAACATAACGGAAGAGGATGTGAAAATAGAGGGTTCTTTGCGCCCACAGACACTGGATGACTATATCGGTCAAACGAAGGTGAAGGAAAATCTCAAGGTCTATATTGAAGCTGCAAAGCAGCGAGGCGACGCATTGGATCATGTGCTTTTTTATGGACCGCCCGGTCTGGGGAAAACAACTCTGGCCGGTATTATAGCCAATGAAATGGGGGTACACCTGAAGGTAACCAGCGGACCTGCTATCGAAAAGCCGGGAGAAATGGCTGCTATCCTAAATAATCTGGAGGAGGGCGACCTGCTCTTTGTGGACGAAATTCACCGTCTGAACAGGCAGGTGGAGGAAGTGCTTTATCCGGCCATGGAGGATTATTGTATTGATATCATGATAGGAAAGGGGTCCACTGCCCGTTCCGTGCGTCTGGAGCTGCCAAAGTTTACGCTGGTGGGCGCAACCACCCGAGCGGGACTTCTGACTGCCCCATTAAGAGACCGCTTCGGCATGATTCATCATCTTGAATTTTATACCGTGGAGGAGCTACAGGTCATTATCATGCATTCTGCCAGGGTTCTCGGTGTGGAAATGGAACCCGGCGGTGCTCTGGAAATGGCAAAAAGAAGCCGCGGAACTCCCAGACTTGCAAACCGCATTTTAAAAAGAGTCCGTGACTTTGCGCAGGTAAAATATGATGGTATTATCACGGAGGAGGTTGCGAGAACCGCCCTTGATTTGATGGATGTGGACAAGCTGGGACTGGATCATATTGACCGCAATATGCTGCTTACCATGATACAGAAATTTGACGGCGGGCCGGTAGGTCTGGACACTCTCGCCGCAGCAATCGGTGAGGATGCCGGTACGATTGAAGATGTCTATGAACCATACCTTATTAAGAACGGTTTTATCAATCGAACCCCGAGGGGAAGGGTGGTAACGGAATTGGCTTACAATCATTTAGGACTGCAATCTTGATATTTTTCTTGCCTGTAAGCTCATCTTGATATATAATAAGACAGATGATGGCATTATACAAAAGGGGTACGAGGCTATGTCTTCAAAAACAGATACCGAAGTTATCATAGGCGGCAAGGTCTTTACGCTGAGTGGATATGAGAGTGAAGAATATTTGCAGAGGGTTGCTTCCTACATCAACAATAAGCTGATTGAATACAACAAAGTTGACAGCTTTAGAAGACAGCCTATGGACACCCAGGGAGTACTGCTCCAATTAAATATTGCTGATGATTTTTTCAAAGCCAAAAAACAGATTTCCATTTTGGAAGAGGAATTACAGGCAAAGGAAAAAGAACTGTACGATTTGAAGCACGAATTGATTTCTGCCCAGATTAAGCTGGAGAGTGCGGAAGAACAGGTTAAAAGTCAGCAGCAGGAATTAAGCGAGAATGCAAAAAAGATAGTGCAGTTGGAGACTGAGTTAAAGAAAAAATAAACCAGGCTGTCCGCTTTCGGACAGCTTTTCTATTGAATTCCATGAATTCCAGTGAATTCTATTTGAATTCTATCTTGAACGGGAAAATATTGCTTATGGGAAAGAGGGTTGAGCTTCTTGCTCCTGCCGGCAATGCCGAGGGCTTTTACGGAGCCATACATGCAGGAGCGGATGCAGTCTATCTGGGCGGCAGCCGTTTCGGTGCCAGAGCTTACGCGGAAAATTTTACATCGGATGAGCTGGTTGCATGCATCCGATACGGACATCTCCTGGGGCGGAAAATTTATCTGACAGTGAATACACTGTTAAAGGAGCAGGAGCTGCCTGAATTGTATGACTATCTGTCTCCCTTTTATGAGGCGGGACTGGACGGAGTTATCATTCAGGATATGGGTGTACTCCGCTTTATCAAAGAGCATTTTCCGGGACTGGAGCTTCACGCCAGCACACAAATGACACTATGCAGCAAGTATGGTGCAAGGCTTCTGAAGGAAATGGGCGCAAGCCGTATTGTCCCTGCAAGAGAACTTAGTCTGGAAGAGCTTTCCTCCATCAAACAGGACACGGAGATTGAACTGGAGACCTTTATTCACGGGGCCATGTGCTACTGTTACTCCGGTCAATGTCTTTTCAGCAGTATCCTGGGCGGCAGGAGCGGGAACCGCGGCAGATGTGCCCAACCCTGCAGGCTTCCCTATTCAGTTAAACGGGAGAACGGAAGCGAAGGGATGCCCTGTTATCCCTTAAGCCTGAAGGATATGTATACTATTGGGCATATTCCTGCACTGATAGATGCGGGAATTGATTCCTTCAAGATAGAAGGAAGAATGAAAAAACCTGAGTACTCTGCCGGTGTAACGGCAATTTACCGCAAATATATTGACAGCTATTATGAATTGAAAGATCGTTTTGGACAGGCAGAGGCCCGGCAACGTTTTCAAGTGCAAGAATCTGATTTAAAGGCACTTTCGGCTCTGTATATCAGAAGTGAGATTCAGGATGGCTATTATTTTAAACATAACGGCAAAGAAATGATAACCATTTCCAGTCCGGCCTACAGCGGTAGTGACGACAGGCTGTTAGAGGAAATTCGTACCGATTTTCTGGAGGAACGCCTGCGAATTCCTGTCGGAATAAAAGCTGAGTTTTTGAACGGTCAGCCCGCAAAGGTTACTATGTATACGGGAGCTGCATGTATTCATGTCACCGGAAATGAAGTACAGACAGCGCAGAAACAACCCGTCACAGAAGAAAATATCAGAAAACAGCTGAGCAAGCTGGGTGATACCGCTTTTTCTCCCGGAGAAATACAAATTACAGTAAGCAACAACGCTTTTTATCCATTAAAACAGATAAATGAACTGCGTCGGGAGGCTGTTGCGCTGTTGGAACAGAAAATGCTTTCCGTCACAGCCGCCGGAAGGGAGAACGCTGCCACCGATACCGAAAAAGCAGTCTCTGAAGGAGTGAAAATAAAAAAAGACAATCAGGAGCATGGCTTTACAGTTTCCGTCAGTACACCGGAGCAGCTGGAAACCGTTGCCAAATGGCATGAACAGTTCCCGGTTCCTTCTCTCAAACGTATTTATATTGACGGCGATCTGGCTGTTTTTCACGCTACCCGAGTATTGCCTCTCTGTGAAAGGCTGCATAAGAACAGTACATTATTGCTTGCACTTCCCTATATTCTGCGAGAAGAGGACAGTTCTTATCTTGAAGGGCTCTATACTTTGGTTGAGGAAGGGCAATTTGACGGTTTTCTGATTCGTTCTCTGGACGGTCTGGGATTCCTCGGGAGAAAGACGGGACGGGAGCTTCGCCGTGCAGATGCTAATTTGTACGTCTGGAACAGTACTGCCTGCGAACAACTGACTGAGTCCGGGATATGGGATGGCTTCTGCATTCCCTATGAATTGAATGCGGGGGAGCAGCACAGGCTTTTATCAGCTTGTGAGAGCCCTTTTGAAAAAATTGTCTATAGCCGCATCCCCATGATGCTTACGGCAAACTGCGTGCTAAAGACAACGGACAGATGCGCAAGGGACAGTTCAGCGGCAGTCGCCCTGACAGACAGATACAAAAAGAAATTTCCCGTTGTACGAAATTGTCATCACTGTATGAATATCATTTATAACAGTGTTCCTCTGTCCCTGTGGCAGGAACGCGGAAAATGGATATGTAAGGCAGACCTTCGCCTTGATTTTACGCTGGAGACGGAAAAAGAAACGAAAGCTGTTCTTGATGCCTTTCTCCTGAATAGGGAAATGCCCGTGGGAGAATATACCTCCGGTCACGAAAAACGCGGTGTGGAATAAACTTTTGAAAGAAAAAGGATTGAAACAATGCAGGAATATATTACGGAATTGTCCAAATATGGAATTGCCATATGTATGATGCTGTATACCATATGCTGTTTTGTCAGCCTCTGTGGGAAAAACGAAAAGGTTCATGGACTATATACTGTGCAGAGCATTCTCATGTTTCTGATGCAACTTTTATTGTTCCTCGATTTGGCACTTGTCAGCGGAGATATGCAGTATGTGTTCTTTTATGTTTTTGTCCAGATATTCCTTCTGGCGGCTGTCATTATGGTGCCCATTATCTATGAGGAGGTCAACAGACCGCTTCTGAATATCATGTGTATGCTGCTAGGCATCGGACTTTGTATCATTTCCAGATTATCCTTTAACAAGGCAGTCAAACAGTATATCATTGTGCTGATGTCGCTGACGATTTCACTTTTTATTCCATATCTGCTGTCCAGAATCAAATTTCTGAAAAAGCTGACCTGGATTTACGGTCTGGCCGGAATCGTGGCACTCGGTATTGTGCTGCTTGTGGGAGAATATACCCATGGTTCTAAAATCACCTTCACAATTAAGGATATTACCTTTCAGCCTTCAGAGTTTGTAAAGATTTTGTTAATCTTTTTCCTGGCAGCGGCACTCTGGGAAAAGACATCCTTCCTCAGAGTTGCATTGACAGCCGTCATCGCCGGTCTGGAGGTTATTATCCTTGTTGCATCCAAGGATTTGGGAAGTGCCCTGATTTTTTTTGTGGCTTATGTATTTGTGGTTTTTATCGCCACCAGAAACTATCTTTACCTGATAGCCGGTGCTGTCGGTGGAAGCGCTGCCGCCTATGCGGCCTACCGGCTCTTTACACATGTACAGACAAGAGTGTCTGCCTGGCTCGACCCCTGGGCCTATATTGACAATAAAGGATGGGCGGTTACACAGTCTTTGTTTGCCATCGGCAGCGGCAGTTGGTTTGGCATGGGACTTTTACAGGGCAATCCAAAGGCTATTCCCTATGTGGATCAGGATTTTATATTTTCCTCGGTCTGCGAGGAGCTCGGCGTCATCTTTGGTATCTGTCTGATTCTTGTCATTGTCAGCTGCTTTCTTACGATGATGAAAATATCCGTCCAGATTCATGACCGTTTCTACCAGCTGATTGTCTATGGTATCGGTATCATGTATATTTTTCAGATTTTCCTGACTGTGGGAGGCGGCGTGAATCTGATTCCGCTGACAGGCGTCACACTTCCCTTTATCAGCTACGGCGGAAGCTCTTGTATGACCACTATGATTATGTTCTTCATCATTCAGGGAATCTATATCAGATTACAGCAGGGAGGAGGGAAACGCGTTGGAAGAAAAAAAGCAGGAGCAACAGACAGACAGCTCAAAGAAAACCAAACAGCTGAATAAAAAGCAGAAGACAAGGCGTCTTAACAATAAGCCCGAAATTCTGATCTCCGGTAGCTTTTTCACAGTGCTCTTTGCCGTGCTTATCGGTTACCTTGCCTATTTTGTATCCACAAACGAGCAGGAGATGATTAACAACAGCTATAATTCCAGACAGGAAATCCTTCTCTCACAGAATTACCGAGGCACTATTTATTCCCGCGACGGAGATGTACTGGCGGAAACACAGATGGATGCCGGGCAGAACGAGACAAGAATTTACCCTTACAAAAACCTTTTTTCTCATATTGTAGGCTATTCTACACAGGGACGCATGGGGGTTGAGGCGCTGGCGAATTATTATCTCATCAACACCAATACTTCTCTGAACAACAAAGTAGCCAATGATATGGCAGGGGTTAAAAATCCGGGTGACAATGTATACACAACTCTGGATGTTGAGATTCAGCAGGTGGCAGATGAGCAGCTCAGCATTTACAGAGGTGCTGTGATTGTGACTGAGGTGAAAACAGGGAAGGTACTTGCCATGGTTTCCCATCCTGATTTTGATCCCAACGAAATTGCCGACATCTGGGACTCTCTGGTTGAAAACGATTCCAGCTCCGTCCTTGTAAACAGGGCAACGCAGGGGCTTTATCCTCCGGGTTCGACATTTAAAATTGTGACGGCCCTGGAATATATCCGGGAAAACCCTGACACCTACAACAGTTACCAATTCAACTGTCCCGGCTATTTCAAACTGGGTGACAGCAGAATTAATTGTTATCACGGAGCGAACCACGGTCAGGTAAGCTTTGAGAAATCCTTTGCAAAGTCCTGTAATTCCTCCTTTGCCAACATTGGTACGGGACTGGACAGAAGCTCCTTTGCAGATACTCTGGACGATTTACTGTTCAATAGGGAGCTGCCCCTGACCCTGACCTATGCCAAAAGTAACGTACAGGTTTCCGAGGATATGACTGCAGATGAAATCATGCAGACCTCCATCGGTCAGGGAAAGACACAGATTACCCCGATGCATTTGAATATGATTACCTGCGCGATTGCAAATAAAGGTGTACTGATGAAACCCTATGTCATCGACAGAGTAGAGAATGATGCCGGCAGTATCGTAAAATCCTTTAAACCCTCCAACTATGGAAAGCTGATGGAGGAATCCGAGGCAGAAATTCTGAAAGAGCTGATGACTGCTGTTGTGGAGAGCGGAACAGCATCCAAACTGAAGGGGTTAACCTATACGGCAGCCGGGAAAACCGGTTCGGCAGAATACAATAATGTGAAAGGTGACAGTCATGCATGGTTTACAGGCTTTGCACCCGCAGAGGATCCTGAGGTCTGTGTTACCATCGTGGTAGAAGGCGCCGGAAGCGGCGGTGACTATGCAGTCCCCATTGCACGTAGAATCTTCGACGCATATTTCCGCGAAAAATAACACAAAAAATTTGTTGCGCTTGTCAGAAAGTTGGACTATACTAATTCCTAGTAACGCATATGGCACACCAATCAGGAGGAATTGCAATGATAGAAGCAACAAGCTGTGGTGGTGTGGTAATTTTTCGTGGAAAAATCCTTCTATTGTACAAGAACTACAAAAACAAGTACGAAGGCTGGGTTTTACCTAAAGGCACTGTAGAGCAGGGTGAGGAATTTAAGGACACTGCGCTCAGAGAAGTGCTGGAGGAATCGGGAGCGAAAGCTACCATCATAAAATATGTCGGTAAAAGTGAATATTCCTTTACCGTACCTGAGGATACCGTGGAAAAGGAAGTACACTGGTATCTGATGATGGCGGACAGTTATTACAGCAAACCACAAAGGGAAGAGTACTTTGTAGATTCGGGGTTTTACAAATATCATGAGGCTTATCATCTGTTAAAGTTTTCCAACGAAAAACTGATTCTGGAAAAAGCCTACAATGAATACCTGGAATTAAAGAAAAACAATTTATGGGGCAGCCGAAAATACTTTTAGAGTGTCTTCGGCTGTTCTTTTTTACAAAAAGAAAGAAGTGTGTTATACTAAAAATAATATTGTAAAGGAATTCGGGAAGATGGCTATTGCGCTTACCTATCACCCCGGAATTTACCTGGGGGAAAGTATCAGGAAAGAGAAACTGGATAAAATAAAGAAAAAGCTGGAAAATAAACCACTCTTTTCCGGTGTGTTCCTGATTACCCTTTCCAGGAACACCTCGGATCAGCTGGAGATTTATGATGCAAAACAGCTTGTACAAAGCTATTACAAAAAGAATCCGCCCTATGTCATCGGAATTGCCGGAAACTATGACGAGGCAGTAGCATTGGTGGAAAAGATTGTTCAAGAGTGTCTGAACATCAGAGGGGATTGCGCACTGAAGGAGTATCTGCTATGCTAGGTATTATATTAAAGATATTGTCTGTTCTGGGCATCCTGCTTCTCGTACTCCTTGGGATTGTCCTGTTGCTTCTTCTGATTGTGCTCTTTTATCCTATTACCTACAGGGCACAGGGTAAGAAGGACAGCACATCAAAAACTCTGTCCGTCAGGGTAAACTGGCTCTTTGGACTGCTCCGCATCAGATACAGCTATCCGGAACCCGGAAAGCTTACAGTGAAATTATTGTGGCACACATTTTTTACATCCGGAAAAGAAAAACAGGACAAAAAAGCAGAACAGGGAAAACGTTCTTTGGCAAAGGAACCAAAAGTGAAGCCTGATGCCGCAACCAACAATCCTCCGTCTGAATCCGTGGATAGTGCCGTGCCGGATGCGGACGAAGGAAGGACAACTGAGAATTCCGCAGCGTCAGATAATGAAATACCCGAAGAAGACGGCTTCGGCAAAAAAATTGCGAAGATAAAGTACACAATCCACCATATCTATGATAAAATAAAGGAAATTTGGGAAAATATAACCTATTATGCAGAGCTTCTGAGAGAGGAAGAAACAAAGCAGCTGTTTTCCCATGTTTGTTTCCGAATCGGAAAGATATGGAGACATATCCGTCCAAGGCATATAAATGCCGATGTAATGTTTGGGACGGGCTCACCTGACACGACCGGTTACCTCTATGCAGTTTACGGAATGTCTTCGCCGTTTCTGGGGCCGTCCGTTATGGTTACGCCTGACTTTACCGAAAAAATTCTGGAAGGTACTTTTTCCGTATCCGGTCATATTACGGTGGCTGTGCTTCTGATAAATGCACTGAAGGTTCTTCTGGACAGGAAACTGATGAAATTTATAGAAAAAATGAAAGCAGGGAGGAAGTAAATATGGCAGATAAAGAAAACCAGTTTCAGGGAGTTGTGGAATCTCTGTTAAAAGGTATGGATACCGTGCTCTCCACAAAAACCGTAGTCGGAGAAGCAACACAGGTAGGCGATACCATTATCCTGCCTCTGGTGGATGTGACCTTTGGCGTGGGAGCCGGTGCCGGAAGCAACAGTCAGAAAAATTCCGCATCAGGTGCAGGCGGACTTGGGGGAAAGATGACTCCCAGCGCTGTTCTTGTCATTAAAAACGGTTCTACCAAGCTGGTAAATATCAAAAATCAGGATGCTGTTACGAAGGTGCTTGATATGATTCCTGATATTGTGGAAAAATTTACCAAGCCGAAGGAAAAAGAAGGCGAGATGTCTGATGCCGAAGTAGTAGATATCGCATTCCCGGAAGAGGAATAAATGGAACTTACGCTGCATAGAATAGAGTGAGATAATATATAAAGAAGCCGGAAAATCATGAAAAAAATCATAGGGCTTGCATCATTTCTGGTTGCTTTTGGCATGCTTTTGATGATTATTACACACAATCGTCTGATTGGTCTGATTATTATCGCACTCTTATTGTTTGTAGGCTATCATTGCTTCTGCGGCGATTAAGAGGTTAATTTGGATGATTGATTGGGAAGAGGTAAACAAGGCGGAAAGTGCTGATGATCTGAAAGCTGCAAAGCTGTGGCTCTTCCAGGAAAATATACGCCTGGAAAATGAGCGCAAAGAGCTGAAGGCTACTCAGGAAAAGTTTCTGGATGAACGTGTTCGTTTTCGCAGGGAAATGGATGAGTTAAACAGACGGACTGTCATGGAGAGAAAGCGCCTGAAGGAAGAGAATCTTTTCTTTGAAAAAAAGATGACCATCCTGCAGAATGGCTTCCGGCAGCTGGAGGAAGACAGGCGCACTCTTGACAGACAGAAGCAGGCACTGGAAGAGGAGAGGACAAGCAGGCTTTTGGAAGAAAAGACCGGAATGCTTCCTGAGGATGCGGCCAGAATCCTGTTCCGCAGCGTAAATAATTCGCTTGCCCTGAGGAAGCGCTATAAGGATCTGCTGAAAATCTTCCATCCGGATAATTTGTCTGGAGATGAAGAACTGGTACAGATGATTAACCGCGAATATATCAGAAGGAAGAGAGAAGAACTGTAAAAGAGTAAAAAAAGAGCAGGTCAGAAACCTGCTCTTTTCGTGACATCAAAATTTTATGCTCTCTCAACCTTACCGGACTTCAAGCAGCTGGTGCATACATGCATTCTCTTAGCGCCACCGTTAACCTTGCACTTAACACTCTTTACGTTAGAGTTCCATATTGCATTGCTTCTTCTATGAGAATGGCTTACATTGTTACCGAAATGAACGCCCTTGCCACAAACATCACACTTAGCCATTTTGACACCTCCTCGACTTAAAATCTGGTTCACAACATTGATATATTACCAGATATGAAAAGGAAAAGCAAGTAAAAAAATCTTTTTTTTAATTTTTTTTTGCTTTTATGGTTCCCTTTTTTGGGGAAAGCTGTTAGAATACTATATATGTGTCTGTCGAAAGACATATTTCCAATTGCGTTATCAGAAAGGAATGGTTACGATATGAAAGGTTCTTCTATGAATACCCATATGGGAAACATTGTCATTGACAATGAAGTGATTGCCAAGTATGCAGGCAGTGTTGCGGTAGAATGTTTCGGCATTGTCGGAATGGCCGGTGTCAGCATGAAGGACGGTCTGGTCAGGCTGCTCAAAATGGACAGCATTACCAGAGGCATCAGTGTGACCCGTAAGCCGAACAATAAACTCGTCCTTGATTTTCATGTAATTGTTGCTTATGGCGTCAGCATTCTGGCTGTTGCAGATAACCTGATTGACAGCGTAAAATACAAGGTAGAAGAGTTTACCGGTATCGAAATTGAAAAAATCAACATCTATGTAGATGGTGTCAGAGTGATTGATTAAGGAGGACTTTTAACGTGAGTTTACAGCAAATCGACGCTAAGATGCTGTCCAAGATGTTCTTAGCCGGCGCAAAGAATTTGGAGAATAAAAAAGAGTGGATTAATGAACTGAATGTTTTCCCTGTCCCGGACGGAGATACCGGTACAAATATGACCATGACAATCATGTCCGCTGCAAAAGAGGTTTCAGCTCTTGGGGAAAATGCTGATATGGAATCCATCTGCAAGGCAATTTCCAGCGGTTCCCTGCGTGGTGCCAGAGGAAATTCCGGTGTTATCCTGTCTCAGCTGTTCCGTGGCTTTACAAAGAGAATCCGTGAGGAAAAAATGATTACAATCCCCATTCTTGCAGAAGCCTTTGAAAAAGCGGTTGAAACTGCATATAAGGCAGTCATGAAGCCCAAGGAGGGGACGATTCTGACGGTTGCCAGAGGCGCTTCCGATAAGGCAAAGGAGCTGGTCGAGGACGGCGCAGATGATTTGGAAACCTTTTTGTCCACTGTGATTGAACATGCAAAATATGTGTTAAGCCAGACTCCTGAAATGCTGCCCGTACTAAAGCAGGCAGGTGTTGTTGATTCCGGCGGACAAGGACTCGTGGAAGTACTTTCCGGCGCTTTTGACGCCTATTTAGGGAAAGAAATTGATTTAAGCTTTACAGCTCCCGCAGGCGGTTCTTCCGCAGCTGCAAACCGTTCCGCTTCCATGGAGGCTCAGGCTGAGGCAGACATAAAATTTGGCTACTGCACAGAGTTCATTATTATGCTGAACAAGACCTTCAATATCAAAGCGGAAATGGATTTCAAGGCATATCTGGAATCCATCGGTGACTCTATTGTATGTGTGGCAGATGATGATGTGGTAAAGGTACATGTACATACCAACGACCCCGGTCTGGCAATCCAGAAGGCGTTGAAGTACGGTGCCCTTTCCAATATGAAGATTGATAATATGCGTCTGGAGCATCAGGAAAAACTTTTTAAGATGGCAGAGAAAGAAGCGGCTGTGGCTGCGCCTGCCGAACCGCCCAAGGATTTCGGTTTTATTGCCGTATCTGTGGGAGACGGTATCAACGAAATTTTTAAAAGCCTTGGCGTAGACTATATTATTGAGGGCGGACAGACGATGAACCCCAGTACCGCAGATATTCTGGATGCAGTTGAGAAGGTAAATGCAAAGACAGTCTTTATCCTGCCCAACAATAAAAATATCATCCTGGCGGCAAATCAGGCAGCCGAATTGACCACGGAGAAGGACTTGCTTGTTATCCCTACCAAAACAATTCCTCAAGGTATTTCCGCAATCATCAATTTTGTGCCTGAAATGTCTGCGGACGAAAATGAAGAAAATATGATATCCGAAATTTCTAATGTCAAGACCGGTCAGGTAACTTATGCTGTTCGAGATACGATAATCGACGACAGGGAGATTAAAAAGGGCGACTACATGGGTATCGGTGACAGTGGTATTCTCTCTGCAGGCGCAAGCATCAACGAGGTTGCCAAGGACACTATCGCCCAGATGATGACAGAGGATGCCGAGCTTATCAGCATTTATTTTGGCAGCGATGTGGCAGAAGAAGATGCAGAAGCTTTCCGCAGCCAGATTGCAGAACTGTATTCTTCCTGCGATGTGGAATTGCAATATGGCGGACAACCCATTTATTACTATGTAATGTCTGTTGAGTAAAGAAAAAATGCTCTAACATGAGCCGCAAAGTGAAACGAAACAAACTGTCCAGACAGTGACAGAACAGATACGGAGGCAGTCTTAAAACGGCTGTCTCCGTTTTCCTTACGGAGGTTTGCACGTGAACAGTAATACGCCGGTTATTGAACTGAAAGGGGTCGGAGAAAAGACCTGCAAATTATTTGCAAAGCTGGACATCCATACGGTAGGAGAGCTTTTGTCCTCCTATCCCCGGGACTATGATACCTTTCATGATCCTGTTCGAATAAACGAGGCTGTCCCGGGAGAAGTGTGCGCTGTTTATGCCGCTGTGGCCAGTATTCCCAATGAAAAGAGGGTGCGTAAGCTCTCCATATTAAATGTTAATATCTCTGATGGTTCCGGTAGTATGCAGTTGACTTTTTTTAATATGCCCTTTTTAAAAAAGGTCTTAAAACAGGGCGGCTTCTACCTGTTCCGCGGCACTGTTCAAAGCAGAGGCAGTTTTAAATTTATGGAACAGCCCCGCATCTTTTCTCTGGATGATTACAAGAAGCAGACAAACACACTGATTCCCAGGTATTCACTTACTAAGGGCCTGACAAACCAGACAGTTCAGAAGGCGGTAAAACAGGCACTCAGCCATTATGAATTTGAGGAAGAGTATTACGATGAAACCCTTCTTGCTTCTTATGAGCTTCTGACAGAACGCGAAGCGATAGAAGCTATCCATTTTCCTACGGACATGGATTCACTTGTGAAAGCAAGGAAACGTCTTGTCTTTGACGAATTTTTCTCTTTCCTGTTCCTGATGCGCAAAAACAAACAATTCAGCGAAGGGCTGAAAAATGCCTATCAAATGTTTGAAACAGCAGACACGGTACGTTTTCTGGAACAGCTGCCGTTTCCGCTTACCAAAGCGCAGAAAAAGGTCTGGGGAGAAATCCGGGAGGATTTGGGAAGTCCGTATTGCATGAACCGGCTGATTCAGGGAGATGTTGGTTCCGGGAAAACAATTCTGGCTGTCCTTGCCCTGCTGATGACCGCCGCGAACGGCTATCAGGGAGCGCTGATGGCTCCGACAGAAGTATTGGCAATGCAGCACTTTGAAACGATTCAGGGCTATGTGGAAAAATATGGCCTGATATTCAAACCGGTATTGCTGGTTGGTTCCATGACAGCAAGGGAAAAAAGAGAGGTCTATGAAAAAATTTCGAGTGGTGAAGCAAACCTGATTATCGGTACGCATGCATTGATTCAGGAGAAGGTAAGGTATCACTCTCTCGCACTGGTGGTGACAGATGAACAGCACCGGTTCGGCGTCCGCCAGAGAGAGCAGCTTGCAGAAAAGGGCGAGACACCGCATATTCTTGTTATGAGTGCGACCCCGATACCGAGAACCCTGGCAATCATTCTCTATGGAGACCTTCATATTTCCGTCATAGATGAGCTTCCTGCCAACAGGCTTCCCATCAAAAACTGTGTAGTCAATACCTCCTATCGGCCAAAGGCATATAAATTCATCGCCGGTGAGGTGGAAAAAGGAAGACAGGTCTATGTTATCTGTCCGCAGGTAGAAGAGGGTGAAATGGAGGAACTGGAAAATGTGACAGACTATTCGGAAAAACTGCGCAGTGCGCTCCCTTCCTCCGTTCAGGTGGCATATCTTCACGGGAAAATGCGGCCTGCAGATAAAAACAGAATTATGGAGGAATTTGCAGCGCATGTCATCGATGTACTGGTATCAACGACTGTTATCGAGGTGGGAATTAATGTACCAAACGCAACCGTAATGATGGTGGAGAATGCAGAACGTTTTGGATTGGCTCAGCTTCATCAGCTGCGGGGCCGAGTAGGAAGAGGCGAGCACCAGAGCTATTGCATCTTTGTCAGCACAAAAGAAAATAAGGAAACCATGGAACGTCTGCAGATTTTGAATCAGTCGAATGACGGCTTCTTTATTGCTTCGGAGGATTTAAAGCTCCGCGGCCCCGGAGACCTCTTCGGAATCCGTCAGAGCGGGGAATTTTCTTTCCGAATGGGAGATATTTATACAGATGCGTCCATTCTGCAACAGGCTTCGGAAGCAGTAGACAACCTGCTGCAGACAGATGCAGCTTTAAGCCTTCCTGCCCACGACAAATTGCGACAACACCTGGAAAGTGTAGCTGCAAACAGTGTTGACTTTCGCAGTATATAACGGTAAAATACATGATATATCAGCTCGTTCAACCGAATCAGCTATAACAGAAAAGTGAGGAAAATTATGTCCAATGTCGCAATCGTAACAGACAGTAATAGTGGTATCACGCAGGCAGACGCCAGGGAGCTGGGTATCTTTGTCCTGCCTATGCCCTTTATGATTAATGAGGAAACTTTTTTTGAAGATATCAGTCTGACTCAGGAGGAATTTTATGAGAAGCTGGCTTCCGGCGCAGATATTTGTACCAGTCAGCCATCTCCGGAATCCGTTATGAATCTGTGGAATGAAATTTTAAAGGATTATGATGAAATTGTTCATATCCCTATGAGCAGCGGGCTTTCAGGCTCCTGCCAGTCAGCTATTATGTTGGCAGAAGATTATGACGGAAAAGTTCAGGTTGTCAATAATCAGCGAATTTCCGTAACGCAGAGACAGTCCTGCCTGGACGCAAAGCTTCTGGCATCAAAGGGAATGAATGCAAAGGAAATCAAGGATTTTCTGGAGGCTGATAAGTTCAACAGCAGTATTTATATCATGTTGGATACTCTATATTATCTGAAAAAGGGCGGAAGAATCACTCCGGCCGCAGCTGCCATCGGAACCATGCTGAAGCTGAAGCCCGTTTTGCAGATTCAGGGAGAGAAGCTGGATGCCTTTGCCAAGGCACGAACTGCCAACCAGGGCAAAACAATCATGATTAACGCCATCAAAAACGATATTGAGAACCGTTTTGGCGGTATGACAGAGGATAAGCATATCTGGCTGCAGATTGCATATACCTATAACAGGGATGCGGCAGAAGCCTATGCAAAAGAAATCGCAGAGCTTTTCCCCGGCTACGATATTCATATTGACCCGCTTTCCTTAAGCGTTGCCTGTCACATCGGTCCCGGTGCGCTGGCGTTTGCGTGCTGTAAAAAAATCAATCCGTAATATTCAGGAATGCAAACCTGTTAAACTTTCGGAAAATGTCCGCTATATATGAGCGGACATTTTTTGTGCATAGATATTGTAGTTTTTCTTTTACAAAACACAATATTTATGATAAAATGATATTAATTATGTAGTGGTATTTAAAAAAATAAGGAGTGTTTTTCCAATGGCAAAAGCAAGCAATTATGATGCGTCCAGCATTACAGTGTTAGAGGGACTGGAAGCAGTCAGAAAGCGTCCCGGAATGTATATCGGCAGCGTCTCCACCAAGGGCTTGAATCATCTGATTTATGAGATTGTGGATAATTCGGTGGATGAGCACCTTGCCGGTTTCTGCGATAAAATTACGGTAACACTGGAAGCGGATGGTTCAGCTACCGTTTCCGACAACGGAAGAGGTATTCCCGTCGGAATGCATGAGAAAGGAATCAGCGCAGAACGGCTTGTCTTTACAACCCTTCATGCCGGCGGTAAATTCGACAATACTGCCTACAAGACAAGCGGCGGCCTTCATGGTGTAGGTTCTTCTGTAGTAAATGCGCTTTCCACAAGACTGACCGTTACAGTCAAAACCGGCGGCTTCATTTACGAGGACAAATATGAGCGGGGGAATCCTGTTATCGCTCTGGAAAACGGCCTGCTTCCGGTTCTCGGAAAAACCAGAGAAACCGGCACTACCATCAATTTTCTGCCGGATGATACCATTTTTGACAAGACACGTTTTAAGGAGGATGAGGTCAAAAGCCGTCTGCATGAGACAGCCTATCTGAATCCCAATCTGACTATCATATTCCGTGATTTGCGCAGAGAAGAGCCGGAGACCGTCACCTATCATGAGCCGGAGGGAATCACTGGCTTTATCAAGGATATGAACAAGAATCAGGAGTCGATTCATGATGTAGTCTATTTCAACGGTGAAAGTGAAGGCATCTCTGTGGAGGTGGCTTTCCAGTATATTAATGAATTTCATGAAAATGTCCTTGGTTTTTGCAACAATATATACAATTCTGAAGGCGGCACCCATCTGACCGGATTTAAGACACAGTTTACCAATGTCATCAACACCTATGCCAGAGAACTTGGCATTTTGAAGGAAAAGGATGTAAACTTTACCGGTGCGGATGTCAGGAACGGCATGACGGCGGTCGTCTCCATCAAACATCCCGACCCCAGATTCGAGGGACAGACCAAGACAAAACTGGACAATCAGGATGCTGCAAAGGTTGTCAGCAAGGTGACGGGAGAGGAAATTGTACGTTTCTTTGACAGAAACCTGGAAACCCTGAAAAACATCATCGGCTGTGCGGAAAAAGCTGCAAAAATCCGCAAGACAGAGGAGCGTGCAAAAACGAATATGCTGACGAAGCAGAAGTTTTCCTTCGACTCCAACGGCAAGCTGGCAAACTGCGAATCAAAAGATCCTTCCAAGTGCGAAATTTTTATTGTAGAGGGAGATTCCGCAGGCGGCAGCGCCAAAACTGCCCGAAACAGAATGTATCAGGCCATTCTGCCCATCCGGGGCAAGATTTTGAATGTAGAAAAAGCAAGCATTGACAAGGTACTGGCGAACGCTGAAATCAAAACCATGATTAACGCCTTCGGCTGCGGTTTTTCAGAAGGGTACGGAAACGATTTTGACATCAGTAAGCTGCGCTATGATAAAATTATTATTATGGCGGATGCCGATGTGGACGGAGCACATATATCCAACCTGCTTCTGACCCTGTTTTACCGGTTTATGCCGGAACTGATTTTTGAAGGTCATGTCTATATTGCCATGCCGCCTCTGTACAAGGCAATGCCCGCAAAAGGAGCGGAGGAATATCTCTACGACGACAAGGCGCTTGAGAAATACAGAAAAACCCACAAAGGGCCTTTCACGTTGCAGCGCTACAAAGGTCTTGGTGAGATGGATGCAAACCAGCTGTGGGAGACTACTCTTGATCCTGAGACAAGGCGTATGAAGCTGGTGGAAATTGAGGATGCACGTATGGCATCGGAAATCACCGGGCTGCTTATGGGTACGGAGGTTCCTCCCCGCAAGGCATTTATTTATGAACACGCTACGGATGCGGAACTGGATTATAATGCATAGGCCTTCAGTTCCGGTTTACAATAACATTCGGAAGGAAACAAAATGGAAGACAGCAGAATCATTAAAACAGAATACTCCGAGGAGATGCAGAAGTCATTTATTGATTATGCCATGAGCGTCATCATTGCAAGAGCACTCCCGGATGTAAGAGACGGATTAAAGCCGGTGCAGCGTCGTACCCTCTATGACATGTACGAGCTTGGCATCCGCTATGACCGCCCCTACAGGAAGAGCGCCAGAATTGTGGGCGACACCATGGGTAAATATCACCCCCACGGAGACAGTTCAATTTACGACGCACTGGTTGTTATGACCCAGGACTTTAAAAAGGGGATGCCTCTGGTTGACGGACATGGCAACTTCGGTAACATTGAGGGCGACGGTGCCGCTGCCATGCGATATACCGAAGCCCGTCTCCAGAAAGTAACCCAGGAGGCATTTCTTGCCGATTTGGACAAGGATGTTGTTGACTTCATGCCCAACTTTGACGAGACGGAGAAGGAGCCTACCGTTCTGCCGGTAAAGATTCCAAACTTTCTGGTAAACGGTTCAGAGGGTATTGCCGTCGGTATGGCGACCAGCACACCTCCTCACAATCTCTGCGAGGTCATTGACGCCACCAAAGCCTATATGCAGGATGAAGCGATCACAACCGCAGAACTGATGCGTTATCTGAAAGGACCTGATTTTCCCACCGGAGGTATTGTCACCAATAAGGACGAGCTCCTTGAAATTTATGAAACAGGTGTTGGAAAAATAAAGATTCGCGGCAAGGTAGAGTTTGAAAAGGCAAAGGGAGGGAAGACCAATGTCGTCATCACCGAAATTCCCTATACCATGATTGGTATGAACATTTCCAAGTTCTTGTCTGATGTGGCAGCTCTTGCAGAAACGAAAAAGACACAGGATATTGTGGACATTTCCAACCAGTCTTCAAAGGAAGGCATTCGCATTGTCATTGAGCTGCGGAAGGATGCTGACCCGGAAAACTTCGTCAATCTGCTCTATAAAAAGACAAGACTGGAGGATACCTTCGGTGTCAATATGCTGGCAATCTATAACGGCAGACCGGAGACGATGGGCCTGAAGGCTATCCTGAAAGCAAATGTAGACTTCCAGTTTCAGGTTGCCACCAGAAAATATACCAACCTCCTTGCGAAGGAGCTGGAAAAGAAGGAAATTCAGGAAGGTCTCATTAAGGCATGTAATGTCATTGACCTGATTATCGAAATCTTAAGAGGCTCCAAGGACAGAAACATGGCAAAGGCATGCCTGACAGAAGGGAAGATAGACGGCATCAAATTCAAATCCAAAGAGTCAAAAATTATGGCAACCCAGCTGATGTTTACAGAGAAACAGGCAAACGCCATTCTGGACATGCGGCTGTATAAGCTGATTGGCCTGGAAATCGAGGCGCTGATTAATGAGCACGAGGATACCATGGCAAATATCTATCGCTATGAGGATATTCTGGAGCGCCGGGACTCCATGGCTCAGGTGATTATGAACGAACTGGATGCCTACAAAAAGGAATACGGGCGCAAGCGCAGAACCGCCATTGAGAACGCGGAGGAGGCCGTTTACAAGGAGAAGGAAATCGAGGAGATGGAAGTCATCTTCCTCATGGATCGTTTTGGTTATGCCAAAACAATTGATATGGCAACCTATGAAAGAAATAAAGAAGCGGCCGACACGGAAAACAAATTTGTCTTTACCTGCAAAAACACCGGCAAGGTTTGTCTATTTACGGATACCGGACAGCTTCATACCATAAAGGTTATGGATTTACCCTTCGGGAAATTCCGTGATAAGGGTATTCCCATCGATAATGTGAGCAATTATAATTCCGAAAAGGAAAACATTATTTACATCACCAGCCAGACGGAATTGAATTTAAGACAGGTGGTTTTTGTGACTGCTCAGTCTATGATGAAGCTGGTGGACGGCGGAGAATTTGATGTATCAAAGAGAACGGTTGCTGCCACAAAGCTGGGGGACGGAGACAAGGTAGTCAGTGTTATGTCAATTCTGGAACAGCGCAATATTGTGCTCCAGACAAAGGAAGGCTTCTTTCTCCGGTTTCCTATTGAGGAAATTCCCGAGAAAAAGAAGGGCGCTATCGGCGTCAGGGGAATGAAGCTCGGTGCAAAGGATGCCGTAGAGCATGTCTATCTGACCCAGAACGGCATTGAAACAGTCATCACATACAAGGAGAAGGAAATTTCCCTGAATAACTTAAAGCCCGCAAAGAGAGATGGAAAAGGAACGAAAATCCGCGTATAAAACAGTCTTTCCAAAAAGGAGAACAGCATGAGAGTCATTGCAGGAACCGCCAGAAGCCTTCCGCTGAAAACCCCGGAGGGAATGGATACAAGACCTACTACAGACAGAATCAAGGAAACGCTTTTTAATATGTTGCAGATGGATATTCCCGGCTGTGTTTTTGTTGACCTGTTCAGCGGCAGCGGCGGAATCGGCATCGAAGCCTTAAGCCGCGGCGCAAAAAAAGCCTACTTTGTGGAAAATGCTTCCGGTGCGTTAAATTGTATTCAGCAAAATCTTGCATTTACGAAACTGGAAGACCGTGCTATAGTATTAAAGCAGGAAGCGTGTAGCGCTTTGAACAGCATTTTTGAAAAATCAGTCGATATTATTTTTATGGATCCCCCCTATAACTGTGACCATGAAAAAAATGTGCTGAATGCGCTGAAGGGAATGCGCTACGTGACGGAGGATACCCTGATTATTGTCGAGGCTTCCCTGACTACCGACTTCTCATGGCTTCCGGCATTGGGCTTCCAGGTAGAAAAGGAAAAATGCTATAAGACCAACAAACACGTATTCATCCGCAGAACGATGGAAGAATAAGAAACGAGGTTCCTATGAAGAGAGCAGTTTATCCCGGCAGTTTTGACCCTGTCACATACGGACATCTTGACGTTATCAAACGTGCTTCCGAAATTTTCGATGTATTAATTGTAAGTGTTTTGAACAATAAAGAGAAGACACCGTTGTTTTCTGTTGAGGAACGTGTTAAGATACTGAAAGAGGCAACTAAGGATTTGCCCAACGTACAGGTGGACAGCTTCAGCGGTCTGTTAATCAATTATGCCGCTGAAAACAATCTCCATGTGGCAGTGCGGGGCTTGCGTGCTATCACGGATTTCGAATACGAGCTTCAGATTGCACAGACAAACCGTAAGCTTTCCAATGGTAAGCTGGACACTATGTTCCTGACTACCAGTCTGGAGTATGCATACCTAAGTTCCTCCAGCGTAAAAGAAATTGCCAGCTTCGGCGGAGACATCAGCCAGTGTGTTCCCGATTTTGTGGCGGATTTAATTTACAAAAAATATCAGATAAAGCGCTAACACAGCATCAGAAAATGCATAGCAATCTAAAATGAGGAGTGACGCCCATGAGCAGTAGAATAGAACAATTAATAGACGAATTAGAGGAATATATTGAGAGCTGTAAGCCCAAGTTTATGTCAAATTCAGAAATTATCGTCAACAAGGATGAAATTGATGAACTGCTGCGTGAGCTGCGCATGAAAACTCCCGATGAAATCAAGCGATATCAGAAGATTATCAGTAACAAGGAGGCCATTCTGAATGATGCCAGAGCCAAGGCAGAGGCCCTGATTAACGAGGCGACCATCCACACCAACGAGCTGATAAGCGAACACGAAATTATGCAGCAGGCCTATGCGCAGGCAAACGAAGTGGTTACCATGGCATCCCAGCAGGCTCAGGAAATTCTTGACAAGGCAACCATAGAAGCAAATGAACTCCGTATGCAGGCTGCCCAGTATACAGAAGACAGACTGGCAGAACTGGAATCCATTATTCTGTCAGCCATTCAGGCATCCAATGCAAACTATGGCAGCCTGATTGGGTCCCTGAATCAGTACAAGGATTTGATTCAGTCCAACAGACAGGCGCTTCATCCTTCGGAGGACTTGGAGGAAATTCCTCTCGACGACGCGACAGACGATAATGGAATTAATGTTCTGTGATAGACAAACCAGAAACCGGTTTTCGCAAGGGAGCCGGTTTTTACATTATAAGGAAGTAGAATATATGTTTTTTAAATGGACCCACAAAATATTTCTTTCAATGCTTATGGCAAGTTCTCTTTTTGCCGGATTCTCGCCGCTTCATGCGCAGGCTGCCGACAGACTGCAGGAGACGGGTGAAACAATCGTCATTGTCATCGACCCGGGGCATGGTGGGGAAAACCGCGGCACTATAGAAAATAACCACGAAGAAAAATTTATGACCATGGTGACCGCTCAGGCTATGTACGACGAGTTGTGCCTTTATGACAATGTCGAAGTGTACCTGACAAGAACAGCAGACATTGATATGTCTATAGAGGAGAGAGCACAGTTTGCGGCAGATAAAGGAGCTGATTTTCTTTTCAGTCTCCACTATAATGCTTCGGAAAATCATGAGCTTTTCGGCACGGAAGTATGGGTATCCGCTTTTGCTCCCTACAACGGCTACGGCTATCAGTTTGGCTATGAGTTTCTGACTGCCATGCGGGAGAAGGGACTTTTTGTTCGCGGTGTCAAGACAAGATTAGGCGACAAGGGCGACGATTATTACGGTATCAACCGTTACGCTGTCGCGCAGGGGATTCCGTCTGTTATTATAGAACACTGTCATGTAGACGAGGAACGTGATGAGGGCTACTGTGCCACGGAGGAACAACTGGCAGAATTCGGCAGGGCGGATGCAACCGCTGTGGCAAAATATTTCGGTCTGAAGAGCAGTGCATTACAGGCAGATTACTCATCCCATCAGCTGACAGCTGCAAGTATATCATCTGTCATGCCAATCACCCTGACAGACAAAACCAAGCCGGACATCTGCCAGATTGAATTTTCGCATGCAGACTACGAGAAGGGAATTCTTTCACTTACAGTAAATGCTGCCGACTACGATTCACCTCTTTTATACTATGATTACAGTCTTGACGGCGGAGTTACCTTCAGCCGCCGGGAAGTGTGGCCGGACAGTGATGCTCTCACGGGAGCCTATTCCGACACCTTTACTCTGAATCTGCAAATTCCTTCCGGCACAAAGCCTGCTGTAGTAGTAAGAGCCTACAATATGTTTGATTTGTTTCTGGAAAGCAACTGCTACCAAAGCCCCGAAACCTTTGTGGTAAAAAACAGTACGGCGCCTTCTTCCGAATCGGCTGTAGCAGAAGAAGAGCAGGCGCAGACAGAGCCCGCTGTGACAAAAAGGGAAGTCGCAGAGACGGTTATTTCAGAGAAGGTCGAAGAAGAAAAGGAGGTCAGCCTGCTTACCTTTCTGGAAATTTGTCTGGTAATAGTTGTATTCCTGTTTCTCCTGCTTCTGATATCTCAAACCATTGCATACCGCAGGAAAAGGAACCGTCGGCTTCAGCACAGAAATGATGCGGGAGCAAACAGAAACCATCCCAGATAAAACAGCCCTGTCAGAAGCGTCAGGATGACTTTATGTAAAATATAGTCATAAATCGAGAGGTCTGTTCCTGAGATACAGCTGTAGGTCTGTGCGATACAGGAAAGTCCTCCGAAGGACAGGACAAGCAGACTGTATAGTGGAAGGGAAGCTTTAAGCTGCATCAGTCCTCCCGTTATTTCCAGAAGCGGAGCCAGCACGGCAAACGGATGTCCCAGAAAAATATGGGGAATCAGATTCAGAAGATTAAATAAGATCATGTAGCCCCCCAGAATCAGCATACTCTGTACGGAGGCAAAAACAGATGCATTGGTCTCCTCCAGCAGGCGCTCCAGAGTACTTTTCTGCTTTTTTTCTTTCCCACAGCAGCAAAGCGCTGCAGAGGGAAGCGGTGCATCCGGCATCGTCTTCAGACTGCGGAAAAGGGTATAGCGCAGGAGCAGCCCATATAACAGCGGTATCCCATACATGCCAAACAGATAGGGCAGCACAAGTTTCCTTTCCAGCAACGGCAGTACAAAGCTGCAAAAATAGACTGGGCCGATATTGTTGCAGAATGCCAGCAGATATTCTGCTTCCTTTTTCGTAAGCATTTGTCTCTCATACAGCTCGGCAACAACCTTTGCCCCCATGGGAAAGCCGCACAGGAATCCCATCATCATACAATAGCAGACATTTTTCCTGACCTGATAAATCGGGCCTATCACCGGATAAAGCAGCATGGAAAGCTTTTCCGTCAGCTGCATCCTCACCATAATTCCGGATAAAATCATAAAGGGCAGGAGCGCAGGAATCATCTTTGTAAACCATAATTCCAGCCCAAGGGACGCATAGTTTAAGCTCAGGGCAGAGTTGGTCAGAATAAAGCCGGTTAGAAGCAGGAAAAGAAGAATGAGCAGTTTCATGACAGACACAATTCTTTTTTACAAAATATATGAAATGAGAAAGTTTATTTATGCGTTTGGATAAATTTTTATGTGAATTGCAGACAGGAACCCGAAGCCAGGTAAAAACCTATGTTCGTCAGGGACTTGTCACAGTAAACGGAAGCGTTGTCAAGTCTTCTGACATCAAAATTGATGAGAATGCGGACTGCGTCTGTTTTCGAGGGCAGATACTTCAATATCGCCGATTTGTATATTATATGCTGAACAAGCCTGCCGGCGTGGTATCTGCAACTGAGGATAATGTCTCAAAAACAGTTCTTGAGCTGCTGCGACCGGAAGACCGAAGAGACGGGCTTTTTCCTGCCGGACGTCTGGACAAGGATACAGAGGGCTTTCTTCTGCTTACAAATGACGGCGAGCTTGCGCACAGACTGCTGTCCCCGAAAAAGCATGTGGACAAAACCTACCGGGTCTCACTGGAAAAGCCATTACGCCCCGAGGATATTGACATGCTGGAGAAGGGTGTAAATATCGGCGAAGAAAGACTTACCCTTCCGGCAAAGGTATCCGTGGAGGACACCCTGACAATCCTGCTTACCATTCATGAAGGAAAATTCCATCAGGTAAAAAGAATGCTGCAGGCTGTCGGAAATCAGGTGACAGCCCTTAAACGAATCTCTTTCGGAGGTCTGCTGCTGGACAAAAGCCTCCAGCCGGGAGAATACAGAGAACTGACAGAACAGGAGGTTTCCATCCTGCATGAAGCATAAAATGTTGCAAAATATAGATGCCGTCATTTTTGATCTGGATGGTTCTCTCGTGGATTCCATGTGGATGTGGCGTGCAATAGATATAGAATATCTGGGGAAATTCGGCATTCCGCTTCCGGAAAATCTGCAGGCTCAGATTGAGGGAATGAGTTTCAGTGAAACTGCCGTTTATTTTAAAGAACATTTTCCAATCCCGGATTCCATCGAGCAGATAAAGTCCGACTGGAACAGAATGGCATGGGACAAATATACAAATGAGGTTCCCCTCAAACCCGGCATTCCCGAATTTCTGGCTGGCTGCAAAGAAAGCGGCATTCGCCTCGGAATCGCTACCAGCAATTCCCGGGAACTGGTGGAAAACATTGCAGAGGTTCACAATCTGCGGGATTATTTTTCCTGTATCATGACAGGCTGTGATGTCAAAAAGGGAAAACCTGCACCGGATATTTATCTGGCAGTGGCAAAAGCCCTGGAGGTATCCCCCGAACGCTGTCTGGTCTTTGAGGATATTATTCCCGGCATTCAGGCAGGAAAAAATGCAGGAATGCGGGTCTGCGCTGTGGAGGACGCATACTCCATACCCGACAGGGAACGCAAGAAGGAACTGGCCGATTACTATGTCCGTGATTATTACGGATTGTTTTAAACTGTTTGGAAAGGAAGACCGCCTTGAGCAACGGATTTTTACCTATTTCACCGGAGGATATGAGAGAACAGGGAATAGAACAGCTTGATTTTGTCTATTGTATCGGAGATGCCTATGTAGATCATCCCTCTTTTGGACATGCCATTATCAGCCGTGTGCTGGAAGCGCATGGCTATACAGTGGGAATTATCTCACAGCCCGATTGGAAGGATGATAAGAGCATCACGATACTGGGGCGCCCTCGTCTGGGATTTCTAATCTCAGCCGGAAATATGGACAGCTGTGTCAATCATTATTCCGTCTCTAAAAAAAGACGCTCCACAGATGCCTATACCCCCGGCGGCGAGATGGGCAAACGTCCCGACCATGCCACAGCAGTCTATGGGAATCTCATTCGCCGAACCTATAAGGACGTGCCCATCATTATCGGCGGAATTGAGGCAAGTCTTCGCAGAATGGCTCATTACGATTACTGGACGGACAGCTTCAAGCGGTCTGTACTCTTAGACAGTCAGGCAGACCTGATTTCCTACGGTATGGGAGAAAAGTCCATCGTGGAGATTGCCGACGCTCTGGCGAGCGGAATAGCAGTTCGTGACATCACCTTTATTCCCGGAACCGTGTATCGCACAAAGGATATTTCCGGGATTTACGAGCCGGTCATTCTGCCCTCCTATGACGCCATGAAAGCAGACAAAACACTCTATGCAAAGAGCTTTGCCATACAGCACGAAAACACAGATTTCTGTACCGGAAAGCCTTTGATAGAAGAGTATCCCGGCAATGTTTTTGTGGTACAGAATCCCCCCCAGCCGCCTCTGACCACCGAGGAGATGGATGCCGTTTATGCTCTGCCTTATATGCGTACCTACCATCCTTCCTACGAGGAAAAGGGAGGGGTTCCCGCTATCGCTGAAATCAAATTCTCCCTCATCAGCAACAGAGGATGCTTTGGCGGATGCAGTTTTTGTGCCCTGACCTTTCATCAGGGGCGTACCATCCAGACCAGAAGCCATGAGTCGATTCTGGCAGAGGCAGAGCTTCTCACAAAGGAACCCGATTTCAAGGGCTATCTTCATGACGTAGGCGGTCCCACTGCAAATTTCCGGCACCCGTCCTGTCAAAAACAGCTGCAATACGGAGTCTGCAAAAACAGGCAATGCCTTTTCCCGTCCCCTTGCAGGAACCTCTATGTAGATCACAGTGACTATTTGGAGCTGCTACGAAAGCTGCGGGCACTCCCCGGTGTCAAAAAAGTGTTTGTGCGCTCCGGCATCCGCTTTGACTATCTGCTGGCAGATAAGGATGATACCTTTTTCCGAGAGCTTGTGGAGTATCATATCAGTGGGCAGCTTAAGGTGGCACCGGAGCATATTTCGGATGCGGTGCTTTGCCGTATGGGCAAGCCGGAAAATGCTGTATACGAACGCTTTGTGGCAAAATATAAAAAACTGAATAAGGAAATGGGTAAGAACCAGTTTCTGGTACCCTACCTGATGTCTTCCCATCCGGGATCCACTTTAAAAGAAGCCATTGAGCTGGCAGAGTATCTGCGCGATTTGGGTTATATGCCGGAGCAGGTGCAGGATTTCTATCCCACACCCTCCACCTTCTCTACTGTCATGTACTACACGGAACTTGACCCAAGGGATATGAAGCCTGTATATGTGTGCAAAAATCCCCACGAAAAGGCCATGCAGCGGGCGTTGATTCAGTATCGCAACCCCAAAAACTACGAGCTTGTCTATGAGGCGCTGACAAAGGCGGGAAGAACCGACCTGATTGGATATGACAAAAAATGTCTGATTCGTCCCAGGAAGGAGAAAGCAGACACAGGAAGCATTGCCGGAGGTATTTCGGTAAGAAAACAGGACAGCAGAAAACCTAAAAAGAAAACAATCAGAAATGTTCATAAGAAGAAATCATAGAAGCGTGAAATTTATATCAAAAAGGAGAATAAAATTATGAATATTATTTTGATTACAGGAGCATCTTCGGGAATTGGCCGGGAATTTGCAAGACAGATGGATGCATATTTTGGCAATATTGATGAGTTCTGGCTGATTGCCAGAAACGAAGAGGGACTTAAGGAGACTGCAAAGGGCCTTCGTCACAAGACAAAAATCCTCTCCATGGATATCACAGACAGCAGACAGCTTGATCTTCTGGAGGACACATTGATTTCACAGAAGGCTATTGTCCGGATTCTGATAAACTGCGCAGGTTATGGAATTATGGGTACCTTCTGTGAGCAGAACAGAAGCAGCATGCTTGGAATGATTCGTTTAAACTGTGAAGCCTTGACGGAACTGACACATCGGCTGATTCCCTACATGAGGCCGAACAGCCGCATTATCCAGATGGCCTCCTGCGCCGCCTTTCTTCCCCAGCCTGATTTTGCGGTTTATGCCGCTACCAAATCCTATGTTTTAAGCTTTTCCAGAGCACTGGGCGAAGAATTAAAGCCCATGGGTATCTATGTAACCAGTGTCTGTCCCGGGCCCGTGGATACGCCTTTCTTTGACATTGCAGAAAAAAACGGTTCTACACTCGCCATAAAAAAATATACCATGGTAAGTGCGGGAGAGGTAGTTTCTCTGGCATTGAAAGATTCCCTGCGCCGACGCAGCGTCTCTGTCTGCAGCCTGCCTATCAGGGCATTTCAGGGGCTTGCCAAATTTGTACCGCATGATATCATATTAGATATCATGAACCTGATGAAAAGAAAGGGATTATAAGCAATGCAGCTTCTAAGAATGTTTTCCACAGAAAAAGTGAAGGGAACAAGAAATTATCTGAATTCTCAGAAGAAATATGAAGTTCTTCGTACTGTTCTCTATTTTGCAGTTTCTCTGTCCCTGTTTGCGGCAGGCTGCATCCAGACAGGCAGCCGTATGAATCTGCTTACCGTTGTGGCTGTCCTCGGCTGTCTTCCCGCCAGCAAAAGTGCCGTGAACGCCATCATGTTTCTGCGTTTTCACAGCTGTAGTACTGTCACACAGGATGCGGCTGCCGAACACAGCGAGGGACTGGACTGTCTTTACGACTGTGTCTTTACCTCCTATAAGCAAAATTTTACAGTGGCGCACCTGGCTGTCAGAGCTAATACCATCTGTGGTTTTTCCGAGGATAGGGCATTTGACGAGAACGCTTTTTACAGTCATATCAATGACATACTGAAAATGGATGGTCATAAAAACATGACAGTTAAAATTTTTACAAGTCTTTCTAAATATACGGAACGGCTGGAACAACTGAAAGGCTTGGAGAACGACACAGCAAAAACCGCTTCTGTACTTGCCACATTAAAAAGCGTCATGCTTTAAGGAGTGCCTATGCAGTCAGTAAACATCGGCAGCAATCAGGCAGGTCAGAGGCTGGACAAATTTCTTCACAAATACCTTCCGCTGGCAGGAACAGGCTTCCTGTATAAGATGCTGCGAAAGAAAAATATCACATTAAACGGAAAAAAAGCAGAGGGGAATGAACTCCTTTGTGAAGGAGATGAAATACGTTTCTTTTTTGCGGAAGAGACCTTTGCAAAGTTCTCCGGAAGGACTTCGTCCGCTTCCGCTCAGAATGCTGCAGTTTCTTCCACGCAGAAAAGTTCTGAATATAAGAAGGCTTATCAAACGCTGCACGGCATAGAAGTACTTTATGAGGATAATCATATTTTGATTCTGAATAAACCGGCAGGCATCCTCACTCAGAAGGCTTCGTCACAGGATGTCAGCCTGAATGAGTGGCTCATCGGATATCTGCTTTCAGGTAATCCTGGTCTGGAAGCAGAGCTGAATACTTTTCGTCCTTCCGTCTGCAACCGGCTTGACCGCAATACCAGCGGCATCGTGCTGTGTGGAAAATCCCTCGCGGGACTGCAGTATTTAAGTCGCTGTATCAAGGAGCGGAGTATCCGGAAATTCTATCGAACCATCTGTGTTGGAGTGCTGCGGGAAGAAGCTGTAATAAAAGGTTTTCTGGTAAAGGATAATGCAAGAAATAAAGTTACAGTGTCAGCAGATAAAGACTTCGCGCAAGGAGGAGACTACATCGAAACACGATATCGTCCTGTAGCTTACAACGAAAAATATACTCTTTTGGAGGTAGAACTGATTACCGGAAAAACCCACCAGATTCGTGCTCATCTCGCCGGAACAGGTCACCCTCTGATTGGTGATTTCAAATACGGCGACAGCCGGATTAACAGACAGCTTCAGACGCAGTTAGAACTACAGTATCAGCTGCTTCATGCATATCGAATTGAATTTCCTGTCACAGAGGAAAAAGCCGGTCAGTCAGTCAGCGGAAAAACAATCAGTGCACCCTGTCCTGAGCTTTTCCGCAGAATACAGTCCACACTGCAATTAGAGGAATCATAACATGGCAACCTGGAATTCAAGGGGGCTCCGGGGCTCCACCCTGGAGGAAATGGTAAACAGAACAAACGAAAAATACGCGGAGGCGGGGCTTGCCCTGATTCAAAAAGTCCCCACCCCAATTACACCGATTAAAATGGACAAGGAACACAGACAAATTACCCTTGCATATTTTGAACAGAAGAGTACTGTGGATTATATCGGTGCTGTCCAGGGAATTCCTGTCTGTTTCGATGCAAAAGAATGCGCCGTGGATACCTTTGCCCTACAGAATATCCACCCTCATCAGGTAGATTTCATGGAAAAATTTGAAAAGCAGGGTGGCGTCTCTTTTTTTCTGATTTACTACACACACAGAGATATCCTATATTATCTTCCTCTGGAAATGCTTCTCTTTTTCTGGAACCGCGCAAGGGACGGCGGGAGGAAAAGCTTCCGCTACGAAGAACTGAATCCTGACTACATTCTTCCCAAAAAGCACGGTATCCTCGTTCCATATCTGGATGTCTTAAAAAAGGATCTTGAGGACAGAGGAGAAGAATAAAATCCACTCTTGACACATTCTCCTTCTTTCGATATACTATCGGTAGTTTACTTTGCTACCATGCTACCATGGTAGCACGTTAAAGTATTGAAGCGAAAGGCATTAAAACGAATTATGAGTAAAAAATTATTACATACCCCCGAGGGGGTCAGAGACATTTACGGAAAAGAATATGCAAGAAAGCTGCAGGTGGAAAAGAAGCTGCAGGAGAGCATCCGGCTGTATGGATACGAGGATATTCAGACACCTACCTTTGAATTTTTCGATGTGTTTTCAAAGGAAATCGGTACAACGCCCAGCAAAGAGCTATACAAGTTTTTCGATAAAGAGGGAAATACCCTGGTTCTCAGACCGGACTTTACTCCCTCCATCGCACGCTGTGCCGCAAAATATTTCTGCGATGACCAGGTTCCCCTGCGGTTCAGCTACATGGGAAACACCTTTACCAATACCTCCAATTTACAGGGAAAGCTAAAGGAAGTAACCCAGATGGGAGTGGAGCTGATTAACGATGCTTCCGTGGAAGCGGATGCAGAGATGATCAGTCTTGTGATACAATCTCTGTTAAGCACGGGGCTGAAACAGTTTCAGGTATCCATCGGTGAGGTTGAATACTTTAAAGGGCTTTGTGAAGAGGCCGGTCTGGATGAAGAGACGGAAATGGATTTACGCTCCTGCATTTCCGGCAAGAATTATTTTGCAGCCCAGGAGCTTTTGCTTGAACGTCGGGTGCAAGAACCTTATCAGAGCAGACTGCTAAAGGTTGCAGATATGTTCGGCGATATGTGTTCCCTTCAGGAGGCAAAAAGCATGGTGACAAATGCTCGCTCCCTTGCCGCCATTGAACGCCTTGAGAAATTATTTGAGGTGCTTAAAGCATATGGAGTAGCAGATTATATTTCTTTTGACCTGGGAATGCTCAGCAAATACAAATATTACACAGGTGTCATTTTCAAGGCATATACCTACGGCGTAGGTGACGCCATTGTCAAGGGAGGCCGCTACGACCGTCTTTTACACCAGTTTGGCAAGGAAGCCCCTGCAGTTGGCTTCTGCGCCGTCATTGACAGCATCCTGGAAGCCCTTTCCAGGCAAAAGGTTGAAATTGACATACCGAATGAGGTTCAAAATATTTCTTATACCTCTGAGAATTATCATGAGAAGCTGAGTGAAGCCCTTGCGCTTCGCTCCAGGGGAATCCCCGTCACTCTGACCTCAGAGAGAACAGGCAGGTAAAAAAGATGAGTGAAGAAAGATATTTAACTTTTGCCCTGGGCAAGGGACGCCTCGCCAGCAAAACGTTGGAATTGTTTGAACAGATTGGCATTACATGCGAAGAGATGAAAGACAAGAACTCCCGAAAACTGATTTTTGTAAACGAAGAGCTGAAGCTGCGGTTCTTTCTCGCAAAGGGGCCCGATGTTCCTACCTATGTGGAATACGGTGCCGCAGACATCGGTGTGGTGGGAAGAGATACCATTCTGGAGGAAAACCGCAATGTTTACGAGGTTCTTGATCTGGGATTTGGGAAATGCAGAATGTGTGTCTGTGGCCCTGCCTCCGCAAGAGAACTGCTCCTGCATCATGAGCGGATTCGCGTAGCCAGCAAATATCCCAACATTGCCAAAGACTATTTTTACAACAAAAAACACCAGACCGTAGATATCATCAAGCTGAACGGCTCCGTAGAGCTCGGTCCGCTGGTAGAGCTGTCCGATGTGATTGTCGATATTGTGGAAACCGGTTCCACCCTGCGGGAAAACGGTCTTGAGGTGCTGGAGGAGGTTTGCCCCCTGTCCGCAAGAATGATTGTAAATCCCGTCAGCATGCAGATGGAAACTGAAAAAATAAAAAAACTGGTAAATCAGATTCGGTCAAAGCTGGAAGAACAGGCCTGAATCAGAGAGAAAAGAAGAGAGGACATAAAGCAATGAGAATTGTAGAACTGTCAAAAGAGACAAAACAAAGTATCCTGAACGACCTTCTAAAAAGAAGTCCTAACAATTATTCCCAATATGAGGCAACCGTAAACGAAATCATTGAGAACGTCAGGACGGAAGGCAACAAGGCGTTGTTTGACTACACCTTAAAATTTGATAAATTTGCCCTGAATGCAGAAAATATCAAGGTGACCAGAAAAGAAATTGACGAGGCGTACACCAAACTGGACGCCGGCTTGATTGAAGTCATCAAAAAATCGGCCGAAAATATCAGAAGCTTCCACTCCAGGCAGCTGCGCAACAGCTGGTTTGACGCAAAGGAGGACGGCACCATCCTCGGCATGAAGATTACGCCTATTGCAAGAGCCGGCGTCTATGTTCCCGGCGGAAAAGCCGCTTATCCTTCCAGCGTATTGATGAATGTTATTCCCGCAAAAGTGGCAGGGGTTTCCGAAATCATTATGACGACCCCGCCCGATGCTGACGGAAAGATAAATCCCGGTACTTTGGTTGCTGCCGATATCGCAGGCGCAGACACCATCTACAAGGCAGGCGGTGCACAGGCTATTGCAGCGATGGCTTTCGGTACAGAGTCCATCCCCAAGGTTGATAAGATTACCGGCCCCGGAAACATTTTTGTGGCTTTGGCGAAGAAAGCAGTTTACGGCTACGTAAGCATTGACTCCATCGCCGGTCCCAGCGAGATTCTTGTGCTTGCGGACGAAACCGCAAACCCCCGCTATGTTGCTGCAGACCTGCTTTCTCAGGCGGAACACGATGAACTGGCAAGCGCTATCCTGATTACTACCTCACGAGCACTGGCGGAAAAGGTTTCCGCACAGGTAGATGTATTTGTAAATGAGCTTTCCAGAAAGGAAATCATGCAGAAATCGCTGGATAACTACGGTTACATTCTTCTGGCAGACAATATGAAGGATGCCGTGGACGCAGTCAACGAAATTGCCTCCGAACATCTGGAAATTTTAACGGCGAACCCTTTTGAAGTTATGACCCGCGTCAAAAATGCAGGCGCAATCTTCCTGGGAGAATATGCCTCCGAGCCTCTCGGCGATTATTTTGCAGGCCCCAACCACATTCTTCCCACTAACGGTACCGCAAAGTTTTTCTCTCCGGTAAACGTGGATGATTTTATCAAAAAAACAAGTATCATTTCTTATTCAAGGGAGGCTCTTGAAAAAGTACATAAGGATATTGAAACCTTCGCAGAAAGCGAAGGCTTGACGGCGCACGCAAACAGCATTAAAGTAAGATTTGAGTAAATGTGGAACGAAAAAGCCGCTTCGACGGCAGAACAGCGAGGGATTATGAGCGAAATCTACAAGAGTAACCAACAGCCGAGGACATGTGAAATCAGCCGGAAAACGAAGGAGACGGAGATTCAGATTCATCTGGATCTGGATGGTACCGGGAAAGCAGAGATTTCCACCGGTATCGGCTTTTTTGACCATATGCTGGAGGGCTTCGCAAAACATGGATTTTTTGATCTCACCTGCAGGGTAAACGGAGATTTGCAGGTAGACGGACACCACACCGTGGAAGATACCGGAATTGTCCTGGGGCAGGCCATTGCGCGGGCCGTAGGAGATAAAAAGGGAATCCGCAGATACGGCTCCTTTATTCTTCCCATGGACGATGCGCTGGCTCTCTGTGCAGTCGACCTCTGCGGCAGGCCTTACCTGAATTTTGACTGCTCCTTCCCCGTGGAGAGAGTGGGTGCTCTGGACACAGAGCTGGTGAGAGAGTTTTTCTATGCAGTGTCCTACAGTGCCGGCATGAATCTACATATCAAGATGCTTGACGGTATGAATGCCCATCATATGATTGAAGCAATGTTCAAGGCTTTTGCAAAGGCTCTTGATCAGGCTGTCGGCTTTGATTCCCGCATTACAGATGTCTTAAGCACAAAAGGAAGCCTCTAAGGAGTAAGCTATGATTGTAAAAAAATTTGTACCCTGTATTTACCTTTACCGTCAGCACGCAGTCAGAAGTCTGACAGATACCTCCATCGTAGAAACCGATCCCCTTCGTCTTGTTCATCTCTACAATGAAAACAATGCGGATGAACTGATTGTTTTTGACATGTCCGAAGGAGACACAGAGCATGAGGAAGCGCTTGATACCCTGAAAGAAATTTGTGCCGCTGCCGAGGTGGATGTCATCGGAGCCGGCAATGTCAAGCGCATGGAGGATGTGAAGAAGCTGCTGTACGCCGGCTGCAAAAAAGCTGTTCTGGACTATGAAAAGGAAAGCAATATTGCTATTACGGAAGAGGTCTCCCTCAAATTCGGCAGGGATAAGATTCTTCTTTCCTACAATGACCCTCAGGTTCTGTCCGACCAAAAAGAGCTGATTGAAAAGTACGTGTCGGCTATGATTCTGATGAATCCTCATCAGATTCGTGAAACAGAGAGCATTCTTGAACTGCCCTTTTATGTTCAGATTAACCAGATTGCCTTAAACAAGCTCATGGAAATATTTGCTTATACTCAGGTCTGCGGTGTCACAGGCAACACCATAAATGATAACTATAAGGAAATTCTGTCCCTGAAGGGCTTATGCAGGGAGAACGGCATTCAGGTGGAAACCTTTGAAGCAGCCTACAGGTGGGAGGATTTCAAGAAAAACTCTGACGGCATGGTTCCTGTCGTGGTACAGGACTACCGCACGCTGGAAGTACTGATGGTAGCTTATATGAATGAAGAGGCCTACAACCAGACTCTGGCTCTCGGCAAGATGACCTACTACAGCCGAAGCAGACAGGAGCTTTGGCTCAAGGGCGCTACCAGCGGCCACTATCAGTATGTAAAGAGTCTTACCGCCGACTGCGACATGGACACCATCCTTGCAAAGGTTTCCCAGGTAGGAGCTGCCTGCCACACTGGTGCCAAAAGCTGTTTCTTTAACGAGATTACCAAAAAAGATTACGAGGAAACAGACAATCCCTTACAGGTTTTCGAAGAGGTTCTGGATGTCATCAAGGACCGCAAGGTTCATCCCAAAGAAGGATCCTACACCAACTACCTCTTTGACAAGGGAATCGATAAGATATTGAAAAAGCTGGGAGAGGAGGCAACCGAAATTGTTATCGCTGCCAAGAATCCCAACGCAAACGAAGTCAAGTACGAAATCAGCGACTTCCTGTATCACATGATGGTACTCATGGTGGAGAAAGATGTCAGCTGGGAGGAAATCACTACAGAGCTTGCAAACCGCTAATAAATGAAATGGAAGAGCATATCGTTATAACGTAAAAAAGCTGCCGTTCACACGGCAGCTTTTTTTAGGCACGACTCTATATAACACTTTATCAAATAATGAAAGAAAAGTCTAGTATTATTTTTATTTTTTTATATACTTATAAGCAGTCGGGAGAGAACGGAATCATTAAGCCAATAAGGAGGTGTACATGAAAGGTACAGACAGAGAAGCGGAGGAACAATATCTGAAACAGACCCTGAAAGTGGTGGAAACGAATCTGGAAAACTACAGCAGGGAATCTGCCCGGATGCAGAGTGAAATTGATGAAATGCTGGAGCATTATCACGACAACGACGTAGAGCTCTGGACCATTCTCAACAATACCATCACTCTGAATGACCACATGAAGCGTGCTCTGGAGCGAAACGAGCGTGCAAAGGAAAAACCCTACTTTGGCAGAATCATCTTTCACGATGAAACTCTGGACAAAGACGAATCCCTTTATATCGGCAAGGGCGGCATCTCCAGTGACCGCACCAGTCAGGTGGTTGTGGACTGGCGTGCCCCGGTGGCTAACGCCTACTATGAGAATGGTCTCGGCAAATGCAGTTACTCGGCCCCTGATGGAAAAGAGCTTCCCATCGATTTACAGCTGAAGCGCACCTTTGAGATTGAGAACGGCAGACTATTGGACTACTTTGACACAGAGGTTGTTGCAAATGATGATTTGCTGATGAAGTACCTGTCCAAGAATAAAGAGGCTGTACTGGGAGAAATCGTGGCAACCATCCAGAAGGAGCAAAATGAAATCATCCGCAAAACACCCTATCATAATGTCATTGTTCAGGGCGTTGCCGGTTCCGGAAAAACCACTGTGGCCATGCATCGAATTTCCTATATTCTCTATAATTACAAAGAACGTTTCCGCCCTGAGGATTTTTACATCGTGGGAAGCAACCGCATTCTCCTGAATTATATCACAGGCGTTCTGCCGGATCTGGACGTCTACGGAGTGCGCCAGATGACGATGGAGCAGCTGTTTGTCAGGCTTCTCTACGAGGACTGGGACGAGAAAAAATACCGTATCAAATCCGTTTCCGGCTCCCGGGACATTGTCAAGGGGACAGAAAAATGGTATCTGGATCTGGTGTCCTTTATCCGTAGACTGGAGCAAAATCGTATTTCCACCGCTTCCGTTTATCTCAATCCAAGACAATTTGTGGAAGGGCTGCAGGACGGTAAAAACGGGGTCTACGACAGAAGAGAAGAGGACAGAGCTGCCGGGCGGAGCCCAAGACCGGTTGAACTCGTCTCCGGTGAAGCAGTAAAACGGTATGTCAGCCAAAATCCCTCCATCTCCGTCCAGAGCAAAATCAATATGCTCAACGAGCGTCTTATCACAAAAGTAAAGGAAGAATTCCTTGGGAAAGGTGTAAAATACACGGAGGAAGAAAAAAAAGCCATTCTGAAGGCTTACCGCGGCAGATACGGCGACAGAGTCTGGAAGGATTCTATTTTTCAGCTCTACAGAGATTTCCTGTCAGAACAGAAGGAAAAAGGATATGACGTAACCCCTCCCACGGACGCCTTTGATGTTTATGATTTGGCTGCTCTGGCTCTGCTCTATAAGCTGGTAAAGGAGACAGAGGTCATCAGTGAAGCCCATCATATTGTCATTGATGAGGCCCAGGATTTCGGCATGATGGCATATCATGTTCTGCACGACTGTATCAGGGACTGCACCTACACTATTATGGGAGATGTATCACAGAACATCCACTTTGGCTACGGTCTGGGAGACTGGGAGGAACTGCGTCGACTGATTTTGTCCGACTCTATGGATTCCTTCGGTATCTTAAAGAAAAGCTACCGTAACACCGTAGAAATTTCTGATTTTGCCACAAACATTCTGCGTCATGGCAACTTCTCCATCTATCCTGTGGAGCCAATCATCCGCCACGGCAATCAGGTGGCTGTGAAAAAGGTTGCTGGCAGTGAATCCGACTTTGCCGAAAGCGCCGCTGAACTCTGCCGAAGCTGGCAGAAAAACGGTTATGACACCATTGCAGTGGTTTGCAGAAACGAAGTGGATGCCGGGGAAGCGGCGGCAGCGCTATCGAAGCACATAAGCATCATGGAAAGCGATTTGGAAAAGGCGAATTTCGGGAACGGCATTCTGGTACTCCCGGTAGAATATACAAAAGGACTGGAGTTTGATGCCGTCCTGATTTGGAATCCTACCAGAGCAGATTATCCCGTGGATGACGGTCATGCAAGACTTCTCTATGTTGCAGCCACTCGCGCTCTCCATGAACTGTGTGTGCTGTACAAAGAGGATCTGACCGGATTGATTGCAGACCCTGTACCGGAGAAAGCCTTTACATTTCATGAGGAGAAAAAGCCGACGTCTGAAAGGTCACCAAAGACAGCTTCTACCATAAATTCAGTCAGGGACTCCTCACTGCCAAGACCCAGAGTAAAGGCTGCGACACCTCGCACCGGAGTTGTCAGTGTCAGTCAGAAGAAAAGTGAACCGGTTCAGACCCCCCGCCTTGCCACAAACTATGTTACAGCTTCCACCTCCATGACAGCTCTAAAAAGCACACCACAAACGAAGCCGAGATTTACAGATAAAGCCAAACCGCAGTTTGGAGATATGCCTGTCACAGAAAAGCTGCGCCCCGCAGGTCATGCAAGAATCAACTCTGCAATCCGCTGGATATCCAGACAGGACGACGGACTATACCTGCAGAGTCAGTACGGTATCCTGCGTATCAGCCCTGTAGGCAGCGCCATACTGCGTATCACCTTTGCAAGAGGCAGTAAGCTTCTGGATGGTACGCATCCGCTGATTACCACGAAGCATATTGAAAAGAAATGGAAATACCGTGACAACGGAAAGCTCGTAGAAATAGCAACGGAAGAAGTTATTTTGCGGATTGATAAGTCATACGGTTCCATACAATATCTGGATAAATCCGGCAGGCTTCTTTTAGCGGAGCGAAAAACAGAAAGCAGACAGCAGGAAGCGAATCAAAACTGGCTGTATCTGGATTTCCAGAAGGGGGAACAGCTCTTTGCAATGAATCCTGACGGTCAGGGCAGTTTAAAGCTTCGTGGCAGTGCAAGGTACATCGGCACTGATACAGTCAACGAACTTCCCTTTATCCTCTCAGACAGAGGCTACGGCATTCTGCCTGCTGCAAGCGGCAGTGTTATCTGCTGTGATGTTCCTTCCTACGGGACCTATCTCTATACGGAAACGGAACAGATGGATTATTATTTCATTGCAGGAAAGCAGCAACAAAACATCAGGAATGCCTATTTCTACCTCTGCGGACTGCTGTAGGAGGCTGCAAAGGCTTCCACCCACTCGTCAATTTTTTCTTCATAATCGGCCGAAATTGCACGGTATATCTTTTCCGTGGTAATTCCGGCCACTTTCATATCACTGGTATCCATAACGACAACTGTCAAAAAGAAGAGAAGTGCCAAAAGGAAACGCAGTTTAAAAAAAGAAATACGCTCCGGTGCCTCTGTATCCTCCGTCCTGCCATCAGCCATCGACCTGCTTCCGTGAGAGAATTTACCGTAAAGTATCCGTTCTCTGTTGGACATGTCATATTGATTTTCATTATATCGGGAACGAATCTGCCGTACCAGCTGCAGTTTTTGTTCCATAGTCACATCGCTCATAGTCAATCCATTCTGCCGAACTTACTAAAGAATATTCGAAAAAACGGTTTTTCAGAACCGCCTGCTGTATTTGCAAAGGAGGGACGAATATGCTATACTAACCTTATTCTCGGCAGAATTCCGGCCGACAGGGAGGAATTATTTTACTATGGAAAACAGCGGAAAGCTTTTGGGGGATAAGGTACTTGGCAATATTGCAAAGGTGATTGTAGGTAAGGAGCAGACCACAAGGCTTCTGCTGACGGCACTTCTCGCAGACGGACATGTACTTCTGGAGGATGTGCCCGGCACCGGAAAAACAAAGCTGGCAAAGACACTGGCAAAAACGGTGGCGGCTGATTTTTCCCGCATCCAGTTCACACCGGATCTGCTTCCCAGTGATATTACGGGCTTAAATATTTTTGACCGTCAGAAAAATGAATTTGTACTGAGAAAAGGGCCTGTTTTTACAAATATTCTTCTTGCAGATGAAATCAACCGTGCTACACCCAGAACTCAGGCAGGACTTCTGGAATGTATGGAGGAACGCCAGGTCACCATCGACGGCGAGACCTATACACCCGGAACTCCTTTTTTTGTCATTGCTACCCAGAACCCGGTGGAAACCGCCGGAACCTTTCCTCTGCCGGAAGCGCAGATGGACAGATTCATGATGAAGCTGTCCATGGGCCTGCCGGAAAAAGAAGAGGAGCTTTCCATTCTGGAACGCTATATGGAAAAGGAGCCTTTGGATGAGCTGAAAAGCGTTCTGACTCTGGAGGAACTGGAAGCAGCACGTAAGGATGCCAATCAGGTTTTTGTCCACAAATGCATTCTCTCCTACATGGTAGAAATCGTAGAAGCTACAAGGTCGCCGGAACAGACTGTCATGGGCGTCAGTCCTCGTGGAAATCTGGCGCTATTGCGCTGTGCAAAGGCTTACGCTTACCTTGACGGACGGGATTTTGTCACCCCGGACGACATCAAAGCACTCGCAGTCCCTGTGCTTGCTCACCGCATTGTTCTTGGCTATGGGGCAGGAGGAAGCTCCGGTGCGAAAAAGCTGATACAACAGATTCTTGACACAACTCCTGTACCGACCGAGGACTTTAAGGCATGATAAAGCTACTGGGAATAGGCCTGCTTTTCTTTCTCCTCTTTGTGCTCCAGAAGGTTCTCTATGAACATTTATGGCAAAAGCATTTAAAGGTGGATATTGCTTTTTCTGAGGAACATATTTTTGAAGGGGAACAGGGCGAACTAAAGGAAATAATTGAAAACAGGAAACGTCTTCCCCTGTCCATGCTGAAGGTAAAATTCAAGACAGACCGGCATCTGCTCTTTGATGACTTCAAGGGTTCCCGAACCACCGATCAATTTTACCGCAATGATATTTTCCGTATCGGCGGTGGTGAAAGGGTTACCAGAATTCTGAAATTCCGGGGCGGCAGAAGAGGCTATTACACCATTGACGGCATCAGTCTGGTTGCCTCTGATTTATTTCTGACAAACCAGATGGTGAGTGATGTGCCCCTCCATACTTTCCTCTATGTATATCCAAAGCCCTATGAAAGCGAGGAGCTCAGACAGTCACTGGTACAGCTAAACGGAGAGGTTCTCACAAAACGTCATCTGCTGGAGGATCCCTTTGAATATCGCGGTATCCGGGAATATCAGCCCTTTGACGACATACGCAGCATCAACTGGAAGGCAACCGCGAAAACCGGAGATTTTAAGGTAAACCAGAAAAATTATACTTCATTAAAAAGCATTCGCATCTTTTTCAATGTGCAGGATGACAATATCATGAAAAAAGAGGAATGTGTGGAGGCTTCTCTGCGCATTGTGGCAGGATTAAGTTCTTTTTTCCTGCAGCAGGGCATACAGGTTTCCTGTTATGGAAACGGTGTTGACTGCCGCACAGGGAAGCATCTGTCCATTGAGGCCAAAGCAGGAGACGGGCAGTTGGATGCTATCTTCCGGGGGCTGGCACGTCTTGATCTGCAAAGGCCTGTGGTGAGCTTTACAGACACCTTTGAGGAAAGGCTCTTCTCCGAGGCAAAGGGAACGGTCACCTGTTTTGTTTCCCCTAACCAGTATGACGATTTCCTGCTTCTGCTGAAAAGATTTCAGAATGCCGGAAATGAATATCTGTGGTTTTATCCTGTATCGGGCAGCCGGGAGCCGGAGCTGCCGCCGGAGCTCGCAAAACAGATTCGCCTGATTCATCTTGACATCTAAGGAGGAACCATCTTGTACGCAAAAAAAGAAAAACAGATTGAACTGGCATGTGAATTTCTGACCCAGCAGATGAATCACTGGATGCTGTTCCCCCTTATTATTACTGCAATGGGATGCATGAGCGAATTTGTTAATATTGACAAACCAGATATATTGATGTGGTTCTGTGGCGGCATTTTGCCGATTCTGACCTTTCTGGTCAGGGGAAAAATAAAGCGTTTTATTCCGTTTACCTTATGCAATCTTTGCATATTGTCCCTGACACTTGTTATCCCTGCATACAACATTGTATGCAGGACTCTCTGTGTCATATGCGGTGTGGGTTATTTCATTCATACTTTTATACTCCGCATCAAGACCGATTCCATGTTTACCACGCCGTTTTCTCCTGCTGTGGGATTTGGTTTTTCCGTATTCGGCATTTTTTTTCTGCATCACACAAGCGATAAACAATGGAATTCCTACTATGTCTTTTCTCTGGTTGGATGTCTGGCACTATATATGATAATTTACTATCTGAATCATTACCTGGATTTCCTCACTGTCAATGAGAGCAGTTCCGGTTCCATTCCTGCCTCCGAAATGTTTCACTCAGGGATGGAGCTTGTACTGGGGTACACTCTGACAGGAACTATGATTCTGCTTCTCGCCACGAACCTGACATGGCTGGAGCGTATCCTCGGTATACTAAAAAAGGCACTGATTATCATCCTGCGTTTTTTCTTTTCCCTCTTTTCCGGCAGCGAGCCGGAAGAAGAGCTTTTTGAAGAAGCAGGTATGTCTTTGGGCAGCTCCGATGCCATGAATCTGCCGCCGGGTGAATCCTCCCGCTTCTGGGAAATTCTGGAGACAGTCTGTATTGCAGCCTTTACCTGTGTGATGGTTTTTGCCGTCATCAGGCTGATTCTGTTTATTATCCGTTTCCTGCAGGAACGTTTTCACCTGAATTTCAGGCAGCGGAAATGGGATGTTACAGAAAATACTGCTCCGGATATCCGGGAAAAATGTGCATTGGCAAAGGATAAAAATTCCGTGAAAAGGCAAGACCGTTTTTTCGGATTTTTAAGCCCCGGAGAACGAGTGCGAAAGCTGTATAAAAAGAAGCTTCTGAAATCATCCAACGAACTGGGAAACGGCGAGAACGGAAATCTCGCACTCTATACTGCCCGGGAATCGGAAAAAAAGCTGGGAACCATAGGAATGGCTGAAATCTATGAAAAGGTGCGTTACAGCAATATAAATGCCACTGTGGGAGATGTAAAACGCATGCGGGATGCCTGTCGGCAATCTGAGGAATGAAACAAAATAGAATCGAGGTATATTTTTATTTATGTATGATAAGCTAGCTCTGTCTGACGATATTTTAATGAAGATAGAAAAACCGGAACGCTATATAGGCCATGAGGTGAATTCCGTGGTAAAGGACAAGGCACAGATTGCCGTGCGCTTTGCCATGTGTTTCCCGGATGTATACGAAATCGGCATGTCACATCTAGGCATCCAGATTCTGTATGATATGTTTAATTCCCAGGAAGATGTCTGGTGTGAGAGAGTCTATTCCCCATGGCTCGATCTGGATAAAATCATGAGAGAAGAGCATATCCCGCTTTTTGCCCTGGAATCCCAGGAACCGATAAAGGATTTTGATTTTCTGGGTATCACCATTCAATATGAAATGTGCTATACAAACATTTTACAGGTACTGGATTTGGCACAGATTCCCATCAATGCTGCAGACCGGGGAGAGGGTTGTCCCATTGTCATCGGCGGGGGGCCATGCACCTATAACCCGGAACCTCTGGCAGATTTCTTCGATATTTTTTATATCGGCGAGGGCGAGACACGCTACAGGGAATTGCTTGACCTTTACAAGGAATGTAAGGCAGCCGGTGTCGGCCGTGTTGAGTTCTTACGCCGCGCAGCGAAAATTCCCGGCATGTACGTGCCGCGTTTTTATCAGGTTACCTATCATCCGGACGGCACCATTGAAAGCTTTCTTCCCACGGAGGAGGGCATTCCCAACACTGTCGTAAAAGAGCTTGTCATGGATGTCACGGACACCTATTATCCCATGAAACCGGTGGTTCCTTTTATCAAAGTGACTCAGGACAGAGTTGTGTTGGAGATTCAGCGCGGCTGCATTCGCGGATGTCGGTTCTGTCAGGCAGGGCAGCTTTATCGCCCCGTGCGGGAACGCGATGTAGACACGTTGAAAAAATGGGCCATGGAAATGCTGAAAAATACCGGACACGAGGAAATCTCCCTCAGTTCTTTAAGCTCCAGCGACTACAGCAGACTGCCTGAGCTGATTGATTTTCTGATTGAAGAGTGCAGTAAAAAACACATCAATATTTCCCTGCCTTCCCTGCGTATTGATGCCTTTTCTCTGGATGTCATGAGCAAGGTACAGGATGTCAGAAAATCCAGCCTGACCTTTGCACCGGAGGCCGGCAGCCAGCGGCTGAGAAATGTCATAAACAAGGGACTGACCGAGGAGGTAATTCTAAAGGGAGCTACGCTGGCTTTTGAGGGCGGCTGGACGAGAGTAAAGCTGTATTTCATGCTGGGTCTGCCTACAGAGACAGAAGAAGATATCCGGGGCATAGCTGAGCTTTCCAACAAGATTGCCGCCACCTTTTTTGAGACAGTTCCCAAAGAAAAACGCGTAAACGGTAAGGTGCAGATTGTTGCCAGCACCTCCTTCTTTGTGCCCAAGCCCTTTACTCCCTTTCAGTGGGCTCCCCAGTGCACGAAGGAGGAATTTATCGAAAAAGCCTATCAGACCAGACGCGCTATCTCCGAACAGCTGAACCAGAAGAGTATTAAATACAACTGGCACGAGGCAGATGCAAGCGTCCTGGAGGGTGTTCTTGCCAGAGGAGACAGACGGCTCTGTGAGGTCCTTCGCCGCGTCTACGCAAAGGGCTGTTTCTATGATGCCTGGAGCGAATATTATGACAACGAAAAATGGATGGAGACAATAGAAGAGTGCGGTCTTTCCGCAGACTTCTACACACACAGGGAGCGCAGCACGGACGAAATTCTTCCCTGGGACTTTATCGATTGCGGCGTTACCAAAGAATTCCTGAAACGGGAATGGGAAAAGGCAAAAAGAGAAGAAATTTCTGAAAACTGCAAGCTGAAATGTCAGGGCTGCGGTGCCGCAAGATTTGGGGGCGGCATCTGCTTTACATCCAGAACAGGCAGTACAGAATGAGAGGAAATATAGAAAAATGAAGCTTCGTATCAAATTCAGGAAATATGGCCCCATCCGTTTTATCGGCCACTTAGATGTCATGCGCTTTTTTCAGAAAGCTATCAGAAGAGCGCAGATTGATGTGGCCTATACAAGCGGTTTCAGCCCGCATCAGATTATGACCTTTGCCGCTCCTCTCGGGGTAGGTATGACCAGCAACGGAGAGTACATGGACATTGAAGTTCATTCCATAATATCCTGTGCGGATGTGTTGGAGCGTTTGAATGCGGCAAGCGTACCCGGCATTGAAATTATCTCTGTAAAAATCCTGCCGGAAAGCGCCGGAAATGCCATGGCAAGCGTTGCCGCTGCTTCCTACACCGTGCGGTTCAGAGAGGGGCGAGAACCCGCCTGTGACGTTGCGGCAGAATTAAAGAGGTTCCTTGAGCGGGAAAGTATTCTGATTACAAAGGAGACCAAAAAGGGGACAAGAGAGCTTGATTTAAAACCGGGAATCTATCAACTTTCATGGACGGACAATGTATTTCACATGCTTGTCTGCGCTTCCAGTGCCGGAAATATCAAGCCGGTTCAGATTGTAGAGGCTTTGCTCGCCCAATGCGGGGAAACCCTTCAGGAGAATGCTCTTTTGATTACCAGAGAGGATGTCTATACTAACATCGGAACAGAAGAGGAGCCTACTCTTGTATCACTTGACACCATTGGAAGCGAGGCGCTTCCTGTCACGGAGAAAGACAATGAGCCGTAACATAGCAGATAAAACTTCCGTTACAATTTCATCTGAGGAAGCCATCCTTCGCAATACCTCGAAGGGGAAGCTTCTTTTTACCGATTACCGTGGAAAAAAGTGTGCCATGCTGCTGAAAGACAGCCGACTGACGGCTGTTTCCTTTCCGGAAGAGGGGAGCAGTAAAATCGGAGCCATTTACATCGGCAAAGTAAAAAATGTTGCCAATAACATCAATGCCTGCTTTGTAGAGATTGCGGATAGGGAAATCTGTTTTCTCCCCTTAAAGGACGCTGCATCCCCTTTACTTCTGAACCGCAAATTTGACGGACGCATTCTTGCAGGAGACGAGTTACCCGTACAGGTAGTGCGGGACGCCCAAAAGACAAAGCAAGCCTCTGTGACGGCCCGTATTTCTCTTTCAAATGATTATTTTGCACTGGAACTTGGAACTGAGAGAGTAAATTATTCCTCCAGGCTTGATAAGGCACAGCGTGCCTGTATCGCCGACCTGCTCAGAGAGTGCGGTATTCTGGAGAGTAAGACGAACCGTTTGTGTCAGACTGCACTACAGCTCAGAACTGATTTCATGGAAAATCTTTCGGTTCCCATTGGGATGATTGTCAGAACAAAGGCAGGAGAGCTTTCGGATGCCTCCGAGCTTTCAGAAAAATTTCAGATTGTTGCAACCGAATTCATAACACTATTACATGCTGCCTTCCATCGCAGCTGCTTCAGTTGTCTGAAAAAGGCACCGGAGCCTCTGGAATCAGCAATAGCACAGTTTGCCACCCCGGATGAATTTGATGAGCTTGTCACAGACAGCGAGGAAATATTCCTTCCGCTTTCCAATTATGTCAGAGAACATATGCCGGAGAAAAAAATGCGTCTGTATGAGGATAAATCCTTATCTCTGAAAAGTCTCTATTCACTTGACACAAAGATGGAAATGGCTCTGAGCGAGCGTGTGTGGCTCAAATCGGGCGGTTATCTGATTATTCAGCCTACAGAAGCACTTACAGTTATCGACGTCAATTCGGGCAAATACGAAGCCAAAAAGGGCAATGAGGAAACCGCTCTGAAAATAAATCTGGAGGCTGCGGAGGAAATCGCTCTGCAGCTCCGGCTCCGCAACCTTTCCGGAATTATTATCGTTGATTTTATCAATATGAAGGAAGAAAGCTCCTGTCAGAAGCTGCTTCATTTTATGAAGACTGCGGTACGTAGGGACAAATTGCAAACCACCGTAGTAGACATGACTCCCCTCGGCCTTGTGGAACTGACCCGCAAAAAGGAGAGTAAGCCCCTCTATGAGCAGGTAAAATCCTTGCGACTTCCCACTTAGTCAATTAAATCTATCAAAATATAAAATCAGGAAAGACAGTAAGAATATGGAATTTTTGAATTTTGAGAAAGTTAAAGACGGAAAATATCTGAAAAATTACGAGATTACCTACCGCAACAAAGCCGGCAGAGAAAAAAAATATGAGATTGTCAGCAGGAGAGAACTGGAGAGTATTGATGATGTGGGTGCAAAGCCCAGCGGAGTCTCTATCGTTGCTACCTGCGGTGATAAAATGCTTCTTCTCCACGAGTTCAGGATGGGTGTCAACAGAAGTATCTATAACCTCTGCGCCGGCATGATGGAGCCGGGAGAGACAATCGAACAATGCATTGAAAGAGAGCTCTATGAGGAAACCGGACTAAAGATAAAGAAGATTCAAAAAATTCTTCCGCCCTCTTTTTCTGCCGTTGCCATCTCCGACACCACTACCTATATCGCTTTTGTGGAAGTGGAGGGAAATTTCTCAGACCATTCCTCCGAAAATGAACAAATTGAAGCAAACTTCTATACCCCCGAAGAAATTCTCGCCCTGATAGAAACAGAACCATTCAGTTCCAGAGCACAAATGGCGGCATACTTTTTCGCCTGCGGAATGCACTGCGAGTAGTATACCGCCGCAG
>JBJEJG010000141.1:0-2977 GCA_051877795.1 Acetatifactor sp.
ATGTATGGTACTCTTAAGAAGGGACCTCGTTACCTTGAGATGGCAGAGGGCTATGTAACCGGTATTGCGCTTGACAAGGATGACCAGATTATCGGATATCAGTTCGTAAATCTCGGTAAGATGACCGACTTCATCAAGAAGGGTGATGATCCTACCACAGCATATGAGAAATCCAAGGGCCAGTATGGTCGTGTGGCTGATGCCGTTAAGATTATCGACCCCAGAAAAGAGTAAATAGAAAGATAAAGGAGGACAGGAAAAAATGGCTTTATTTGAATCATATGAAAGACGTATTGATAAAATTACAGCTGTACTGAACAGCTATGGTATCTCCTCTATCGAAGAAGCTGAGAAGATTACCAAGGACGCAGGCCTTGATGTTTATGAGCAGGTAAAGAAGATTCAGCCGATTTGTTTTGAAAACGCTTGTTGGGCTTATACCGTAGGTGCTGCCATCGCAATCAAGAAGGGCTGCCGCAAGGCTGCTGATGCTGCAGCTGCAATCGGAGAGGGACTTCAGGCATTCTGTATTCCCGGTTCCGTTGCAGACACCCGTAAGGTAGGTCTTGGACATGGTAATCTGGGCAAAATGCTTCTGGAAGAGGATACCGACTGCTTCTGCTTCCTGGCAGGGCATGAGTCCTTCGCAGCTGCAGAGGGTGCTATCGGTATCGCAGAGAAGGCTAACAAGGTTCGTCAGAAGCCTCTGCGCGTTATCCTGAACGGTCTCGGAAAGGACGCTGCAAAGATTATTTCCCGTATCAACGGCTTTACTTTTGTAGAAACCGAATACGACCCTTATACCAACACGGTAAAAGAGATTGAAAGAATTGCTTATTCCGAGGGCCTTCGTTCCAAGGTTAACTGCTATGGTGCAAATTCCGTTCCCGAAGGTGTTGCAATCATGTGGAAGGAGAATGTAGATGTATCCATCACCGGTAACTCTACCAACCCTACCAGATTCCAGCATCCCGTAGCAGGTACTTACAAGAAGGAGAGAATCGAAGCAGGAAAGAAGTACTTCTCCGTTGCTTCCGGCGGCGGTACCGGACGTACCCTTCATCCCGATAACATGGCTGCAGGTCCCGCTTCCTATGGCTTTACCGATACCCTTGGCCGTATGCACTCTGATGCACAGTTTGCAGGTTCTTCCTCTGTTCCCGCGCATGTTGAGATGATGGGTCTGATTGGTATGGGTAACAACCCTATGGTTGGTGCTACCGTAGCAGTAGCCGTTTCTATTGAGGAAGCAGCTAAGGCTGGTAAGTTCTAAGACACAAATGACAATTAAGGCTGAAAATGCCGTAATCTTTCGTAGGTTACGGCATTTTTTGTATCTGTCATTTCAATAAAGGAAAGGTGATGTGATTTATGTTCAGAGATGATTTTGTCTGGGGCGTTGCCAGCAGTGCCTATCAGGTAGAGGGAACGGAGCCGGGGGACGGCAGAGGCAAAAACGTGTGGGATGTATTTGTAGAACAGGGCAGGGTGTTTGAACACCAGAATGCGAATACCACCTGCGACCATATGCACCGCTATAAAGAGGATTATGCACTTATGCGGAATCTGGGCATACAGGCATACCGGTTTTCCATCAACTGGGCCAGATTGATTCCTACAGGTGACGGTGAAGTAAACCCAAAGGCGGTGGAACTGTATCGAAATATGATTTTAGCCATGAAGGAAAACGGCATCAAGCCATACATTACGCTGTTTCACTGGGAGTTTCCACAGGCGTTGCAGGAGAGAGGCGGATGGCTGAATCCGGATGTGGTACAGTGGTTCGGTAATTATGCAAGGGTAGTAGCAGAGAATTTTTCCGACCTCTGCGATACCTTTATCACCATAAATGAGCCACAGTGTGCCGTGGGGCTGGGGCATCTGAGCGGCGCACATGCGCCGGGGCTGAAGTTGTCCTACCCGGAAACCTTTCAGATTGCGCATAATCTGCTGAAGGCACATGGACAGGCGGTTATCATGCTGAGAAAATATGCGAGACAGCCGATAAAGGTGGGATATGCGCCCACGGGAGGCGTTGCATATCCCTATACAGATTCGCAGGAGGATATTGAGGCGGCAAGGAAGGTATATTTCGGCTTTTACAACCCCATGAGCAATTGGACATGGAATGTTTCCTGGTTCTCCGACCCGGTTTTTCTGGGACATTATCCGGAGGAGGGACTGAAAAAGTTTGCGGAGTATCTGCCGGAAATCACAGAGGAGGATATGCAGCTGATTCACCAGCCCCTTGACTTTATGGGACAAAATATCTATAACGGCTACTATGTCAGAGCAGGTAAAAAAGGTGAGCCGGAGTTTGTAGACCGGGAGCCGGGTTTCCCAAAGACCGGAACAGACTGGCCCGTGACGCCAAAGGCATTTTACTACGGCATTAAATTTCTGACGGAACGCTACCCGTTGCCGCTCTATATCACGGAAAACGGCATGGGCTGCCATGACAATATTGCGCCGGACGGAAAAGTGCATGACAATGACAGAATAACGTTTTTAGACAGCTACATCGGCGCCTTGCAGAAGGCCATGGAGGAAGGTGCTGACGTAAGAGGATACTTCCTCTGGACTTTCCTTGACAATTTTGAGTGGAGCGATGGGTTTAAACAGCGTTTCGGAATTGTATATGTGGATTATCAGAATCAGAGGAGAATTGTAAAGGATTCCGCGTTCTGGTATAAAAAGGTGATAGAAAGCAGGGGAGCCAGCCTTTCCTGCAATCAGCCTTCTGAACAGATTATTTTTTTGGATTCGAAGACGTCTGACAGAAGAATTGTAAAGGATGCTCCCTATATGTTGGCAGAGGTAGTATCCGGTGACGGCATCATCAACAGCCATCCTGTAAAGCAGGGGGATTGTCTGCTGATTCCGGACGGAGTGAAAAAAATAGAGCTGACCGGAAATGCCAGGCTGATATTGCGGGATTATTTTGAAAACCAAAGTTTATAAGGCAAATTGGAAAGAA
>JBJEJG010000141.1:3077-10922 GCA_051877795.1 Acetatifactor sp.
TTATATATGAGGGAGGAGCTACATAATGTGTATATGCTCCGAATATGTTAAAAAGGAGAAACGAAATGGACGGACAAAATTTCAACAACTATCAGGACAACACCGCAAATGTTCCTTATCAGGCACCCGTAGAGGATGAAGGCCCCAAGAAAGCAAACGGTCTGCAGATTGCCAGCCTTGTACTTGGTATCTGTGCAATCGTTTTTGGCTGTTGCTGGGCAGGCCTTGGAATTATCCTTGGTATTATCGGCATTGTTCTTGCAGTAATGGGCAACAAGAACGGAAAGCATGGAATTGGGACTGCCGGACTTGTATGTTCTATCGTAGGTCTTGTGATTGGAATAATTGGTGTGGTTCTATCTGTACTTTTGCCCCCGTTAATGCTAGAAATATTGAATGAAATGGGTTTTCCCTACTAATCGGGGTATCTGATGAAGAAAAAGAAAGAATTGGAAGACCAGCTTTTTGAAATAGGGCTGGTCTTTCTTCTTATTGCGGTTGCAGGATTAATTCTGTACGAACTGGTGTTAAAGTCTGTTATTCATGTACGTCCTTGCCTTTTTAATACTTTTCTGGGCATTTATTGTCCGGGCTGCGGTGGAACAAGAGCAGTGGAAGCCTTGTTTCACGGTCATTTTCTGAAATCTGTCTGGTATCATCCTCTGGTGCCGTATACGGCAGTTATCTATGGTGGTTTTATGGGGTCACATGCTTTAAACAGGCTGGGAGCAAAGAAGATACGAGGCTGGAAATTCCATAATTGGTATTTGTATGTGGCTGTTGGAATTATAGCAGTGAATTTTGTTGTCAAAAATGTATTGCGAATCGGCTTCGGAATCATGATGTAAAAAGGGCTCGGAATCTCCGAACCCTTTCTTTTTATTATAATATTCAGTTTTACTCATTATCCGGATTCGGATATTCAATCGTTAAATCGGCGTCATTCGGTTCTTCACCGTGAAGAAAAGATATGATAATCTGGATTCTCTTATATGCACGTGCATAATTTTCGCTTGCATATTCAGCCATATACTCGTTATAGGAACCGTTACTGTATGCATCATGGTAGCTGGACACAGCCTCGGTCATATAATCACTGGATTCAACCGCCAAATTCTCCAGATAGTCAAATTCCTCCGGAAAATCAAGTTTTGCAAAGGACTGAAATACCAAATCCAGCTCATCAAGATATTCCAAAAGTTCTGTAGCAGCTTCCTCTGACTGTGCATCTATATTGTTGATAGAAGTGTCTATTTCGGAAACCTTGGTACAAAAATCATCTACACTTTTCCTAAACTGCGTCAGCTCGGGGTCTTCACCGCATGCCGTCAGCATAGTGACTGCCAGAAGCACTGCGAAAAGCATACGAACTTTGTTTTTCAATTCTCTAACCCTCCAGTTTTTATCCATAGAACGTTTGTATCAGAATACAATACCTCTCAAATTTATCACATTCTGAATATTTTCGCAATAGTTTATACAAAGAAAAGGTTAAATCCTCCCCTTTACGATTAAAAGCAGTGTGTGGTAAAATGAATCTTAGCTTTTTGCATGAAAGGTATAACAAGAGATGACAAGAGATGCATTCAGACAATTGACAACTGAATATACATATTTGGACGGGGCCACCGGCTCAAACCTTGTGAAAGCGGGTATGCCCTCCGGCGTCTGTCCGGAGAAATGGATTCTGGAGCATCCTGATGTCATGTTTGAGCTGCAGAAACAATATGTGGATGCCGGTACAGACATTCTCTATGCGCCTACCTTTACTGCCAACAGAATTAAGTTGGCCGAATACGGTCTGGAAGATAAATTGCAGCCAATGATCCGTGAACTGGTGGCTATTTCAAGGAAGGCAGCCGCTACCGCCAAAGGCAGAACTGTCTATGTGGCAGGAGATCTCACCATGACAGGTGAGCAGCTAAAGCCCATGGGAAATATGGAACTGGAGGTTCTGATTGATACCTATAAGGAGCAGATTCTTGCATTGTGTGACGCAGGTGTTGATCTCCTTGTGGTGGAAACGATGATGAGCCTTGCAGAGGCAAGAGCTGCATTGATTGCCGCAAAAGAGGTTTGTGACCTTCCTGTTATGGTTTCCATGACCTTTGAGGCAGACGGCAGAACACTGTATGGAACGGATGCTACGACAGCGGCAGTCGTTTTGGAAAGTCTGGGGGCAGATGCCATTGGTGTAAACTGTTCCACAGGTCCTGCGCATATGCAGCAGATTATCGCCGATATGGTAAGCCATACAAAACTGGTACCTATCATTGCAAAACCAAATGCAGGGCTTCCCTATCTGGATGAGCAGGGGCATACTTGTTACAGTATGGATGCAGAAGAATTTTCCAATGAGATGAAGCTGCTGGCAGATGCCGGTGCCACCATCCTGGGCGGATGCTGCGGAACGACTCCCGAATTTATCAGTAAAATCCGGATAAACTTCGGCAAAGAAATTACCCGGAATTTTTCCAGACATGCCCAGGGTGTCCGTTATCTCTCGTCAGAGCGTCAAACGGTCAGCTTCTGCATGGACGGCAGTTTTATGATTGTTGGAGAAAGAATCAATCCCACAGGTAAAAAACTCCTACAGGCACAGCTCAGAGAAGGCTGCATGGATAAGGTGTTGCAGTTTGCAGAAGAACAGGAGCAGTGTGGCGCCAGCATCCTTGATGTGAATATGGGAATGAGCGGAATTGATGAAAAGGCAATGATGCTCCGTGCCATTGAAGAGATAAGCGGAGTGACAAACCTGCCTCTTTCTCTGGATTCCAGCCATGTGGAGGTTTTGGAGGAGGCGCTTCGCCATTACCCCGGACGTGCACTTATTAATTCCATCTCATTGGAAAAGGAAAAATATGAAAAGCTGATTCCGATTGCAAAAAAATACGGTGCAATGTTTATTCTGCTTCCTCTGTCAGATAAGGGTCTTCCGGAAAATATCGAGGAAAAGAAACAAATAATTGAAACCATATTGGAACGGGCTTTTTCGCTTGGGCTGGATAAGGATGATGTGATTGTGGACGGACTCGTGGCGACAGTCGGTGCAAACAAAAGAGCTGCCATCGAAACACTGGAAACCATCAGATATTGTAAGGGAAAGGGACTCGCCACTATCTGCGGTCTGTCCAATATTTCCTTTGGTATGCCGGAGCGAAGCTATGTCAATACGGCATTTCTGACGCTTGCCATCAAAGAGGGGCTTACCATGGCGATTGCCAATCCATCTCAGGAAATGCTGGTAAGCTGTGCGTTGGCTACAGATTTATTGCTTGCAAAGGAAGAAGCAGATATCCGGTACATAGAGTATGCAGGAATTGTCGCAGAAAACCGTGAGAAAAAGGAAGCGGCATTGCAGAAAAAGCTGGCGGAAGCGGCTGCCGCAGGAGAATCCGGACAGGCCAATGTAGTCGGTCAGCCGGGAACCGTAAGTACAACTGATAGAAAATCTGACGGCGTAGGCAATACAACTGCAGTTTTCAGCGAATACCGTCAAAAGCTTCACAATGCAGTAATGAAGGGCAACCGTAACGGCATTGCTGCCATTACGAAGGAAGCACTTGCCCACGGTGAAGAGGCTTCCGGGCTTTTGGATGATGTGCTTCTGCCAGCTATCAATGATGTGGGAGAACTGTTTGACAAGGGAAAATATTTTCTGCCTCAGCTGATTGGAAGTGCGGAGGCCATGAAGAATTCCATAGAAGTATTGGAGCCCCTTTTGCTGAAGGATTCCAATACACAAAATATGCCGGTAGTGGTAATTGCCACCGTAGAGGGAGATATTCATGACATTGGCAAAAACCTCGTGGCTCTGATGCTTAAAAATTACGGTTTTCAGGTGATTGACCTTGGCAAGGATGTACCAAAGGAAGAAATCATAAAAGCAGCCAGAGAAAACAATGCTCAGATTATTGCCTTATCTGCACTGATGACAACCACCATGCAGCGCATGCGTGAGGTTATCGACTATGCAAAAGCAGAGGGTATAAAAGCAAAGGTGATGATTGGCGGGGCAGTCATCACACAGGATTATGCGGATGAAATCGGAGCTGACGGCTATTCCCGCGACGCAGCGGATGCAGTTAAGCTGGCGCAGCGGCTGACGAGTTAGAAAAAGGAGGAAAATAGATATGATAGGTGCAGATGCCATCATAAAATGTCTGGAGGCGGAAGGGGTTACTACTGTATTCGGTTATCCCGGCGTAGCAATCGCCCCTTTTTATAACAGTATACTGGAGTCCGATATAAAAACGGTGCTTGTCCGCACGGAACAGAACGCAGCGCATGCGGCAAGCGGTGTATCCAGACTGACCGGACGCCCCGGAGTTTGTGCGGTTACATCAGGCCCCGGTGCCACCAATGTGATTACCGGCATTGCGACTGCCTTTGCGGACAGTATTCCCCTGATTTGTATTACAGGTCAGGTAAACAGTGAGCTTCTGGGCAGCGACGTGTTTCAGGAGGCGGATATCACCGGCGCTGTAGAATCCTTTGTAAAATATAGCTATTTGATTAAAAATGTGAACGATATTCCCAGAGTGTTCAAGGAGGCGTTCTATATAGCAAATACCGGAAGAAAGGGCCCGGTCCTCATCGACATTCCCATTGATATTCAGAACGCTGTCATCAGCAAGTTCAAATATCCCGAGGAAGTGAATCTGCGCACCTATAAGCCTACTGTCAAGGGGCATGCGGTGCAGATAAAGAAGGTTATCCATGAGCTAGAAAAAGCAAAAAAACCTATTATCTGTGCGGGCGGTGGCGTGCTCTTAAGCGAGGCGGAAGGTGAACTACAGCTTTTTGCGGAACAGCATCAGATTCCCGTTGTTTCCACCATGATGGGTAAGGGGGTTATGCCCACGGAGCATCCTCTTTATTTCGGTATGGTGGGAAATAACGGCAAGGCATATGCAAACCGTGCCATGAATGAATCCGATCTTCTGATTATGGTAGGTGCAAGAGTCGCAGACCGCGCGGTCAGTCAGCCGGACTTAATCACCAGAGACAAGGTTCTGGTACATATTGATGTCGACCCTGCGGAGATTGGTAAAAATGCCGGGCCGACCATTCCTCTGGTGGGAGATGCAAAGCATATCTTCGGAGACTTTGCAAAGGAGGAATTCTCCTGTGACTGCGGAGCATGGCTTCAGACGCTGGAAGAATACCGCGCCACCATGGAAAAGAAGCGTACACCCAATCCTGCCTACGTGGATCCGGCTGCCTTTATTGCAAGGCTGTCCGAAAAGATGCAGGAGGATGCAGTCTATGTGGCAGATGTCGGACAAAATCAGATTTGGTCCTGTGGTTATGCAAAAGTAAAAAAGGGTAAATTCCTGACCTCGGGTGGAATGGGAACCATGGGGTATTCCATTCCGGCTGCCATGGGTGCAAAAACGGCAGTTCCCGACAGACAGGTTGTAGCTGTCTGCGGAGACGGCTCCTTTCAGATGTCCATGATGGAACTGGCAACCATGCGCCAGCATCATATTGCCGTAAAGATAGTTGTGCTGAAAAACAATTATCTGGGTATGGTGAGAGAGTACCAGCACTACACCTACAAGGATAATTATTCTGTTGTTGACTTATCGGGTAGCCCTGATTTGGAAAAGCTGTCAGCTGCCTATGATTTGCCTTTCCTACGTCTGGAAAATATGGAAAAATGCGAGGAAACCATCGATGCATTCTTAAAAGAGGACAAGTCCGTACTTATGGAATGCCTCATAGACCCCATGGATTTGGTTAAGTAAGGAGGACGATAAAAGATGAAGAGAAGAATCTATTCCGTACTGGTAGAAAACCGTTCCGGCGTCCTCTGCAAAGTAGCAGGACTGTTTTCCAGAAGATGCTTTAATATCGACAGTCTTGCAGTGGGTGAAACAGATGACCCGGAGGTTTCCTGTATGACCATTGTCAGCAGCGGAGATGAGCGCACCATTGAACAAATCGAAAAGCAGCTGAACAAAAAACTGGATGTCATCAAGGTTAAGACCTTTGCGGAGCAGCAGTGCATCACCAGAGAGCTTATGCTCATCAAAATCAAATACAACAAGAACAACCGCCGGGAAATCATGGAGCTTTGCGAGATTATGAAGGTGGAGATTGTGGATATGTCAAAACATTTCATGATGCTGCAAATTTGTGATACCCCCGAGAGAGTGAAGCTGCTTATCAATATGCTGCAGACAATCAGTATTGTGGAGGTTGCAAGAACCGGGACACTGGCTCTCGCAAAATGCAGTGAGAATGATGAGGCAAAGTAACGATTTAAAGTTTTAACGAACTAAATTGTTTTTGTTGACATTCAGATAATATCTTGCTATATTAGGACTTAACGAAAAGATTTAAGAGGTGCTTATTCCATGCAGAAAAAAGTATATCAGTTGCTGGTAGACAATACCTCCGGCGTTCTCAGCCGTATTTCAGGATTGTTTTCCAGAAGAGGTTACAATATTGAAAGCATTACCGCCGGTGTCACTGCAGACCCCAGGTTTACCAGAATCACTATCGTTGCAACCGGCGATGATGAGATTCTGGAACAGATTGAAAAGCAGGTGGCAAAGCTGGTGGATATTCGGGATATCAAGGAACTGAAGCCGGAGGAGAGTGTTTACCGTGAGCTTGTTTTGATTAAGGTACATGCATCTGTTGAGCAGCGCCAGAGTGTAATTGCAGTCGTGGACAGCTTCCGCGCAAAGATTATTGATTTTGCTCCGGAGAGTCTGATGATAGAGCTTACGGGAAATCAGCAGAAGATAGAAGCTTTTATCGGCCTGATGAACGACTACGGTATTCTTGAACTTGCGAGAACGGGTATTGCCGGGCTGGGAAGAGGAACCGAAAATATCACCTACATAGACTAATAAACAAGTTAGCTCCAGGTCAAAGCCTGTCAGTTATATAAATTTCTAAAACAAAACGGAGGAATGAGAAAATGGCAAAAATTTTTTATCAGGAAGATTGTAACCTGTCTTTATTAGAGGGAAAGACCATTGCAATCATCGGCTACGGCAGCCAGGGACATGCGCATGCACTGAATCTGAAGGATTCCGGTTGTCATGTCATTATCGGTCTGTATGAGGGTTCCAAGTCCTGGGACAAGGCTGTAAAGCAGGGGTTTGAGGTATACACTGCAGCAGAGGCTGCAAAGAAGGCTGATATCATCATGATTCTGATTAATGACGAGAAGCAGGCTGACCTTTACAAGAAGGATATTGAGCCTAATCTGGAAGCGGGCAATATGCTGATGTTCGCACACGGTTTCAACATTCATTTCGGCTGCATCGTGCCTCCCGCAGATGTAGATGTTACCATGATTGCCCCTAAGGGCCCCGGACATACCGTAAGAAGCGAGTATCAGGCCGGCAAGGGTGTTCCCTGTCTGATTGCAGTTGAGCAGGATGCAACCGGAAAGGCACAGGATATGGCTCTGGCATATGCGCTCGGAATTGGCGGTGCAAGAGCGGGCGTTCTGGAGACAACCTTCCGTACCGAGACAGAGACAGACCTCTTCGGTGAGCAGGCTGTTCTGTGCGGCGGTGTCTGCGCATTGATGCAGGCAGGCTTTGAGACCCTGGTTGAAGCAGGCTATGATGAGAGAAACGCTTACTTCGAGTGTATCCATGAGATGAAGCTGATTGTTGACCTGATTTACCAGAGCGGCTTCGCAGGAATGAGATATTCTATCTCCAACACTGCAGAGTATGGCGATTACATTACCGGTCCTAAGATTATTACAGAGGATACCAAGAAGGCAATGAAGAAGATTTTGAGCGATATTCAGGATGGTACCTTTGCAAAGGAGTTCCTGCTGGATATGTCTCCCGCAGGCAAGCAGGTTCACTT
>JBJEJG010000142.1:0-2174 GCA_051877795.1 Acetatifactor sp.
TGCAGATCTTTTGTCCAATATTGTGACAAAGAACAAAGATATCCCGGAAAGTGCCGTTATTGATATGAAGATTGCATTGATCACGTTGAAATATACCCAGTCCAACTCCGTATGCTATGTGAAGGACGGACAGGCAATCGGTATCGGTGCAGGTCAGCAGTCCAGAATCCACTGTACGAGACTGGCAGGACAGAAAGCGGACAACTGGTTCCTGCGTCAGTCCCCTCAGGTCATGAATCTTCAGTTTGTGGACGGACTTGGCAGAGCCGACAGAGACAATGCCATTGACGTTTACATGGGAGAGGAATGCATGGATGTACTTGCTGATGGCGCATGGGAGAGAGTATTTAAAGTAAAACCCCCTGTATTTACAAGAGAAGAAAAGAGAGCATGGCTTGACAGGATGCAGGATGTGACGGTGGGCTCCGATGCCTTCTTCCCCTTCTCCGACAATGTGGAGCGCGCCCATAAGAGCGGTGTGAAGTATATCGCACAGCCCGGCGGTTCCGTGAGAGATGATGCCGTGATCGAATGCTGTGACAAATACGGTATGGCAATGGTGTTTACCGGAATCAGACTGTTCCATCACTAATGCCTTATTTATACTTTGTTAAATTGAGTAAAAATTCGGAAAAATCCGTGTAAATTGACAGAGAGATAATTGTGAAAAACTGAATATTCTGCTATAATAGACGAATGAAAAACGAACCATACAAAAAAGAACAGTTTCTATTTTTGTATGGTCGTTTTAGCTTAAGTAGTAAAATTCAGAAATTATAAAAAGGAACGAAATTTATGTATGACGCAATTATCATTGGTGCGGGCGTGAACGGCTGTGCCGTGGCAAGAGAATTATCCAGAAAAAAATTGAAGATAGCAGTGCTCGAGAAGTGCACGGATGTGTGTGAGGGAACCTCCAAAGCAAACAGCGGTATCGCCCACGCAGGCTTCGACGCAAAACCGGGCACCCTGATGGCAAAGCTGAATGTGATCGGAAGTAACAGGATGGAACAGCTCTCCAGGGAGCTTGATTTCCCGTACAAAAGAAACGGCGCTCTGGTGCTGTGTTTTGATGAAAAAGACCTGGGAAAGCTTAAGGAACTGAAGGAGAGAGGGATTGGGAACGGCGTGAAGGAACTGCAGATCTTAAACAGAGAGCAGATACTTTCCATGGAACCGAATATCGGCGAGGGTGTGGCCGCTGCACTATATGCTCCTACAGGCGCTGTCATCTGTCCCTTTGGACTCACCATTGCCCTGGCGGAAAATGCGGCGGTAAACGGCGTACAATTCTTTTTCCGGACGAAAGTGGAGAAGATCAATAAAAAGGGAAACGGATACGAAATCCTCACAGACAACGGCACTTTTGAAACGAAAACCGTCATCAATGCCGCCGGAGTTTATTCCGACGAGATTCATAATATGGTCTGTGAAGAGGAGGATGTCTTCCACATCACACCGAGAAAAGGCGAATATATGCTTTACGATAAAAAGGTGGGCAATCTTGTGAGCCATACCCTGTTCCAGCTTCCTACCGCACTTGGAAAGGGAATTCTGGTGACGCCTACCGTACACGGAAATCTGCTGACAGGGCCTACTGCAGAGGACATGGAAGAGAAGGAGCAGGTGGATACCTCCTCGGAAGGACTGGCAAAGGTGTTGGAAAAAGCAGCACTCAGTGTGACGGAGGTGCCTTCCCGTCAGGTGATCACTTCCTTTGCAGGACTGCGTGCCCACGGACCCAAAGGCGATTTTATCATCGGTGAGGTAAAAGATGCCCCCGGCTTTTTTGATGTGGCGGCTATGGAATCCCCGGGACTTACCTGTGCACCGGCGGTAGGAGAGTATGTAGCTGACATGGTGAATGCCTATTTGAAGCCGGAAGATAAGGAAGATTTTGTGGGAACCAGAAAAGGGATCCCCAGCATGGCGCTTGCTTCGAAGGAAGAGCGTCAGCGCCTCATTCAGGAAAACCCGGCCTACGCAAATGTGATCTGCCGCTGTGAGATGGTGACGGAAGGGGAGATTCTGGATGCCATCAGAAGACCCCTGGGAGCCACCACAACAGATGGCGTGAAGCGGAGAACAAGAGCGGGCATGGGACGGTGCCAGGCGGGCTTTTGTCTGCCAAGGACTGTGGAGATACTGGCCAGAGAACTGCAGGTGGATGAGAG
>JBJEJG010000143.1:0-2166 GCA_051877795.1 Acetatifactor sp.
GTGAATCACCCCGCCTGACATCCGTCTGCGGCCGTCTTTTCAGACGGGGCTTCTGGAGCCAGGGAGAGGGGCTTCTGGTAAGTTGCCCTACCAAAGCTATTCACAAAGCTCTATCCCAGTGGGATTACTTTTCCGAAGACTTAGCCGCAAGGCGGCGAGCCTTTGACTTACTGATTTTCTTTTCGGCTTTGTCTTGTTTTTCCCGGTTTGCCTTTCTGGAATCATAATCCGGGTGCTTAATGATGGTGAAAGTTGAGAAATCCATAGTGCTTGTAAACAGTTCCGGGAATGCCTTTCGCCCGATATTGGCGCTGCCGTTCAGGTCGGAATTTATAATCGTTCCATCCTTTGTCCGGTAAAGGCCACGGAATCCATCTTCCTTTTTCATGCCCTTGTACTTGCATGGTTTCCGTTCCCCGGAGAAGACAGCATCACTGTCATTCACGCCGTAAACAGGGATGGGGTCATTATCCGGATAGGATGCCTGTGAAGTGTAAGACTCCTCTTGCTTTACAACACGGATGCCGTATTGCAAGGCTTTCAGTTCCAGCATCTGAATGACCCGACCAAAGGGAAGTTGAACGAACTCCTGGTTGGCCTCATGCCCCAGATTTACATCCTGCTTCCAGTATTTGTTCCGGCCAGCGACAATAGTGTCGATTTCATTCTCCACACACCAGTCAACGATGCGCTTACAAAGCTTCCGGGAAAAGTCTATGACCTGGTTTTCTCTCTTCAGGCAAACGAACTGAGATTCCGGAGTAGGCACAAACTTATCCGTGGTACCTGTGGTCTGCTTGCTTACAATCTCAGCCATGCGCTTGTTGTACCACTGATTTTGGGATTTCAGAACTCCGCCCTTGAACAAGAGGCAAGGCAAGCCGACATTGTTCGTAATAGCTGCAAGGTTCTCCACGCCAAAATCAATTGCACAGACGCGCTCAGGGCTCTCCTTCATTACTGGAGCCTGCTTCCCATCGTCAAAGGCAAGATACACAATGAAGATATTGTGGTACGGCTTAGCCTTGACTTCTTTAAGGCGGCCATCAATAGGGCATGTCCCGAGGTCCAGCTTCTCTTTTGTGCCAGGGAACTTCAGATAGGAGGTGCCGCCCTTGGAATGAACGACACAGTCCTGGTTGGTGAAGGTAATGGTTGAGAGCCCACCCTTTTTGTGATACCCAGGTATATTCGGTTTCCCTGTGAATGCAGAAGGGTTTTGCTTATAGGCCTTCAACGATTCAAAAAACCCCTTGACATCTCTGGCGACCTGCTTCAATACATGCTGTGCCGTTTGCTTGGACAGACCTTCTGCGAAGAAGTCAGGGTTATGATTTACCCGCATGACTCTGTCCAGAGAAACATACCCGGAAGAGTATTTCTCCCTATCAGGAAATGCCAACGAAAACTCTTTGATGACTTCCTTCTCGTTTTCCGCCAGGTCTTTCCGGTCTTTCTTTGCCGCCGTAATTAACTGCCGGCAACGGAACAGTCCTGCGTTGTACAGGTTGTTAGCCAAATGGGACGTCTGTTCCAAATACACATACAAAGGATTCCCCTGTTTGACTTGGATTCGAAGAGTATGATACATTCTGTTGTCCTCCTTTCTTTTATATTTGAAATACCTTGTATTTCATGGTATAATTATATCACAAATCAACTCTGTTGTACAGGGGAACGACACCATGAAACACACCGCAGACGGGTACTACAAGAACAGACACAGCTGCTTCCTCCTGCAATATCATCTCGTACTGATCACGAAATACCGGAAGCCTGTTATTACAGGAGAACTTCAAGACTACCTGATGAACTACACCAAAGACTACTTCAAAAGGATGGGCTGTGTGCTCACCGAAATGAACACACAGCCGGACCATATCCATATTCTTTTTGAAGCGCCACCGCAAATCAATCTGGCGAACTTCGTCAACGCTTTCAAGGCAGCTTCTTCCAGAATGGTTCGCTCTACCTTCCCGAATGAGGTAAGCAGGTTCTACTGGAAGCCTTACTTTTGGAGTCTTTCCTACTTCATTGCCACCGTAAGCGACCGGTCCGCGGCAGCCGTCAGAAAATATATCCAAAATCAAGGGAAAGAAGAATAACGGGCATTCACCCCTGCCTGAATTGAGAATTCAGACAGGGTACTCTGCCATCTGGATAGAT
>JBJEJG010000144.1:0-2160 GCA_051877795.1 Acetatifactor sp.
TTTCCTTCGGAATCACGATTCTGCCGAGATCATCTATACGTCTGACAATTCCTGTCGCCTTCATGTAAAATTTCCTCCATTCACAAATTCTGATTCTGTGAAGCTAGTATTTGTAAACAAAGGAATTTTATACCTCCGCGACCCATTTCATTTGACAGAGAATAACACGCTTGATATACTGATTTCGTGACTGTTCGGCGCACTGTGCTCCACAGTCATGAATCAGTTTTGGAATCAAAAAGGAGATTTCCCGAATGGAAAAAGGATTTGATAAAATATGGAAAAAAATGCCTTCCTGGCTGCTTCCTGCTTTCATTTTACTGCTGGGTGCAGGCCTGCGTCTGGCCTATCTGGGAGCAATCCCCGCCGGAATGCATCAGGATGAAAGCATTGTTGCCTGGAATGCTTATGCCATGTTTCACGAAGGAGTAGACTCTGCCGGACACCGCTTTCCCATTTATATGGCGGACTGGGGAGATGGTCACAGTCCCTTGTATGTGTGGCTTACCATACCGTTTATCGCCTTAAACGGAGGCCATGTCAATTCATTTTTAAGCAGGCTTCCACAAGCGCTTGTTGCAATTCTCACTCTTCTTGCCGTATATGACCTGATGCGCCGTATGTTCAACCGTAAGTTGGGCCTTTGGGCTATGTTTCTGCTGGCTATCTGTCCCTGGCATGTCATGACCTCCCGCTGGGGTCTTGATGTAGACCTGGCTCCGGGCTTTCTGATTTTCGGACTTTATTTCTTTATCAGAGGTCTGGAAAACCGAAAATTCCTGCTTCTTTCTGCTCTTTTCTATGGTCTGGTGCTCTACTGCTATGCCGTTATGTGGCCTGTGGTTCCCGCCATATTGATCGTCCAGATTATTTACGGTCTATATCACAAAAAGCTGTCTATCAACCGCTACAGCATAGGAGCCTCCATTCTTCTGTTTCTTTTGGCTGTACCGCAGTTCCTTTTCATCATGGTGAACTCCGGTCTCATTCCGGAGATTTGTCTGCCCTTTATTACTATTCCCAAAATGGGAGGCTATCGCGGCGGAGAAATTGCTTTCAGCTTCTCCGGAATGTGGTCAAATCTGAAGACCGCGCTCTCTCTGTTATTGTATCAGAACACCGGAGCTCCTCAGGATATTCTGCTTCCCTGGGGACTCTACTATGACATTGGACGAGTCTTCATTGTCATCGGCGTTCTCTGCGTCGTTATTCAGACAGTAAAATTATTGATTAAAAAGGAATTTTCCTATGTGTTCTTCCTGTTTTCCTCCCTGTTTGGCGGCGGTGTCAACTGTCTTATCGTTACTGCCAAGCTGCATCAGGTAGACGCGCTCTTTATTCCGCTCCTTCTCTGTGAAGCATATGGCGTCTATGTGGTTCTGGAATGGGTTCGTGGGAAAAAGGAATTCCTGTCAAAGATTCTCACCGGAGTGATTCTGGCGGTTTATCTTTTGTGCCTTGTCCTCTTCCAGAGAGATTACTATACCGACTATCAGGAAGTAGCCGATGCTTACCTCGCTGCCGGTGTGAAGGAATGTGTGGAATATGCTCTGGATGCCTGCGAAAGTACCGGGCTGCGCACCATCACAGTGGAACAGGGTGCCCAATGGCCCCGTCTGCTTCTGTTTACGGAGGTGCTGCCTTCGGACTACCTTGCCACCGTGGAATATGACCCGAATATGTACCCCGCTCCCGCAAGCTTTGAGTACAACGGTATCCGCATCAACACCAGAATCAACTATGATTTCATCAATCCCGAGAGCATTTACATCATCTACTACACAGATGTTCCTCTTCTGGAAAATGATTATGAACTGACACAGTTCTACGACTGGTATGTAGCAGTTCCGAAAGCGGCACTACATTAATATGTACCGCAGTAAGTTCCACCCACCGGGAATTTTCTCAAACTGTTCCACTGTCATTTAGCCCCAAAACGCCTCGGTCCATTTAATGGATTGAGGCATTATCTTTTTTAAATTGAAGTTTAGATCTAAATTGAAGTTTATCGTGAGAAGAATGTAGATTAGGCTTGTGTTGTTCTCGTTGGTTCTACCACGTGGTGAAGAGAAGCGAAAATTACCTCCCCAAATGAGAAAAGGCGAAATTTGCACGTAAAAGGAAGCGAAAATTACCTCCCAAAATGAGAAAAGGCAGAAT
>JBJEJG010000145.1:0-10833 GCA_051877795.1 Acetatifactor sp.
ATATATAAAAATATATCGGAGAGATGTATTGACAAATTTCAAATATTGAGATAGGGAGGACTTGTGATGAGAAAACAGGTCATGGGAAGCTTACTGATAGCAGGTGCTTTATTTTGCGCTATCTTGACGGGCTGTGCTGACAAGGAAGAATGCAGGGATAATTCTGTAGTAAATCTACAGGATATGGCTGTAGATATGGCTTCTGTTGGTGTGGACTCCGGGAAAAAACAGGCCGGGACAGAGGCAGACAACGAAGGTACCGTGGAAAAACAGGAGACGGAAAACGAAAGTGTGGCGTCAGCGGGAGAGTCTTCCGGGGAGATTGAAAGGGAAGAGTGGGAAAGTGAGAAAATGAACTCTGACAGGATGAAGGAACTGCTTGCGGCCTTCCCGAACAGTCTGGAGGAGCTTACGGCTCTGGAAGAGGAATATCCTGTTTATGTGATTCTGCATGGCGTCCAGAACAGCGGAGAGGAAAATCTGGAGGAGTTTTGGTCAAAGCTGGAGGCGGAAGAGACGGCAGAGCTGATTGCGGTGCAGTTTACCGTAGAGGGAGATGCGATTCTGGATTACTATTATTATGATGGGTCGCTTTTGTATCGTTTAGAGGATATTTCCAGAGATGCCTTCGGTGGGAATGGTGAGAAATATTTCGAGACTATCTATGAATCGGCCTGGTTTTCGGAGGAAGCGGATACGGAGGGAAATCTGTATTTATCCTTTTATGGTCTGCAGGAAGGTGACATGGCAGTGGAATTGTTTCGGTCGAATACGGGACAGAAGTGTCCGGATTTTCGGTCGGACTATGACGACAAGGTACAGGACGGAACCCGATGCGGAAACACCGGTGGCTTCATTTGAGGCAGAAATTTGTGACCTCCCTCTTGCGAAGTAAAAATGGTTTATGTTACCATAGCGTTCAGAGGCTATCAGTTTGGAAGTAAACTTCCAAATTACTTATTGGTGGCAGTATCGCAAGCACAGCCTGCGATATGCAGGGGTATACACATGAACGAGCATAATATGACAAAGAAAATATTAGGGCTGACGCTCCCCATAGTGATTCAGAACCTGCTCAGCGCGGCAGTAAGCTCCGCTGATGTGGTAATGCTGAACTATGTGGGGCAGTCAGCCATTTCTGCGGTATCTCTTGCATCGCAGTACACCAGCATCCTGTTCATGGTTTACTATGGGTTGGGAACGGGAGCAACCATGCTTTGTGCACAATATTACGGGAAGAAGGATTTACAGGCGATTCGGGTCATCGAGGGAATTGCCCTGCGCTTTTCCGTCAGTTTGTCTGTATTGTTTGCGGTGCTTGTGCTGGCGTGTCCACAGTTTCTCATGACGATATTTACCGATGACCCGGAGCTGATTGCACTGGGGGCTTCTTATCTGCGGGTAATGAGTGTTGCCTACCTGTGTTGGGGCGTGACGGAGGTTTATCTTTCCATTCTGCGCAGCATCGGGAGAGTAAAAGTCAGCATGGCGTTGAACATACTTGCCTTTTCCCTGAATATTCTGCTGAATGCAGTATTTATTTTCGGATTGTTCGGTGCACCGAAGCTGGGTGTGCTGGGAGTAGCCATCGCAACGGCGGTTTCCCGGCTGGCGGAGTTGGCAGCCTGCATTATTGTTTCCCTGTGCAGTAAGGAAATTCGGCTCAATCCCCTGTATATGTTTATTAAAAATAAGGTGTTGCTGGAGGACTTTGTAAAATTGTCGCTGCCTGCTCTGGCAAATGATGTTATCTGGGGAACCGCCTTCTCCATGTATTCCGTTATCATGGGACATCTGGGGAATGATGCGGTGGCAGCCAATTCCATTGTTACGGTGGTACGGAATTTCGGAACCACCCTCTGCTTCGGCATTGCCAGCGGCAGCAGTATTCTTCTTGGGAATATTATCGGAGAAAACCGCATGGAGGATGCAAAGCTATGTGCGAAAAAGGCGATGAAGCTGACAGTTATCAGTGGGGCATTGGGCGGCGTCATCATTCTTTGTGCCTCGCCCTTTGTACTGCGGTTTGCTGACTTGACGGACACGGCAATGCATTATCTGAAATACATGTTGCTGATTAACTCTTATTATGTGATGGGCGCGGCGGTGAATACCACTCTGATTGCCGGCGTGTTCCGGGCAGGAGGAGACAGCAAGTTCGGTTTTATCTGCGATACCATTGACATGTGGTGCTATGCGGTTCCATTAGGCTTTTTTGCCGCATTTGTGCTGAAACTGCCGGTGATGTGGGTATATTTTCTGCTTTGTACGGATGAGTTTGTCAAGTGGCCATGGGTCATCAGGCGTTATAAAAGCGGAAAGTGGCTGAACAACATTACGAGAGAGAATGTTTCATAGAATAGAAAAACACGTGTAGGAGGCTGGAAAATGAGATTTCAGGCAACGGAGCAGAAGGTAAAGGTGACAGGAAGGACATTGTTTGTGGAGGGAATACGGTATTTGGGATATTCCGCCAGCAGTGTCACATTTACCTTTGTGGGGAAAAAGGCGGTTGCGGATATTTGGAGTGATGCGGATGCGTGGGGAGAGGAAACAAAGGGCTACATTGCCGTGTATGTGGATGACGGAGAGGAACCGGTAAAGCGTATCTGCCTGGAGCAGCCGGAGAATGTGTACACTCTCTATGAAAGCAATGAGGAGAAGAAGGTTACAATTACAATCATGAAGTACTCCGAGGCCAAGTTCGGTCACTGTGGCATTCGCTACCTTGAGATTGACACGGACAAGCTCTGCCCGCCGCCTGCGGCAGGAGAACGAAGAATGGAAATCATCGGAGATTCCATTACCTGTGGTTACAGCGTGGAAACGGAAAATGAACTGCAGCCTTTTCACACCGCTTTTGAAAACCCCACCAAGGCATACTCACTTTTGACTGCAAAGGAGCTGGGTGCGGAGGTGAATCTGGTGAGCTGGAGCGGCAACGGTATCCTTTCAAGCTACGTGGAGGAGACGGCAACGGCTCCTTCTGATGAATGTCTGATGCCGACGCTGTATCTGTATACCGATATTTCCGGCTCGGAAAAGCTTTTCGGAAGGGACGAGAGCAAGTGGGAGAGATGGGATTTTTCCCGGTTTGTGCCGGATATTATTTTGATAAATCTGGGTACAAACGACAGCAGCTGGTGCAAGGATATCCGGGACAGGAAGGACAATTTCAGAGACCGATATGTAGAGTTCCTGAAGGAAATCAGAGAAAATAATCCGGGTGCGCAGCTTCTTTGTATGCTGGGTACGATGGATCAGCGTCTGCTGAAGGAGGTAGAGTCTGCTGTTGGAATCTTTGCCGGGACGCAGAAGGATGAAAAGGTTCACTTCCTTGCCCTGCCGCCTCAGAGTGCAGAAGATGGTTATGTGGGGCAATTTCATCCCAGTGTGCTGACGCACAGAAAGACGGCGCGCCTTGTAGTGGATGAGGTTAGAAGAATTATGAATTGGCAGACAGGGGATGAAGAGACATGCTGATTTATTTGATGAGACATGGAGAGACTGATTGGAATAAGGCCAGACGCCTTCAGGGTCACAGCGATATTCCGCTGAACGAATTCGGCATAGATCTGGCGGTGAAGACGGCAGAAGGACTAAAGGATGTGGCCTTCGATATCGCTTTTTCTTCGCCTCTGAAGCGGGCTTTTGTGACGGCGCAGACTGTACTGGGTGACAGAAGGATTCCGCTGGTGACAGATGAAAGGCTGATGGAAATGAATTTCGGACAGAGCGAGGGTCAGAATTTTGACCAGATGAGGAAGAACCCAAACCATCCCTTTTATCCTTTTTTGTGCGAGCCGGAGCACTATGCGCCCACGGACGGCGGAGAATCCATCGGACAGGCAAAGGAAAGGGCAGGGGCGTTTTTGCGGGAGAAGATTCTACCTCTGGAGGAAAGCTGTGAGAATGTATTAATTGTTGCCCACGGGGCGCTGAACAGGTGCATCTTAAATCCTCTTGCCGGGATTCCCGACAGTGATTTTTGGAGGATTAAGCTGCCAAACTGTGCAGTGTCCATTCTCTCTCTGGAAAACGGGAAATTCAGCATTTTGGAGGAGAGCAGAGTTTATTATGGTACACCGGTAAACGGAAGGCCGTAACATGGCAGGAGACGGAATGGCAGCATCGAAGTATGCCGCATCAGACGGTGTGAAGAGGAAAAAAGCAATGACAGAAATTTTTGATACCCATGTGCATTATGATGACGAGGCTTTTGATGAGGACAGGGAGGCTTTGCTGGAGAGTCTGCCGGGTGCAGGCATCGCTAGGGTGGTAAATGTGGCTTCGGGACTGGAATCCTGTAAGACAACGAAGGCTCTGGCAGAAAAATATGGTTATATTTACTGTGCTCTGGGCGTGCATCCTAACGAGACGGGTGAACTGACAGAAGAATCCCTGGACTGGCTGCGGCAGCAGTGTCAGTATGAAAAATGTGTGGCTGTGGGTGAGATTGGGCTGGACTATTACTGGGATGAACCGACAAGAGAAGTTCAGCGGGAATGGTTTGCAAGACAGCTGCATCTGGCAAGAGAGGTAAATTTACCGGTAATTATCCATTCCAGAGAGGCTGCAAAGGATACAGTGGACATTATGACGGCGGAAAACAGCGGAGAGATTGGCGGCGTCATTCATTGTTATTCCTATACAAAGGAGACAGCGAAGGCTTTTCTTGATATGGGCTTTTATTTCGGCATCGGCGGTGTGCTCACCTTTAAAAATGCAAAAAAGCTGAAGGAAGCCGCCTCGTATCTTCCTCTTGACAGGATTGTGCTGGAAACGGATTGTCCTTATCTGGCACCTGTGCCAAACAGGGGAAAACGAAACAGCTCCCTGAACCTTCCCTATGTTGTTGCAGAACTGGCACAGCTGAAGGGAATGGACGAGGAAGAGGTGAGACGTGTGGTATGGGAAAATGCCCACAGGCTGTATCGGATGCAGGAGACTTTTATTTGATTCAGGGAAAGGGGAAGGGACTTCGGATGCGAAAACTGATAAGCGGAGAACATATTGATTTGGGTGTTTGCTATTATCCCGAACATTGGGACAAGTCGCTCTGGGAAGAGGATTTGGACAGGATGCTGGAGGCAGGCTTAAAAACTGTCCGTATTGCGGAGTTTGCCTGGAATCTTGTGGAACCCCGGGAGAGTCAATATACTTATGAATTCTTTGATGAATTCCTAAATCTGGCACAGAAAAAGGGAATGCAGGTTATTTTTTGTACGCCTACGGCAACGCCGCCGGCATGGCTGACCGAAAAATATCCTGAGGTGCTCAATGCGGATATGGAGGGGCATCTGATTCGTCATGGCTCCCGCCGGCATTATAATTATAATTCTCCGGTATATCAGGAGAAATGCCGCAATATTGTGGAAAGGCTTGCTTCCCACTATGGGAAGCATCCTGCCATTGTGGGCTGGCAGCTGGACAATGAGTTTAACTGTGAGAATGACGAATTTTATTCCGAGAGCGACACTGTGGCCTTTCGCAAATTTCTGCAGGAGAAATACGGTACGCTGGAGAAGCTGAATCGGGCGTGGGGAACCATATTCTGGAACCAGACCTACACTGACTGGGGAGAGGTCTATGTGCCGAGAAAGACCAATAACAATTCCGTGAATCCTCATGAGGTACTGGATTTTTACCGCTTTATCTCCGACAGTGTGAACCGCTTTGCAAAAATGCAGGCAGACATTATCCGTAAATATGCCAAGGAGGGAGATTTCATCACTCATAATGGTATGTTTTCCAACATCGACTATCAGCGGATGGTGCGGGAAAGTCTGGATGTGCTGATGTATGACTCTTACCCCGATTTTGGATATGAACTGGACAGCTATAATCCCGATGACCCTATGAAGGACAGAAAATGGAGCCACAATCTGTCGGAGGTGCGTGCTGTATCCCCTAATTTCGGTATCATGGAGCAGCAGAGCGGTGCCAACGGTTGGAATACCCGCATGGAGGCTCCGACTCCCAGACCGGGACAGCTGACTCTCTGGACCATGCAGAGCATTGCCCACGGGGCGGATTACATAAGCTATTTTCGATGGAGAACCTGTACCTTCGGAACGGAAATCTACTGGCACGGCATCCTGGACTACTCGGGCAGAGAAAACCGCAGGCTCAGAGAGGTGAAGGAGGTTGCGGCGAAGGTCGGCAGAATGCAGGAAATTGCCGGGGCAAGGTATGTGGCGAAGGTCGGAATCCTGAAGGATTACGACAATATCTGGGATGCAAGACAGGATAAATGGCACAGCAGGGTAGAAAATATCAGCCAGAAATCACTTTTTACTGCCATGCAGCAGCTTCATGTTCCCTTCGATTATGTCTATATGGAAAACCATACCACTTTGGAGAGCCTGAGCCGGTATGAGGTGCTGTTTTATCCGCACGCAAGTATATTGACGGCGGAGAGAATGGCACTTCTGGAGGCATATGTGGCGGCTGGCGGCAGACTGGTGATGGGTTGTCGTACAGGATATAAGGAGATAAACGGAAAATGTGTCATGGACTATCTGCCTGGGCTGGCGGCAAGAGTAACGGGGACGGATATCCCGGAATATTCCTTTGTGGCGCCGGATGACGGTCATGTGATGGCAGACTGGGACGGTACTGTATTTGAGGCGGCAGTATTTAACGATTTGCTTGCTCCCGTGGGAGAGAATGCGGAGACTCTGGCTTTTTATACCTCCAGCTACTATGCGGGAACGCCTGCATTGATAAGAAACAGGTTCGGAAAAGGGGAAGCCTATTATTTCGGCGGCGCTTTTGCACCGGATACTGCAAGGGTATTCCTGCAAAAGCTGGGCGTGGCTGAGCCTTTTTCTGAGGTGATTGACCTGCCGGAGGCGTGTGAACTGGCAGTGAGGGAGAAGGACGGCAGAAGGTATCTGTTTGTACTGAATTATTTGTCAAGGCCTGCTGAAGTCCTTTTGAAGAGGGCTGTGCGTAATCTTTGGAACGGAGAAGAGGAAAACGGTAAGCGTGAGGTGGAGGCATACGGTGTCCGTGTGTATGCAATTTGAGTGAGGTAGGGCATGGGAACGACGGAATTGATTTCATTGCAGCTGAGAATGTTTTTGATCATGCTTGTGGGACTCTTTTTTCGGAAGAAAAACATTATTTCCGAAAGAGGAAAGAAGGATTTGACAGATCTGGTGATTTACCTGATTCTGCCCTGCAATATTGTGAAGTCCTTTCTGATAGAATTTAACCGGGATACACTGAAGAATTTTGGACTGATTCTGGCAATTTCAGTGCTGATACAGGTATTCTGCGCAGCGCTTGCAAGGATATTGTATCGCAGGGCAGAGCCGGGGCATAAGCCGGTTCTCATGTATGCCACCGTTGCATCGAATTCCGGCTTTCTGGGAAATCCGATTGCGGAGGGTGTTTTCGGCAGTATGGGTCTGGCCCTCGCGTCTATTTATCTGATTCCCCAGAGAATTGTCATGTGGTCGGCGGGAGTGTCCTATTTTACAAAAGGTGCTGACAGAAAATCAGTTGTAAAGCGTGTGCTGACGCATCCCTGCATAGTGGCTGTATTTGTTGGTTTACTTTTCATGCTGACACAGGTGTCATTGCCCGCTTTTCTGGATGCTGCCTTAAAGGATATCGGAAATTGTAATACGGCTATGTCCATGCTGGTTATCGGAACAATTCTCGCGGATGTAAAGCCGAGGCAGATGCTGGACAAGTCATTGCTCCTGTTTTCCGGCCTGCGATTGATTCTGATTCCTCTTGCGGTATATGCAGGCTGTCTCGTTTTCCATGTGGATGCACTTGTGACAGGGGTGTCGGTACTGCTGGCTGCCATGCCGGCGGCCAGCACCACGGCAATCCTTGCCGCAAAGTATGACGGGGATGCGGTTTATGCCAGCAAGTGTGTGGTGATTACCACGGTTTTGTCCTTGCTTGCAACGCCTGTATGGAGCATGGTGCTGTTGAGGGCGCTGTAAAACAAACCGGCGGGTGACAGGTAAGCGTCCTGAATGTAATATACATTTACTTTGTCAAAACATGTCTGCAATATTTTATTTTACCGCAGCAGGGGCACTTTAATTTCCGCTTTGTAATGGTATGTGGTCCCATGATATAGGCTTTCATATCAGGTACAAAGCGTTCCTTACAGAGTGGTAATAATAATGAAACCTCCGGGAAACCATTTCCGCGTTCCCATTTTGAAATTGTCTTATCACTGATACCAAGAGCTTCTGCTAACTCCCTCTGGGTATAGCTTTTCTGTTTCCTTTGCTCAGCAATAAATTTCCCGATTTTAATCTGATCCATATGCTTCTCCTTTCTGACACTATTATAAGAAATCAAAAGGCAATTTTATGAACTTCTTAAGACTTCTTGCGATTCAATAAAGATTTATTGAAAATCGATAAATGCATATTGACTTTCAATATATCCGATGCTATAGTCTGCCTAAAGAAAAGGAGCGTTGAAACATATGGAAAAGAAAGTAACGTCAGTAACAAAATATCTTTTGGATTTTATGTTCTGCGCCGGTATCGTGGTGACATTATCCCTGCCCTGGAGCGTCAAAATCATAGGAGAGCAGCTGCCCTACCTGATTGCTCATTATGAGGAGACGGTCATTATCTATTTTGTGTTGGGCATTGCTGCAGAAAAGCTGCTCTGGGAGTTGAGAAAGATATTTAAGACCGTGCTTGCGGAGAACTGCTTTGTGCGGGACAACGTAGTGAGCCTGAGAAAGATGGGGAACTGGAGCTTTTTTATCGCGCTGATGTCCATTATCCGAAGTATCGTGTACATGACTATGGCTATGGCAGTGGTGATTCTGGTATTCATTATTGCGGGACTGTTCAGCAAGGTACTTGGCTTTGTATTTGAGGAAGCTGTACGGTACAAGGAAGAGAACGATTTAACCATATAGACGTGGGCAAAAAGAGGAGATAACCATGGGAATCATTGTAAATTTGGATGTGATGATGGCAAAGCGCAAGATGAGTCTGACCGATCTTGCGAATGAGGTGGACATTACTCTTGCCAATCTTTCCATTCTGAAAAATAACAAGGCAAAGGCAATACGTTTCTCTACTCTGGAAGCCATCTGCAGGGCTCTGGACTGTCAACCGGGAGATATTCTGGAGTTCGTGGAGGATGAGAAGGAGATGCGGGATGCTGACGAAGAAAAGAGGTATCGTTATGAATGATATGAATCAGGGAACCTGGGCGGAGAACCCGGGTAGTGTAGTTGAAAATCAGGTGCCCAATAAGGTGGCAGAAGCAGCTGCCGTGGGGATAGCAGAGCCTGCAAGCCAGACAAAAAAAGAGACGGAGGAGTCAAAAAAGCTGCGTGAGAATTTTGGCTTTTTTGGGCCGGCGACTTTTCTCTATGCCGTGTTTTATGCCTTTTGCATGTATAAGAACAGCTCGGGGGTAACTTTCCCTTTTTTCGTGGCAGGCGGTCTCTTGTTTTTGTACTTCTCTTTATCAAAACTGGGGGACTACCTTAAAAAAAGGAAGCGTCTTTTACATGATTGCCATCGTACTTCTGGGCATCTCCACCTTCTGTACAGATGACAGCAGAATTATCTTCTTTAACAAGCTGGGGGTTTTGCTTTTGATGATGAGCCTGCTTCTGAAGCAGTTCTGCAATACTGAAAAATGGAAACTGGGAAAGTTTCTCGGCAGCATCTGTCAGCTGCTTGTCATGAGCTTTGGAGAACTGGGAACCCCTTTTAAGGATGGAAAGGCCTATTATAGGAGGAAGGGAGAGAAGATAAACAAAAAGGGAATGTATTTTGTTCTCGGACTGGTAATTGCCATCCCTCTGCTACTGGTGGTTCTCCTGCTGCTGTCAAGTGCTGACGCAGTATTTCGCCAGATGACGAAAAGCCTGCTTGAAAATATCCATTTCGGAAATATTATGAATGTCTTGTTCCGTATTGCCTTTCTCTTTTTTGCGTCCTATGCTCTGATTTCCTATCTTTGCAAGAAGGGCATTAAAGAAGAGGTAAAGGACAGAAGGAACGGAGAACCTGTTTTAGCCATTACGGTTACGAGCCTGCTGACCTTACTATATCTGTTCTTTTCCGGGATTCAGATTGCAGCGCTGTTTCTGGGGAAATTGCAGCTGCCGGAGGGATATACCTATGCCATGTATGCCAGAGAGGGATTTTTCCAGCTTTTGGCGGTCAGCATCCTAAATCTGGTAATCGTGTTGGTTTGCCTGTGCTTTTTCAGAGAAAGTAAGCCGTTGAAATGGATACTGACAGTTATGTCATTATGTACCTTTGTAATGATTGCATCCAGCGCTATGCGAATGATGATTTATATTATGTACTATTATCTGACCTTCCTGCGTGTTCTGGTACTTTGGGGGCTGGCACTGCTGGCGGTGTTGTTTGTGGGAGTAATTGTCCATATCTTCAAGGAGGATTTTCATCTGTTCCGTTACAGTATGGTTGTGGTGACGGTGCTTTATCTGGGCCTGTCCTTTGCGCATCCTGATTTGATTATCGCCAGGGTAAACGTAACAAATACAGCAAATGCCGGAGTGCGGGATGCGGGAGTGTTTGAAATTTTTGAGCCGTATAATGACTATTCTTATTTAAGCAATCTGAGCGCGGATGCCGCTCCGGTACTGGTGCCGTATCTGGAGAAGCTGGGTTATGATATGAAAGCGTTTGAGGCAGATTCACCGAAAATGTATGCCAAGAGCAATTACGATACCTGGTACTACCCTTCTAATATCGATGCATTTGGCTACTATTGGATGAGCGACATGAAGGAGCGGACGGAGAATTTCGGAGTGCGAACCTTTAATGTGTCGAGATATATTATGAAAAGCCTGAT
>JBJEJG010000146.1:0-10744 GCA_051877795.1 Acetatifactor sp.
ATGCCGGGGCTAATGTTTCAATTATTTTGGGACATTTTCAAAAATGCTTGACATAAATTTTTTTAAATTTTTACACAATTTATGTCAGCCCATCCATGCAGAAATGCACCAGATTTCTGTTACACTCCTACTCCGCCAGATACATCTTCAAACCACCCTCTATTTGAGAGACCGTCTCATCCAGGGTTTTGCTGCCGTTCAGATAATCGCCCAGTTCATCAATCAGCACTTCTCTTATCTTTGTGTCCTCCACAACAGGCCTGTCAAGCTGTCGGCATAATTCCATCAGCTTATCGGCAGTCTCCTTCGGATATGCAAGTATATTAAATACCTCCGTAGCGCCGTCCCCCACCTCAATTTCAGTGCACGCTGCAATGTCCGAGCGGTCAGCCTCAGACAGCTTTTCCAGACAGGACACGTTGACAGGGAATCCGGTATAGTAATCAGTTCCCTGAACCGCCTCTGACAATGCAAACTGCACAAAATCCTTTGCGGTATCGGAATATTTACTCCTGCTGCAGACTCCCATCAGGCAGGATGGCGTAAAGCAGTTCTCAAAGGCCGTAAAATCTCCTTCAATAAAGTCCACCATCGCCATATCGAACATACTTCCATTAAAGCCGGTACTCTCGTCAAATGCCAGTTTTACATGAGATGCCAAATCCCACATATTGTACGCATGCCCGTTTCTGCCATTGCTTTCGTCGTGCTTTTCCACCATACCGCTGTTTTCGGCAATCGTTTTTAATGCCTTCAGGTTTTCCTTTAATGCTTCTTCGTCCAGTTTTCCTTCTGTCACAATTTTCCCGCAGAAATAGGGATAAAATTTATCCACCAGTTCTGATGTCGTCTGCGCCCCCAGATAGCTCTCCGACTCTCCCTCCAGAAAAACAGCCAAAGCCTCCAGTGAATCCATATTCTCAGCAGCAATATCTCTGCCCATAGCCAAAGTAAAACCGAATTCCATCGGTACCACATAACGGCTGCCGTCCTCCTGCACGTAAGCACCTGTGATATTGGAAAGCACTTCTCCGCGCTCCTCCAACGGAGCCATTATCACCTCCAGATTTTCCAGCAGCCCTTTCTCTGCGTAGGTGTCGATATCCAGATGATCAAGCACAAGAATATCGGGGGCATCCTCCCCCATCAGTATGGTATTCAGCTGCTGGTAAATCTCATTATAGTCCGGCTCCTTCCCCGCATATTTGTCATTGTACGAATAGGCACATTCCAGTTCAATCAACACATCCGGATGCTCTCTGTGATAAAGTGCCGCTGCATTCTGCAAAAGAAAGCTTTCCTCCACCGTAAACAGCTTCAATATCTCCGTAACCTCATTGACTGCATCCGGGTCATATTGATACTTCTTCAGGGAAATAGCGCCATTATCCTGCTGAAACAGAGCATAGATGCTGCCGTCAGGCAGTGCAGCAAGCCCTGTGCACCAGCAGCCGGACAGCGAAAAATCCGTCTCTGACCCGGCAAGCAGTTTCTCCCAGTCCGAATCCCCGGACTTGCATCGGAAAATACCGTCAGTTCCTGCCGAAAACAGGGTGCCGTCCCGCATCACACATACTGCCACGCCTGTTGTACTGCTCTGACCAAAGGGTATGGTTTCCGTGCTGCCGCTCTGTCCGCCTTTTCGCTTCTCAATACTGTTTATTCCTCCTCCGTTGTCCAGTGCAAGCAGATACAGATTTTCTCCGTCCGACAAAATTTCATCACCATACCAAGAGTCTGCATTTTGCTCACTTTGCAGCACACTGCCATCCTCGCCGGACAAAACATCAAGAGACAAGGAAGAATAAGCTGCCAGAGTCCCATTGTTCAACGCCGCTATCCCGTTCACCATCTCATAGCAGCCCCACTCCTCATTGAGCTTCGTCCATTTTTCGGGAGTGATATCTCTGGCGCTCTCACCATCGCTTCTCCAAAGATGGCTCCTGTAGGAATCCTCTTCCGCCTCCACGTAGGCAGCAAAAAGATATTGCGTATTTTCCTCTCCCTCCATCAGCTTCAGTTCCATCCAGGACTGGGCCGGAAGCGCTACCGTCCGAAGCCATTCCTGCGTCACATCTGTGAAATTCTCACCCTGATACTCCCACTCCTGTAGAGTCAGACTTTCGCCTTCCTCCTTTGCCATCAGAAGATGCAGCTTATCCTCGGATACAAACAGCTGCTTTGCAGACCAGCCCTCCCATTCATCGGGAAGCTGCTGCTCTTCCTCTACATATCTGCCTTTTTCCTGCTCCTGCTGCCTGTCTGTCTTCTCTTCCTTTTCTCCGCAGCCTGTGAGTGTCCCCAGAAAAAGTACCGTACTCATAAAGCAGGACAGGATTCTTCTTCCTTTCATACAAAAAACTTACCTCCTTACTGTCTCCGGTTGCTCCTGTACGGAAATCAACCTTTTCAAATACAGTAGCATATTACACATAATTCGTATCTTAACCGTATCTTAAATGTATCATGAGGAAATATTAAGATTGACGTCCCGGAAAGAATGTCGCTTTTTCCTGACAAAATAGAAAAAGTGTAGCTTTCCTCCGGCAAAAGAAGAGAGGAAAATCTTAGATAAAAGGAAGGATATCTGTTATGAAGAACAAGAAATGGTGGAAATTATTATTTATTTTAATTATTCTGGGGATTCTGTATTATACCTTCCATGATTCCATGGGAAACATTTTGCGGCAGCTGGCCTCGACACCGCTGTACATACTGGTTCTCATCAGTCTTTTTCCTGTGGGCTATCTGCTCTGGGACGGTCATATCGTATGGCTCATTGCCCACAGAAATAACAGCAGCTTCACCTACAGAAACGGCGTAAAAAACGCATTCTACTGTGCTTTCTATCGTATTGCCACTCTTGGCAGCGGCTCAGGGGTCGCAAGCATCTATTATCTGAGTCAGGACGGAATCCCTGCCGCAAACGCCACAGGAATGGTTCTGTTTCAGTACACACTTCACAAGGTCTCCATGTCCCTCTACAGCCTGCTGATGCTGCTTTTGCAGCTGCCCTTTATCAAAAATGCTTACGGCGACTATATTCACTATATTTTTATCGGCTTTCTGCTCACGTTGGTCATTGCGGGAGTGCTCCTGTCCGTGACGCTTATCCCGAAGCTTCAGGACTGGTATCAGCTGCTTAGTGAAAAAATCATCGTCAAAAAACCGGGTTGGAAGGAAAAGCTGGAAAATATGGGGACACAGCTTACCCTCCTACAGTCAGAAGGCCGCGCCATTGCAAAGGATAAGCTTCTTTTGCTTCGCATCGTACTGGCGAATCTTGCAAAATTTTCCTGTTGGTATGTAATTCCCTTCATCCTCCTGCATGCCGATACGGAGATTACACTGCTTCAGGCTCTGGCCGTCACCTCGCTGACCTTATCTCTGGCAGGGGTAATTCCCACCCCCGCGGGCTTCGGCTCCATTGAAGCATTGTTCCTGCTTCTCTATACAAGGCTGATTCCCCAGACTCTGGCAGTCTCCGCCATGGTCCTGTACCGCTATGCCACCATGCTCCTGCCCTGTATTCTGGGAGGAATACTGCTCCTTATAGGCAAGGTAAAAAAGGCTTAGTATCATAGACGAATCTAATTCAGCCAGCTGTCCCACTGGTCAACCACTTCATAATTTTTGTGTGCGTCCATCACCACTCTTACGACACCATCCTCCTGAGTCAGATGATATTCGGCGCCGTTTTTTACATAGTTGTTATATACATCCATGCTGCCCAGCCGGTCATTCATGGCGATAACATATTTTGCCTGTACCGTCTTAATCCACTTATTACAGTTGGAGGTATCTATCCCATGATGGTTTGCTTTCACAATGTCAGCCTGAAGTTTTTCACCGTACTGCTCCACATATTTTCTCTCCTGCGTCACATACAAATCCCCGCCGAACAGGGCGGTGGATTCTCCATAGGTCAGTTTCAGAAGCAGCGACTCATTGTTTAAGAACTGTGTACTGTTTTCCGGAAAATCTTCAGGATATTCCACACCTTCATCCGGTCCCAGCACCTCCATCCGTACCTCCTCACCAAAGGAAATCACATCTCCCGTCTTCACATAAACCGTCTCAATATCGTGTTTCTCAAGTGCTTCCACATAGCTCGCATAGGTTTTTGTTGTATGCTCTACCTCCGTGCGATATGCAGTGGTAATGGGAAATGCATCCGCAATTGCCGCCACGCCTCCGATATGGTCGATATGCGGATGCGTACAGACCAGATAATCTATTTTTTCTATCTGTAAATCGCGAAGTACGCTGATGATAATTTCCGCTGCATCCGGGTGTCCTGCATCCAGCAGCATAACCTCTCCGTCAGGAGAGATGAGAATCATGGCATCTCCGGATTTATCAGTTGCATCCGGTCCCACCTCCAGGTCCAGAAAGTATATCACCAGCTTCCCTTCCTGCCCCGTAACGTCTATAAGCTGCGCATACCGGTCAGCCTCCTGACCTTCCGCTTCCAAAGTCGCCTCCTGCTTGGCGCTGATTTCTGTATTCTCCGACACACTGCTGTCTGTTCCGGCTGCACCACAGCCGCCAAGCGCCAGACACAGCAAAATGCCCAACCACGCGGTGAGCCTCTTTCCTTTTCTGTCTTTTTTCCGTTTCATAGGTACCTCTTTTACTCTTCAGCCCTTCGTGCATCCAGAAAGCTTCTGCACACGCCCGGATAATTGGTAATAATTCCTTCGCAGCCCCAATGATATAATCTGTCCAGTCCCTCCATATCATTAACCGTCCAGACATTCAGCTTAATACCATGATCTTTGCACTCCGCCACTACCTCATCAGTAAGGGAAGCGTAGCCGGGATGATAGCACTCAAATCCATAGGTTTTGCAATAATATCCCGCATTTCCCAGTCCTCTTTCACCGAGCAGTGCTCCGCATTCCGCTTCCGGCATCAATTCCTTTATCCGCATCAGGGACAAGTGATTGAAGGAAGAAAACATGACCTGTTTCTCCAACTGATACTTTTTCACCAAATCCACTGTCTTTTTCTCTATATCCCTGTAATAGACAACCCCTGTTTTAATCTCAATATTAGTACAGATGCCGTGCTCCGCCGCCCATGCACAATACTCCTCAAACAAGGGAATTCTCTCAAAGTCCGTCACCTGAGGGAATTTTGCTGCCGCATTAAACCGCTTCAGTTCCTCATAGGTGTAATCCTTCACAAACCCGGTTCCGTCAGTGGTACGGTCAATTTTCTCATCATGGATAATAACCGGAACTCCGTCCTTCGTCAGCTGTACATCCAGCTCTATTGCATCACAGCCGGCCTCTACTGCCTTTTGAAAAGCAAGCATGGTATTCTCGGGATATCGCCCGCTGTATCCTCTATGTGCAAATATCAACATATAATAACACCTTCCTTTTTCTCTTATTTCATAGCAGCTTTGGAATAGCCGGTCAGCATATATTTCTGGAAAATAAAAAACACAATGACAACCGGAATAATTGCCAGAACCGCTCCTGCCATAATCTCATGATTATTCATTGTTGCTTGTCCCGCAAAGGTATTTTTCAGCTGTGCAAGTCCCACCGTGAGAACCCTTCTGGTTTCGTTCTTCGCTATAATCTTGGGCCAGAAATAATTGTTCCACCCGCTGGTAAAGGTAACCAATGTCACGGTAAACAGAGTGGATTTACACATGGGTGTGAGCACCTTTGTAATAATGCCCAGACGTCCGAGTCCGTCTATTTTTGCCGCATCTATGTAGCTGTCGTCCACAGACAGAAAGGTCTGCCGCAGCATAAAAATATAGTATGGCGAAACGCATTCCGGCAGTATCAGTCCCAGAAAGGTATCGCACAATCCCCAGTTTGCGCACATAATATAAATCGGAATAAAGGTAACCTGAATCGGTATCATCAATGCACCCAGCACCAGCATAAAACAAGTATTCTGCCCCCTGAATTTCCCTTTGGAAAATCCATAAGCCGCAAAAACGCCTGTCACAATCTGAGATACCAGAATGCCAACTGTCATCACAATGGTATTGTAATAATATCTTCCGAAATTTGCCCTTTTAAATACATTTGCATAATTTTCCAGATGAATCTCCCTTGGCCAGAGCGTGGGCTGCAACAGAAGGATTTCATCCTGTGACTTGACAGAAGAAATAATCATCCAGTATAGCGGAAAAATAATAATCAGAGTTACCAGAATTGCCAGAGTATATTGAATGACCGCCATTATTATTTTCTTTCTTTTTGCCTGTCTGTTTCGCTGCAGACAGGTTCTGACATTACTTTTCTTCATGATAGTACTCCTTTTTACGAATCATAGTGAACACTCTTGTTGGAAATCTTAAATGTGGATGCTGTAACAATCAACAGCAGCACAAAGAATACCAGTGCAATGACCGAAGCCCTGTCCATGCGGAAATCCTCCATTGCATACAGATAGATTTTGTACACAAATACCTCCGTGGAACGATACGGTCCTCCCGATGTCAGAATATCTACGGACTGGAATACCTTCATGGAAGAAATAAACGTAGTAACAAACAAAAACAGGGTGGTAGGTGACAGCATGGGAATAGAAATCTTCCAGAATTTCTGCCATGCGCTTGCCCCGTCCAGAGAAGCCGCTTCATAATAATCCTTGGAAATGCCTGTCATCGCCGACAGATAAATCATCATACCGTAGCCGATTGACCGCCAGCCGGTAAGCATCAGCACGGAAAGCAGCGCTGTACTTCTGCTGCCCAGCCAGTCCACAGACTGCAGCCCCAGCAGGTTTAAGGCGTAATTTAAAATACCGTTGTCTGTATTTAAAATCCACAAAAACACAACCGCAGCAGAAGACATTGCCACATACTTAGGCACAAAGACAATGGCACGCATAACGGAAAATACTTTGTTCATGCGGTTAAAAATCAACGCGAAAATAATTCCGCCGATTATTGTTATGGCCAGCTCACCCATGGAATACTGTATGGTTACCTTTAAGGAATTCAGTAAATGCTTCGTGCCGGAGCCGTTAAACAGCCATATCCAGTTCTTCAGCCCGACATAATTCCAGTCATCATTAATCAGATTCCAGTCGGTAAAACTGATTTGAACCAATTTCGCAATCGGATAATAGGTAAATATAAGCAAAAAAATCAATGCCGGCACTACGCAGGCAAAATCCTTGATCTCCGCTATTGTTTTCGGGTTAGCTGATTTTTTCACCCTGCTTCCTCCTTTTCTCAAAATCAGGCAGCATGCCATAATAAACAAAGAGCCTTCGGCAACGGACTACCCAAGGCTCTTTCCCGTCATTTCTTACTGGTCGGCAAGTACTTCGTTAATCTCTTCCGTCATGATACTGATTGTTTCTTCTATATCTACATCTTCAATCATGATTTCCGCCATATAATTCTTCCAGATGGTTGCAAGCTGGTTCCAGCCGGAGTGTTGAATTCTGGGGTTAATCAAATCCAGATTATCAAAGATGCACTGGAATGCCGGCTTCTCCTTCAGGAACTCAACCCCTTCTTCTGTCTTAAGCACAGAATTTCTGGTGGGAATATAGCCTGTTTCTCTTGCCCACTTCATGTTCGTTTCCTTGCTGCACAAATAGGATAAGAACTGCCATGCCGCATTCTTGGTTGCCTGGTCGTTTTTTTCGGGAATCAGTAGTACACAGCCACCGATTTCCTGCTCCTTGGTGTCACCACCGGGAAGCCATGCCATACCAACCTCAAAATCACACTTATCCACGTAGGTATTATACAGTGAGCTGGTATGGATAACGGAAAAGGTATTACCGTCGATGAAATTCTGTCTCATGATGGAAGATGCATCTGTTCCGGTTGCCCAGTAAATATACCCTTTGTCACACCATTCCTTGAATTTGTTTACAATTTCCACCGCGGTCTCACTGTCCAAGTCCGTGGAAACCTGATCGTCATTGACAATGTTGACGCCCTGATTTAAGTAGAAGGTCTCAAAATACCACTGATCCCAGCCGGGAACCACTGTACCATAGCGCTCAGTTGCTCCGTTATTTACAACAGTTGCACTCTCCAGGAAAGCATCCATATCATCCCACTTCTCAGGAATGGTAATTCCCAGTTCATCTGCCAGATCCTTATTGTAATACATAACCTGTGTGGAAATCAGAAAAGGCAGTGCTATCTGCTGCCCCTCATATTGGGAAGCTGCCACAAGACCCTCACCAAAATCGTCAATATCGAAGCCGGTTGCCTGAATATAAGGCGTCAAATCCTCTGCCAGGCCGCCGGAACCGTAAGCTGCCACATAGGGGGTATTTGCTACGGTAACGGCCGGAAGTCCGGTGCCTGCCGCATTTGCTGCAACCAGCGCTTCATTTACTGCTGAATAGCTTCCGACATAAACGGGTTCAACCGTGATATATTCCTGAGAGTTGTTAAATTCCTCTACTATCTCGTTGACTGTTTCGCTGTACTGATCCTCCAGTGCGTGCCACCACTGAATTGTAATCGGCTCTGTCACTTCATACAGGGAAGCATCCACTGCCTCCGATGCTGCCTCTGCGGAACTGCTTTCTGCAGCAGTGCTCTGTGAAGGACTGCTTTCTGCCGTGCTTGACTTCGACGCACTGCTCTGTGCCGATGCATCCTCCGCAGAACCGCATCCGCCCAGCAGACTGCATCCCATTACTGCTGCTAACATTAAAGCTACTTTTCTTTTCATTTTTCTCCTCCATTCGATGTTTTTATCAACGTTTCTCACCATACCACATTATTATCAGATAAGTCAATGATTTATTCTATATTTTAAATACTTTTTACTTTATTTTTTCATTGTTGTCTGTTTTTGATATTTATTCTCTTTATATTTTACACAATTTCATTAGCTATCCTGAAGTAAATTGCCTTCTGCAACGCAATAGCGCCTGAAAATGAATCTGTACAGATAAGAGGTGCAAAAGGCTGCATATCCCATAAAAACAGGGAAAAAAAACGGAAAATAATAGGTCAGCACCAGAAAGACACCGTCGACTGCCAAAATTGTAACCGACACGGGCAGATTGCCCATTGCCATGACAAGGCTGTGAAAAAGAATGGTCTTTACAGGCTTTTCAAAACGGGACAAAAGCGGAAAGATATAAATCGCAGTCAACAGATACGCCAGGCTTAAGAATCCCACCACTCCGAAGCATATCATCTGCAAAATACCTTCTATATTCAGGTGTATGCAAGCATAAATATCTGCCAATAGGAATCCTCCTGTTGCCAGTACTATCATCCAAAGCCCCGTTGCCTTTACAAAATTACTGCGAAAAGCCTTCCAAAAGCTCCTCCACAGATAGCCTTCTTCATTATCCGCCTGCTTTAAAGTAAATTGAAACAGTGCCGTAGTAGCTGCACCAACAGTAACCACCGGCAGCGAAAACAGAAACCATAAAATTCCAAGAAAAAACACATCTGTCACTTTATTCATAAAGCTCCAGAATGCATTTTCCGGATCAAAAATTTTGTTCATTTCTTCAGTTTGTCTCCTTGCAACGCTCCGAATATCTCCGAGCTTCTTGAAAAATCATACAAAAATCCGAATAAAGCTGCCACCATGAAGTCGTAAAATTATTTCCTGCAAATGGTAAAATATAGGTAAATGCATAAAAGCAGGCTTCTGAAAATACAGATTTTACAACAAAAAACCGCAGTCCCCTTTCGGAAGACTGCGGTTTATAAATTCGTTCTCTTTTATTTTGATTCTTATCTCTGAACACGTCCGGAAGCGTCGCCGCCTGCCAGAGTCTCAACTTCCTTTCTGGAAACCAGATTGAAGTCGCCGGGGATTGTGTGCTTCAATGCAGAAGCAGCTACACCAAACTCAAGAGCATCCTTGAAGTTCTTTCCATCCAGCATACCGCAGATTACGCCGCCTGCGAAGGAATCGCCGCCGCCCACACGGTCAACGATGGGATGAATGCTGTACTCCTTGGAGTGATAGAACTCCTTGGTATCTCTGGAGTAAATACATGCAGACCAGCCGTTGTCAGAAGCGGAATGGCTGACACGCAGGGAGGAAATGCAGTACTCAAAGTTGTAGTCTGCTACCATCTGCTCAAAGATGGACTTGTAACCTGCAAGCTCAAGGTCACCGCTGGTAACATCCGTCTTGCCGGGCTTGTAGCCGAGTACCAGCTCTGCATCCTCTTCGTTTCCGATACATACATCAACATACTGCATCAGATTCTTCATAACCTTCTGTGCCTTCTCGGAAGACCACAGCTTCTTACGGAAGTTCAGGTCTACGGAAACCTTCACGCCGTGCTTCTTAGCTGCCTTCAGCGCTTCCTCGGTCAGAACTGCTGCTGCATCGGATACAGCGGGAGTAATACCGGTGAAGTGGAACCAGTCAGCGCCCTCAAAAATTGCGTCAAAGTCAAAGTCTGCTGCAGTTGCAGTAGAAATAGAAGAATGAGCTCTGTCATAAACAACCTTGGAGGGTCTCATGGAAGAACCGCTCTCCAGGAAGTAGATACCAAGTCTCTCACCGCACTTTGCGATATGCTTTGTGCCTACATTGTACTTTCTCAGAGCTGCCACTGCGCACTCACCAATCTCATTATTGGGAACTGCGGTTACGAACTCTGCGTCATGACCGTAGTTAGCCAGAGATACTGCTACGTTAGCCTCACCGCCGCCGTAGCATACATCGAACTCGTCTGCCTGAATAAATTTCTCATTGTTGGGGGTGGACAGTCTCAGCATAATCTCACCCATGGTAATTACTTTTGCCATTGTTAT
>JBJEJG010000147.1:0-1477 GCA_051877795.1 Acetatifactor sp.
TTCTCTTTACGTGCAAATTCCGCCTTTTCTCATTTTGGGAGGTAATTTTCGCTTCTCTTTATAAACTTCAATTCTTCTGATATCCTCAAAATCCTTCTCTCTGCCTAACGCTTTTTTCATTGCAACTAAGCCATCGATTGAAACAACCGGAATATTTTCAATCATTTGTACTTTATCAAATAACCAATTTTCAAATATTTCGATATCGTCCTGAAATTGAATTCTTCTCGTACCATCATCCAGGAGCGTTACCCCGTATCCTTTCTCTTCCAGTTCATCTGCCATTTTCTTACTGCATCCCAAATCAATGTCACTTGTTACTTCTTTTATGCCATATAGAACCATTGCTGCGCCTGTAATTACCCAATACTCTCCTGCATCAAATTTGATTTCTTTTAATCTTTGAATAATATCCGCTCGATTCATATTTACCCCCTGTCTGCTTCTGCGTTTTTCTGACTTGGACATTGCTGTCGATATAGCAGCGTCTCACTTTTCAAATAGCTAATCTCAGTTTAAGGCAAAAATACAGAAAGCAACCAACGCCTTTACAGAAAGCATGCAAACACTGACGCTCCGGCCACCGTGAGGAGTCCTGCCACCGCTATGGACAGGCTGCTCATTGCTCCTTCAATCTCGCCCATCTCCATGGCTTTCGCCGTTCCGATGGCATGGGCCGCAGACCCGATTGCCACTCCCTTTGCAATGGGTTCCGTAATCCGGAACAACCTGCAGATTGGCTCAGCCAGTATATTTCCCAACACTCCCGTAATCACGATGACCGCCACCGTAATCGTCACATAACCGCCCAGTTCCTCAGACACACCCATACCGATTGCAGTGGTGATGGACTTTGGCAGGAGGGTGACATATTCCGTGTGAGACAGCCCCATGAGAAGTGCCAACACAAAAATCGTTGTCATACTGGTCAGCACGCCGACGGTAATTCCCGCCATCACTGCCTTGAAATTCTTTTTCAGCAGTTCCATCTGCTCATAAAGCGGAATTGCCAGGCATACCGTTGCAGGCGTCAGAAACCAGCTTAAGTATTTTGCGCCCACGCTGTACACCTCATAATCCACCCCGCTGACAAGCAGCACAAGAATTGTCACAATAATGGAAATTAACAGCGGATTTAAGAGCGCCAGTTTAAACTTCTTTTTCAGCTGCATTCCAAACATATACGCCAGCAGGCTGACCGCAACCCCTGCAAATGCAGATTCCATAAAGAATTCACTCATTCCTCCACCCCCTTTCCCGTTATCTGTGTCGAATCATAAACTCTTTCCCCTTTTTCCGTGCCGGATGATAAACTCTTTTCCTTTTTTTCCGTGCCGGATGATAAGCTCATTCCCTTTTTTTCCGTATCGGATGATAAGCTCATTCCCTTTTTTTCCGTACCGGATGATAAGCTCATTCCCTTTTCCTCCATGCCGGATGATAAGCTCATTCCCTTTTCCTCCGTGCCGGATGATAA
>JBJEJG010000147.1:1577-10713 GCA_051877795.1 Acetatifactor sp.
CTCCGTGCCGGATGATAAACTGCGTCATATGTCCACCGCAAATCATCACCAACACCAGCGATACCACTGTAATTACGAGCACCGGAACCAACATCGGCTTCAGCATCCCCCAGGAGGACATCAGCCCCACGCCGGCGGGTATAAACATAACCGGCATAATCTCAACCAGAAACTTTCCAACATCCTTTACAGCATCCAGCTTCAGCACACCCGTAAGCAGCAGGACAAACAAAATGACCATTCCATAGATGCTCGCCGGAACCGGCAGGGGAAGCAGCATTTTCAGCACCTCCCCAACAAATGAAATGGTCAGAATAATCAAAAACTGTTTTAAATATTTCATTGGCAGTACCCCTCTTTTGCTTATGACACTGCCAATCATTATAATTTATTTTCTGCCAAAGTCAAGACGACATCTGCTTTCGCGTTCAATAACATCTGCTTTCGCGTTCAACCAGACATCTGTTTTTCGCATTGGTTTTTCGCATTGGCGCAGCCTGCGCAAGAAAGCACTCAACTATCTTTGCTGCTTTTCTCTTCGCTGATGCCACTCACTTTCTTCTCACTCTTATTCCTGATAGACAACCTCAAAGTCTTCAAAGACTACCGGCATATCCTCCGTAAATTCATAGCCCAGTTCCCTGCCTTCTTTCGTAAAAAAGGCTCTGTGTCCATCCTGCCAGGTCTTAAGGTTTTCGTCCTCACCCTCCCTCTTACAGATGTCATAGGTAATGTCCCGAAACGGCAGAATGGTGACTGCCGTGGTTTCAATCACACATCTGGGTGTGCCGTCCCAGTCGGTGATAATGCTCAGTTCTCCTTTTTCAGGAATGCGTTCCCCCTCTATTTCATACCCCAGAAGGCTGCTGGATGTAGCCTTTTTCTGTCCGATAAGCACAAGCCGCAAAAGCTCGTTTGCCCAATATTCCGTCAGTTCAAAGTGAAAGCATTCCACATATTTTGTATCCTCATTTCTGCCTGTTTCTTTTAAAAAGCGCTTCCAGAATGTCTCAATCATTTACTTCCCCTCCTGTTTTTTTATGCATTTGTCTGAACTATAACATATTTCTGCCACAGATTCCATTTTTTCAAAAAAATATATTGACATAATCTGACATAAGCGGTATTATGATTCCAATTTAAAAATATTTCGCTTTGACGAGGAAGAGTAACTGACCCGGATTCTACAGAGAGCTGCCGGATGATGCAAGACAGTGATGATGTTTCAGTGAAAATCACCTCTGAGCATTTCGGCTGAAAGCGTCGCAGGTTCAGTAAGCCGAAACGGTCAACAGCCGTTATCCTGTTTCCCATTGTCAGATGGTGAGCGAGTGGTCGTAATGCACGGCAAGAAGAGTGGTACCGCAGAGGTTTAGCCTTTGTCTCTTAGGAGACAGAGGCTTTTTTTAGTCTACGGAATATTTTTGAAGAATAAAAGAAAGGCAGGTAGTACAAAAATGAAAGTACTCAAGAAAATCACTAATTTTGTCAGCAAGTATATGGCACTTATCGTTATTGCCATAGCCGCTCTCGCGCTCTTCGCTCCCGGCACTGTCAGCTTTATCAAAACGAAATATGTCAACACTCTGCTCGGTATCGTTATGTTTGGTATGGGGCTGACTCTGAAGCCTTCTGATTTCAAGGTTGTGTTCAGCCGTCCCAAGGATGTCATCATCGGATGTCTTGCACAGTTCACCATCATGCCTCTTCTGGCATGGCTTTTGACCATCGTCTTTCAGCTGCCTGCTGAGCTTGCCATCGGCGTGATTCTGGTAGGTACCTGCCCCGGCGGAACCTCCTCCAATGTCATGACTTATCTGTCCAAGGGTGATGTGGCACTGTCTGTCGGCATGACTGCCGTATCCACCATACTGGCGCCCTTTCTGACTCCCCTGCTCACCTATGTCTTTGCAGGTGCCAAGGTAGAAGTCAATATATTGAGCATGTTCCTGTCCATTATCAAGGTTGTCATCCTTCCGATTGTCGGCGGCTTTCTTATCAATCACTTCTTCAAGAAGTTCACGGAATCTGTGGTAGAAATTCTTCCTTTGATTTCCACCACTGCCATTGTCGCCATCGTTGCAGCCGTTGTTTCTGCTAACTCCGCGAAGATTCTGACCTCCGGTCTGCTTATTGTTGCCGTTGTCATCCTTCACAATGTATGCGGCTACAGTCTTGGCTACCTGATTGGCAAGGTTCTGAAGCTGGACACCTCCAAGTGTCGTGCCATTTCCATCGAGGTCGGCATGCAGAATTCCGGTCTTGCCACCTCTCTTGCGGCAGCTCATTTTGCGCAGTATCCTCTGGCTACCATTCCCGGAGCCGTATTCAGCGTATGGCATAATATTTCCGGTGCGGTGCTCGCAAACTTCTATGCAAAGTCCGCAGATAAAAAACAGAAGGAAGCAGCATAATGAAGTAACATAATGATATGTAAAACAAAATCCCCGAATGCGAACCATATCATCTGCATTCGGGGATTTTTATCTTTGTACTACCATCTTCTCCTGTCCAATCCGGTTGCTTTATAATAAGCCTCCTTATCTTCATACATCAGCATTTCCGACTCGGACAAAAGCTTGTCGAGACCTGCCGAGCCGTCCTTTTGCCAGACCGCACCCACCGCCATGGTAACGGAATGCTTCGGCATATCCTGCCTCAATGTCTCAATTCTTTCCTTCAGAGCTTTTTCTTCTATTCCGGCGCACAGTGCCAGCAGCTCGTCGCCGCCAATCCGAAACAATCCGCAGTCTCCAAATACTTTTTTCAGGCACTCACAGGCCCGGAGTATCAGTCTGTCTCCCGCTTCGTGCCCCTCCGTGTCATTTACCCGTTTCAAGCCCGTAATATCACAGTACACAACGCCTATGCTCTGACCATAATCCAGGTCTGCCACATATTTATCCATTGCAAATCTGTTGCCCAGCCGGGTAAGCTGATCACAGTAGCTCATGTCCCTCAGCTGCTTCAGCAGATCGCGTCTCTTCAGAGCGGAAATGATAAAATGTCCCATAATCTGCAGCATATTTTGAGCATACTCCAAAGATTCACCGCGTGGATTGTCCACTCCGTAAAAGCCGATAATTTTTCTGTCATCATAGAGGGGAACCACCACCAGAGAATGAATATTCTGCCTTTTTAAATTCTCATATTGCAGAGGATCTTCCTCCCGAATGTCCTCCAGCTTTTCAATGCGAATACATCTGTTCTCACTGAAATTCTGATACCAGTTTGCACAGACCTCAGGCGGCAGATTCTGCAAATTCTCTTTCTCCGGCGTTATGCCGTTTGCCACCCATTCATAAGTATTATCGTCGCCACCGCTTTCGTTCTGTTCAAAAATATAGGTTCTCTCCCCCTTCAGAGCCTTTCCGAGATATTCCAGAACAACATCAATAGATTTATCGGGAGTAGATGCCTGCAGTGCAATTCTAAGCCCTTCATTGGCAAGTGCTTCCATATCCTGATAGTTACGGATTACATGCGTCTGCCTCTCCTGAATACTGGTATCCACGGCAAGCTCTATACGGAAACGCCTTCCGTCCTCCTCCAGCATGGTATCCTTCAATACCAGATATTTGTCAAGTAAGGGGTTGTAATACCGCCATTCCTTAAAATATCCTGTCTTTAATTCAGAATTGTTGCAGAAAGCACAGGGCGCGCTGTTGCCCTGAAGTACCTCATAGCACTTCTTCCCGGCGAGTTCCTCCGAGGATTGAAATCCATATGTCTCCAGGGATTTTTTGTTCATATACAGCAATTCATAACTATCCATATCCGTAACATACACAAACTCATTCAAATTCTCAAAAAATTCCCATATCTTTTCCATTCTTTTCTCCATCCGAAGCTCAACGGAGCATACTGTTCTCAGTCGACTTTCCTTCTTACAGTATCACTATAACAGGAACACTGTAACCAAACCGTAACCAGCCATCACTCCTCCTGTGCAAGCTTTATACTGCTGAGCTGGGCATTTCTGGTTTCCGACCAGGAATACTCCCTCATGTATTCCCCGCAATAGCTCCTGATTGCTTCCTTATCTCCTGCAAGGATACGGTACAAATCGCATTCTACCTTTTCTGTCAGAAGATATCTCTTTCTTCCGTCAGACGCAATGATATCATCAATTCCCCGTTCTTTTAACGCATCCATAAGCCTCTTGTAGGTCATCCGATACAGAGACTGGGTGCCTTCGTCCGACATTCTGCCCGGCCAAAGGCAGGCAATGGCTTCACCGACAGTTACCCCTTCGTCGCCTCTGTCCACAAAAAGCGCAAACAATTCCTCAACCTTTGTCCTTCCCCAAAGCATTCTGCTGCCGTCCACCGAAACGGCAAAGCCCGGTATCGTCTGAATGCTAATCCGCTTCTCCGGTACCGGTCGGAATCTGGCTGCCTTTTTCAGTTCTTTTCTGACCTCGTCGCGCGTATACGGCTTTAAAACATACCCGATAGCGTCCACTCCGAAAGCCTGCAAGGCATACTGTGCAAAGGCAGTCATGAAAACAATGCAGATATTGGGAGCGGCTTTCTTCAGATTTTTTGCCAGCTCCAGTCCGTGCATCTCCGGCATTTCCATATCCAGAAACGCCGCATCCACATGATGCTCTTCCACATATTTCAATGCCTCTTCGCCCTTTTGGAACAACTGCAGGCTGTCCACCTCCGCAAAGTCCTTTACTGTCAGCCGGAAGTTGTCAAGTGCCGGCTTTTCATCATCTACACAAATCAGATTCATTTTCCCGCCTCCTTACCGTATCTCCTTTGAAAACGCGGTACGGTAATAGTTACCGTTGTTCCTTTTCCCGGACTGCTTTCAATATCCATTCTGCCATTCACCATATACTTCAGACGGAAACGGACATTTTGAATTCCCACGGAGCCTTCCCTTGGCATTTCATCCTGTTGAAACCCGACACCGTCATCCTGTATCGTAATGATAATAATCCCGTTTTCCTCTCTTGTCCCCAGACTTATGGTTCCTCCTTCACTTTTTGCCAGCAGCCCATGCTTGATGGAATTTTCCACAATCGGCTGCAGAACAAGCGGAGGGAGCAAAAAGTCTGCCGTCTGAATGTCCGTCACGAATCGAATCTTATCCCCAAACCGGACCTGCTCTAAAACCACATAATCCTGAAGATGCTCCATCTCCCTCGAAAACGGTATCGGCTCATCCTCCTGCATAATGTCGATATTGCTTCTCAGATACCTTGCAAACCGCACCACCGTCTCGTCCGCTTTCTCTGCATCATATTTACACATACCGCTGATGGCATTTAATACGTTAAAAATAAAATGCGTCCGAATCTGGCTCATGGCAAGGGTAATACGGCTGTTTCGAAGCTCCCCCGCCAGTTCCTTTGCCTTTAGCGATTCCTGATGGTTGAAGGCAATCAGCCGGATTGCCCTGAAAAGATGGAACAGGAAGAGCAGAACAAAGATTATTTTTATGGCAATGCCGCCGGGCCAGAAATTCAGCCGGCCATTCGCCAGTTCCAACAGCAGCGCCGCCAGTAATATCACATAGGAGATAAGCAACACTCTGTCCGACTTTTCTCCTCTCTTCAGTTTTCCGACACAGAGTCCCAACAGCATCAGGGATGCTGTCCCCTGTGCGACTGCACAGTATAACCCGGTATCATATATCGAAACCACGCCGGCAAAAGCCAGTATCAGCAAAATACCATCCACAGTTCCGAGTATGGATGTCAGAATTCCGGCAATCCGTTCTGCCTTTCCTGTCAGTGTTTTCCGAATACAGGTGGCAAGCTCCAGACCGAAAAACATGATGCTGCACTGACGCATGCAGGTGTTAAATATAATCAGGCCGCTTCTGAATTCGATGTCCTTTGTATCCAGAAGAATATAGATACTCATAAACAGGGACAATGCCCCCATGCTCCACAGCAGACTGCCGTAGGGAAGCCTCTGCCCCAGATATCCCAATGCCGTACCAAACAGGGCAATCGAAACCACAAGGATAAAAATACCCGCTATCTGATATGGCATGCTCTCCTGCTTCAGGTGCTTCTGCAGCGCTGTCGTGTTACCCCAATACAAGGAATCCAGAAATTCGTTGTAGGCGTCGGCATTTCCATAGCTGTGAGGATTATGCAGTCGAATTTCTATTGTTTCCTCCGGATTGTCTGCCTCATAAAGCCATCCGCTCCAGTAGCTTCCGCACATCATCTCCGGTATCGCATCCTCTGCCCTGCCGGAAACATAAATCGGTTCTCCATCCGCATATATCGTCACTCCGATGTGATTCATATAAAAATTCAGCCAGGCGAGCCCGGGTTCTCCGAGCTTTCCCCGCAAAACAAGGTCGCCGTCGAAGGCCGACAGCTTCGTGTTTTTATCCAGCGGCCTCCATTCACTGCCCCCCTGACTGTATTCTCCGACAAACTCCGCATGGAGCACAATGGTCATTGCCGCCTGATTGGTGGTTTTACACATATAGAATGTCATTGCTCCTGCCAGAATCAGCAGTACGATGTACCCGATAAGACGGACTTGTAGTTTCTTCAAGCTTTTTCTCCTTCGTAAAATTTCTCTTTTGTATTATGTCATAATTCCAGCCAAAAGTAAACAGCCCCCCGCTGCCGTTTCATACAGCGGGAGGCCTCATCATTTCTCTGTTGCAGCAGATTTTTTTGCAGGATTGTCCAGAAGCCGTCCCTCCTCATCAAACCTTGAACCATGACAGGGGCAGTCCCAACTGCGCTCCTCCGGGTTCCAGACCAGTTTGCAGCCCATGTGGGAACAGCGGGGTCTGCCGAACAGTCCGCCTCCAAGTCCTTTCACACTCATCCCCACATCCGACAGCAGATTCCCGATGGATGCACGAAAAAGAATTCTTTGGGGGCTGAATACCTCCCTGTAAGGGTTTTGTTCTCCACACAGTTCATCCCGTAAAATCATGGCAGCCACCATAGCCGAGGTCATGCCCCACTTCTGAAAGCCGGTCACCACATAGAGCTGCGGTGTAAACATGGAGTATCTTCCGATAAAGGGGATGCCGTCATGAGGCATGCAATCCTGTGCCGCCCAGCGCATTTCTTCTCTGGCACCGGGAAAATACTGTCCGGCAGACTCTGCCAGGTGCTCAAATGCCCTGCCGTCCCTGTTTTGTCCGGTACGACAGGAACTTCCTCCAAGTAATAAATACTCCCCTGCCTGCCGAAAGGAAAGCCCTCCCTTATCAATGTCGTAATACATCCCCTGAATCGGTTTGCAGCCGGAGAGTACCAACACATAGCTTCTTTCCTGATGTTCACGAAGGAAATAGAAACCGGGCACATTCAAAACAGGATAATGGGTGGCAATGACAATATTTTCCGCTGTCATCTCCCCTGACTCTGTTATGACTCTGTTCCCACTCACGTCTATCACTTTTGTATGCTCCCATATTTCCAGTTCTGCCGCCAGATAACGGATAAATTTCAACGGGTCAAACTGCGCCTGCTTTTGGAAGCACACCGCACCCTTTACCTCAAAAGGCAGCTCCGTCTCCCTGGTAAAGAAAGCATCAATGCCGAGAAAAGACGCTGCCTGTGCTTCTTTCTCGAGCAGTGCCTCGTCCCCCGTGGTATAGAGATAGGCAGGCGTCCTTTCAAACTGACAATCGATTCCCTTTTCGCAGATGAGTCTCTCATACTCCCTGATGGCTGCTTCATTGGCTCTGGCATATAATCTCGCCTTTCTTACCCCCGCTTTTTCTATCAGTATGCTGTATTTTAATCCATGCTGGCTTGTAATCTTGGCTGTAGTCCGCTCTGTCTGCCCCGATGCAATCCTGTCTGCCTCCAGAACCAGTACCCTCTTACCCTGCATTTTCAGATAATAGGCTGTCAAAATCCCTGTCAGCCCGGCTCCCACCACAATGACATCCCAATGGTTTTCTACGGGCGCCGCAGACATCTTTTCTTGACCCGGTATGAGCTTCCCGGCCTGCCTTCTCCACAATGATTCCATAAAAAGATCCTCGCTTCTTTTTATCCTTAGTATATCCCATCGGATAAAAAGAATGCGAGGACCTGTCGTGACTTCTTTCCCCTACAGTCTGTTATACTGCTCTATTATTGTATTTACTGCCTCTTCCATACTGCTTTCCTCTGTATTGAAGCACAAATCATAGGTGTCGGGATTTCCCCATTCCTGTCCTGCATAGCTCTCATAATATTTTTTGCGCTGCTTGTCCATCTTTTTCACAAGATGTTTTGCCTTGTCGTAGCTTAAGCCCTCCAGCTCCATTTTTCGCTGCACACGCTGCTCGAACGGAGCGGAGACAAACACACGCAACAGACTGACATCTTCGTTTCGAAGGACAAAATCCGCACACCGGCCAACAAAAATACAGCTCTCTCTTGCGGCAATCCGCTTGATTTCATGGCTTTGCAGCGAAAACAGTACCTCTGATGTAGGCATTCCCCGCGTCACGTGATAATTTCCCTCATGTACGGTTTTGAACAAATACGGATTCGTCGCTTTCTCGTCATCTGCCTCCAGTATTTTGTCCGACACCTCTCCATATCTGCATGCCAGAAACACCAGATTTTTTTCATAAACCTTAATTCCCAGCTGCTGCCCCAGCCGCAGGGCGATTTCATGTCCCCCGCTGCCGAATTCTCTGCCGATACATATAATCTTATTGCCCATCTTTTGTGTCCTTTCCTGCCGTCAGGGCATCCAAAACAGCCCCGGGAATCGAAAAGTCGTCTAACATTCCGTTATCTTCCAGCAAAAACTCTCCTGTCACGGAAACCGGAGTATCTACATGCAGAAGCTCTATGTTGCCGTCGCATACAAAACGCATTCCGACGATTTTCTCGTCCGTCACCGTAATCTGCACGCTGCTGGTTCCGTATTCAATATCCATATTTTTTATCTCCGGCACGACCGTCTGCGCAACGGTTTTTGCGCCCTCCGTGTCCAGCATCAGGGTATAAATATAGCTTCCATTCGTCTCGATACATCCAAAATTGCTGTTCAGGCACAGCTGATAGACAAATTCCAGCAGTTTTGCCGATTCTACTATCGACTCTCTTTTGCTGCTTATTTTACGCCCGCTCTGATCGCAGATGGCATCCTCTGTGAAATATACTGACTGCGCATTTTTGCGAATACAGTTTATC
>JBJEJG010000148.1:0-2130 GCA_051877795.1 Acetatifactor sp.
TGCAGCGATATGGGCCGCAGGTGCTGAAGCAGCAGGAGAAGAAAGCCTGCGAGGAGGAATTACCGCAGCAACATTTTGAGAAAGCTGCGTAAGAAAATATGGATTTACACGTTGCGTGTTTATTGGCGGTATGCTATAATAAGTACGCAACGTGTATTTTTTTGATTATGGAGAAAAGAAAAATGGATTGCAGAAGCAAAATCAGAGAACTGCGGGAAAGTACCGGCATGAACCGCAAAGAGTTCTGTAAATATTTCCAGATTCCCTACCGTACTGTCACGGAATGGGAGTTGGACAACCGTCATGCCCCGGAGTATGTGCTTCGGCTTTTGGAATATTATATCCGCAACGAGGGCTTGATGAAAGAGCCGATATCGGAAGAATGCCCGGCTGATCCGACTGTGGAAAGGAGTGGCGGCCATGAAGAAGAAACGGACTAAGTGTTATCTGTATACGAGAGTGTCCACCTCTATGCAGGTGGATGGCTACAGTCTGGATGCCCAGCGGGACAAGCTGCGGAAGTATGCGGAATATGAGGACATGGCTGTTGTCGGGGAATACTCCGATGAAGGGTTTTCCGGAAAGAATATCCAGGGGCGGTTGGAGTTCCAGCGGATGCTGAACGACATTCAGGAAGGAAAAGACGGCGTTGATTACGTGCTGGTGTTCAAGCTGTCCCGTTTCGGAAGAAATGCCGCCGATGTGCTGAACTCCTTGCAGTTGATGCAGGATTTTGGTGTCAATCTGATCTGCGTGGAAGATGGCATTGACAGCTCCAAGGATTCCGGCAAGCTGATGATCTCTGTCCTGTCCGCTGTTGCAGAGATTGAGCGAGAAAATATCCGGACACAGACCATGGCAGGGCGTGAACAGAAAGCCCGTGAGGGCAAATGGAACGGCGGCTTTGCACCCTATGGATACCGACTGGAAAACGGACAGCTATTGATTGCCGAGGACGAAGCGGAAGTGATCCGTGTAATCTATGACCGCTATATTCACACCAATGACGGCGTTGCCGGTGTGGCAAAGTATCTGAACAGCCACGGTTATGTGAAGAAGCTCCGCCAGAACAACACCATTCCGGGCTTTTCCAGAGATTTTGTGAAGGATGTGCTGGATAATCCTGTTTATACCGGCAAAATCGCATACGGCAGACGCAGGACGGAAAAGAAGCTGGGAACACGGAATGAGATGCATGTGGTGGAACAGTCAGAATTTCCTGTTTATGAGGGACAGCACGAAGCGATTATTTCAGAGGAAGATTGGAACCTTGCACAGGAGAAACGGCGGGCAAATTCCTACCGGCGGGAGAAGGTCAATGACCCGGATCACGCACATATCCTGTCCGGCATTTTGAAATGCCCCTGCTGCGGCAAAAGCCTGTATGGGAATATCGCCAAAGCCCACAGCAAGGACAAAAAGACCCGATATTACTACTACTGCAAGAACACGGTCACGCCGACAGGCCATGAGTGTACTTTCCGCATCAATATTGAGCAGACGGAAATGAACCAGATGGTTGCAAAAATTATTTCCGCCATGGTCAAAGACCCTCGCTTTTCTGAGGCCATCAAAGAAAAGATCGGCACTGCCGTTGATACAGCAGACATGGAAAAGCAGCTGGAGGCGTTGCAGACACAGCTCCGGCAGGCGTTGGGAACAAAATCCCGACTGGAGCGGCAAATGGATACCCTGGATGTGACTGACCCGTATTATGACCGAAAAATTTTGGATTTACAGCGCCGTTACGATGAACAGTATGGTAAAATAGAGGATATCGAGATTCAGATCGAGGAAGTCCAGAGCCAGATCAGAAGTATCCGGCAGGAGAAGATTTCCGGCGATAACATTTACCGGCTTTTGCTGGCCTTTGATGAAGTCTACAATTCCGCAACAGAAGTGGAACAGAAAGAGTTCATGAAAGCATTCATTGAGCGGATTGAGCTGTTCCCGGAAAAGCGGAAGGACGGCTGCTGGATCAAGAATATTGTCTTCAATTTCCCCGTTCCTGTGAACGGCCAGGAAGTGAAAGAACTGCCCTTGGAAAATGAAACAATGCTCGAGACGGTTTGTTATTTTGTCCAAACTAAAATCGACTCAGCATATTGAAGTTGAGTTGGATATGGACGA
>JBJEJG010000149.1:0-10586 GCA_051877795.1 Acetatifactor sp.
TGGATAATTCCTTACTGGCTGTAAGGGATATTACCCATAAATATATTGTAGTAGATAGGAGTAAGAACACCATGGAAGAAGTAACCTCCTGTAAAATTGCAATTGAGAACTGCGCGCGCACAAAAACCTTTTCCATTGCGCACCTCTACAAGGAAGAAAAAGCCATGGAAATGCACATCCATGACTGCTACGAGCTGTACTATTCTATTTCCGGCGGAAAGCAGTTTCTCATTGACAACCGCTTCTACTCCATTGCTCCCGGAGATTTGTTCATTATCAATCAGTACGAAAGCCATAAGCTGACCCAGATTGACAATCAGCTGCATGAGCGCATTGTCCTGTCCGTACATCCTGATTTTGTGAAGCGGATTTCTACTGAGGATACCGACCTGGACTACTGCTTCACAAACAGAGATAACAGTTTCCAGCACAAGGTATCCCTGAACAAGGAGCAGCAGAAGCGTTTCCTCTACTATATCAACAAAATTACCTCCGCCAAAGGCTATGCTCATGACATCATAGAACAGGCTGCCTTCATGGAACTTATGGTCATGATTAACACCCTCTCCGACACCAATGCGGAGGCTGCTGTAGAAAATGAGTACAAATACAATCATCAGGTCGACGATATTCTGGCCTACATCAACCAGAACATCGGACAGCCCATCACTGTGGAACAGCTGGCTGAGAATTTCTTCTTAAGCGAGTCCTATATCTGCCGCATCTTCAAACAGGCAACCGGCACTACCGTGGGCAAGTACATCACCGCCCGGCGCATCAGCATTGCCAAGGCGCATTTAAATGAGGGTGCAAGCGTAAATGAAGCCTTTGAGAAAAGCGGTTTCGGGGATTACAGCAATTTCTTCAAGGCATTCACCAAGGCTGTCGGTGTGTCACCAAAGAAATATGCAAATTTGAGCGTGTCATAAGGCGGCATCCGATTCGGATACCGCTTTTTATCACAGACGCCCGGCCGATTCGCCGGGAATGAAGCTGATTTCCTTCACATCGTCCTCAATCAGATAACACATCTCCTCGTGGTCATCAACACCTTCTGCAATCTGAGACACATCCAGTTTTATGTATTTTACTTCTGCGTTGGCAAGCAGCGTTCCTTTTTTATCATAAATGCCGGTCTGGATTGTTGCAAATTTGGGAGTCTCACGCTCCACAATTCCTCTGCCAATCAGTTCTTCCTCATAGGGAACCGGTTTTCTGTATTTCACCTCCATGGACATCGTCACTCCGAACACATCCTCCGAGCCTCCTGTCCAGAGTGCACGCAGCCCCAGTTCATCCAGCATGGTAGCTATCAATCCGCCGTGCACACGCAGTGGAAAACTCTGATAATCCTCTGTATATTGGAACAGAGTCATGACGCTGCCATCCTCCATATTATAAAACTGCGCATGAAGCCCTATGGGATTATCCATGCCGCACACGATACACATTTTACTGTTTCTCTGCTTGCTGATTACCTTCATTTATTCCATCCCTGCCTTTTTCCTGGAATCTTCTCTCACTACATTCCGAAGTTCATTGATATATTCCGAAAAGCTGCACTCCTTTGTACCATAAGTCATCTGTAGGTCGTATTCCAGCGGAATCCAGGTGGAAAGGTCGGCCTCATTGTGCTGAATCAGTGCCTCCAGCTTGTCCAACGCCTTGTACAGCTTTGCCTCGGTTGTCTGCTGTGCATCCATCTCTGCAAAGAGCTCTCCTACCTCCTGTCTGTACGGCTCCGGCAGCTCTTGAAGCAGCTGATGAACGGCACCGCTCTCTACCGCTTCATCCTGTCTTGTCTTTTCAAAGGCAGGAATATCCCCTGTCACCGCCTCTCCCATATCATGAAACAGGCACATACGAATCACCTTATCAATATCTGTCTCCGGGAATTCATCCTTAACCAGATATGCCATCAACGCCAGCCTCCAGCTGTGCTCCGCAACACTCTCATGCCTGCCGGACGATGTATAGGAATGCCTTGTGTTACACTTCAATTTTTCCGCAATGCTCAAGAAGTCCAAAAAAGTCCTAATTTCCATAGGTACCTCCTCTGAAAGTATGCTTTCAGGATAATCCTTTATTCACCGCATGAAGCAGGAATTTATTTACAGTCCTTCCATCTCCCGGTTCACACTCTCCTCGCAGGAACGCATCGCCAGAATTGTCTTTTCCAGCAGTTCATCCAGTTCCCAGCCCAGTCTCTCAGCACCGGTGGCAATCACATCACGGGAGCAGCCTGCCGCAAATTTCTTATCCTTATACTTCTTTTTCAGGCTGGACAACTCCATATCCATAACGCTTTTGGACGGGCGCATTCTGGCTGCGGCTCCGATTAAGCCTGTCAGTTCATCACACGCGAACAAAATCTTCTCCATCTCATGCTTCGGCTCCACATCGCAGCAAATTCCATATCCATGGCTGCAGACAGAGTAAACCATATCTTCTCCCACGCCTGCCGGCCGCAGAAGCTCCGGCGCCTTAATACAATGTTCCTCAGGATAAAGTTCAAAGTCAATATCGTGAAGCAGCCCTACGATTCCCCAGTATTCCTCGTCCTCACCGTTTCCGGTTTCCCCTGCAAAATATCGCATAACGCCTTCCACGGTCAGCCCGTGCAAAATATGAAACGGTTCCTTGTTATACTGCTTCAATAATTCCAATGCTTCCTGTCTTGTCAGATTGCTCTTCATACTTCTATTCCTCTTTTCCGTTTTTTCTTTTTCCTGTTTTTCTCTTTACCATACTTTTCTTTTTGCATTTTCTCTTTTTCTAAAATCTCAACCTCATCTGATACCACACCGCACCTCCATGCACGGACTCTGAAATGCCCTCCTGCTCAAAGCCGAATTTGGCATAATAGGGTACCAGCCTCTCCTTGCAGGTCAGAACAAGGCCTGCTCTGCCCTGCTCTCTTGCCCTGTCAATCATATAGCGCAGCAGCTTCCCCGCATACCCTCTGCACCGGTATTCCGGCAGGGTATCCACTCCGAATATCATCTGCCATTTCCCATTTTCATCGTGAAGTGCCGCATTCTCATACATCTCGTCTGTGAGATTCGGTAAATCCGTCACCATACCGTTTACAAGGCTCACCACCTTGTCATCATCCATCAGCAGCCAGAAATGATTCGGATAAATCAGAAGTCTTTCCCGCAGGCTTTCCTTTGACGCCGCCTCTGCCGCCGGGAAACAGTTCTTTTCAATCTCCGAAAGGACATCAAGATCTCTCATATCTGCTGTTCTTATCTTCACATTCTCCACCTGTTTCAGCTCCTTTTCATATATTTCGCATCCTGATATGATTCTCTTTCGCAAACACAGAAGCATACTGCTCCAGTCCGAATCTTCGCACAAAAAGTTCACATTTGCATAAAAAGAAGTAATAGGGATTGATACCGTTTCCATAGAGTCCCTCAAAGTTTCCCTGCCCTTTGGAAATAACCATATCCGCAGTCAAAAGGCGCTCTCTTGCCGTATCACTCATTTCATCCGGTACCGTTCCTGCAGTTTTGCATCCACTGCCCATACAGTCTGTTATCTTCGTCAATCCTACTTCCGCAGCATCCTCCATTGTGGCATCGTTAAGCACATCCTGGTCTCGCACCATTACCGTAATATGTAAGTTGTGATACTGCTCCTGCAGAATTTTGATAAAAATCTTATCCAGCACAATTTCCCCGCAATTATCCGTCAGATAGACAAGTTCCCCTGCAGTTGACAGGTCAGATAAAAAGCCTGTATATTCCGCTTCGGGTATTATCTCTCCTTCCGCTTTATTTAGCAGCTTGGAAAGCATTGTCTCATTCACATCCGTCACCGCAGAAAAATCAATATAGTTTCCGGCGCATACATACTGAATACAGGACCGAATCGGGTCAGACGCCCCTCGAATTCTTGCCTCAAACAGTTCCTCCTGTTTCAGCATCAGTTGGTTATAAGTATGCTTTAGTTCCTTATAATTCATTTGCACGCCAAAATACCGGGTATAAATTTTATCCACTCTGGCAGCCAGCTGCGGAGCAGACTCCTGCTGCCCGTACTGATATAGCACACCCAGCACTTCATGGAAATAAGCTGCTTTTTTCGCATCATTTTCCAGATACTGTGTCAGCTTGTCCTGCTTTGAAAGAATGCAGGACAGGCAGGTTGCGCTTGCATGCACAGATATTCCCTCCTTTTTAGCGATTCACCGCGTTTTTATAGGAAATTATAATATGAACCGGGCCTGTCGTTCCAAAGACTATTCATCATTTTACCGCTGTTCCTGCATCTGCGTCAACCAATCATCAATTGTTTTTTCTTCAGTTTTTTCTTCCGGCCTGATACCGGAAAGATTTGATTTGACATTTTCAATCAGGCAATGCACAATATTTATGAAAACCAAAAAGGAGACTAACGACCATGAGCGCATATCTTTTTGTCCATTTTAAGGAAAAACGTACCCCTGATGGGGAACAGGTTTACTTCGGCATCAGCCGTGACGGGTTCCACTGGGAAGCCGTAAATGATGGGAATCCCATTCTCTGGAGCTACGAGGGAGATAAGGGAGTCAGGGACTTTACCATCACCCGCACCAACGAGGGACAGTTCGTTATCCTCGCCACAGATTTAAGCCTGTCCTACGGGATGCCTTATCAATATAAACACTCCTGGGCTGAGGTTTCCAGGAACGGCAGCAAATGCCTTGTCATGTGGAAATCCGATGATTTGATTCACTGGAGCAATCAGGAAATGGTGAAGCTGGGAGACGAGAATTTCGGCTGTCTCTGGGCGCCTGACATCATCTTTGACAAAGAAAGCGGAGATTACATCGTCCACTGGTCTTCTTCACACGCCATGAACGACTTCGGCCCCAAGGCAATTTTCTATTCCCGCACAAAAGACTTTAAGACCTTTTCCAGACCGGAGGTGCTTTACCGCAAGGAGGACGGCGGAACCGTCATCGATTCCGCCATGTATGAGGAAAACGGCAGATATTACTGCTTCTTAAAGAGCGAAGGCGACCCTGCCCATGTCATCCTTGTAGCATCCGACCATGTAACCGGCCCCTTCACCAGAGTAGAAGCATTCGACAAGTGTATGGAGCCTCTGGAAGCAGGCCGTTATGAAGCCCCCACTGCCTTCATCACCGCCGATGGCAGATGGTGTCTGATGCTGGACTTTTACGGCTGCAATGCCGCCGGGCAGGGGTATGTTCCCTTTCTTGCCGACAGTCTTGCCAGCGGAGAATTTGTTCGCTCCGACGCATCCTTTTCCTTCCCTTATGGCTTCAAGCACGGCACAGTGCTTTCCATCACGGATGAAGAGTATGACAGATTAAAAACATTCCGGAAATCCCCGGATGAAAGATAAAAAAAACGGCAGCTGTAACTCATGTTTTACAGCTGCCGTTTTCCTTTATCCATTCCTGCTCCCTGCGGGTTTCCTCCAGAGAGGCTTCATAACCCTTCAAAATATCACATACCCTTTTCACACTGGATATTCCGCTGGCTTTCTGCTTCGGGCAATCCATCCAGGGGTGCTGTTTCCCCGGCGGATAAATGTTCTCTATCGTATTCTCACCGATTTTTATCCATTTTCCCTGAAAACAGATTGCATTCTTATCTGCATCCAAAAGAGCGGGCAGTTCTGACAGTAAATGCGTCTCCTCCGCCGATATCCTGTTGCTTTCAATTCCTTGAAGCTTACTGACTCTGACACTGTCCCCCAACAGCTTAATCCGCAGCCATTCCGGCTCTGCCGGTTTCTTCCAGATTCGGTCCAGAATCCGATTGAGGGGACCCAGAATCAGAATTGTCATAATCACAGCCAGTATATAACACAACTCTTCCATCCATCCGCTCTGTACAATAATCTGGAACCAAAGGTGATCTTCTTTCCGCACGCCCCAGACTCTTGTAACGATACAGACCGCAGCCAACAGATAGATAAACGCCGCAGCGATACCGAAGGGCACCAGAACTTTCTCCTTTTTGATTCCCCAGACAGCATATGCTGCTCTTTCCTCTTCGGTGAATTTCACCGGCAATTCGTAGTCTTCCATATATTTTCCCTCGACTATTCCCGTATATCCTTTTTCCTTCGTAAGAGTACAAGAGCCAGAAAACCAGCGATGCTCACCACGCTGACCCCGATTCCCGCATAAAAACCTTTGGGCACATAATGCATCTCTATCCGATATTCTCCCGGCTCCAGGTCAAATGCCATCAGACAGCCTCCAAACAGTTCACCCTCCGCTTCTTCTCCGTTGATAAATATCTTCCAGCCATCCTCATAGGGAATGGAAAGAATCAGTCTCCCGGCTGTCTGCATGGTAATTTCACCCGAAATCCGGTCACTCTCCCACTCTACCTTCTCCATATGCTGTTCAGAAAGAAGGTGCAGCGCATCATACAGCACCTCCTCATCCATACGGTAAATTTCTGCACGGACTGCAGGGGTCTCATCCTCGTCATCCCCGTTTGTAAGCGTAATTTTCTGTCCCTGCTCCAGATAACCGAGATAAAGAATGGAGCCGTTCTTTAAATCACTGAAGGTTTCCTCCACGGTGCTTCCGCCGATGTAGGTCACCTTACCCGTTCCGCCTGCCGTTAAAATGGCATAATAAATACCACTCTCTTTTGCCGTCAGCTTCACATCATCTTCTGAATCGGAAGCCCCGGCATTTACGAACAGTTTACCGTCAATACCCAGTTCCTGTATCAGCTCATTCTGCAGCCGGATGGCCTGAGTTCCCTCCGGCAGTTCAAACCCTGTCGGAGCGACATACCCAAAGGGTAAAACTGCATTGCAGGCATACAGATAAACATCTCCGCTCTGCGCCAGACAGCTGTAAAGACTGTTCTCATAATCCTCCGAATCTCCGAACATATAATTCACGTTCAGCAGGGCAGAGGTGAGCGCAGTTGCTCCGTCAAAGCCATAAAACACCTTGCTGTGACGCATGCCCAGTTTCTTGTACATATCCATCACATAAGAATTCATTGTGGAGGAAAACACACTGGCTGTGGGATACCCCGTCAGGGTTCCGTCATTCTTTGTCTTGCGTTCAAATTTCTCCAGACGGTAAAAGCTTTCCTCCCTTGCCTTTGTCAGCTCATACAGCGCCTTGTAGTCCTCCTGCTGGCCCAGATAAGCGGAACGGCTGGTCGTCGCAATACTGGTATCCCAGGTGTTGATACCGCACTCCGCAATCACAGCGGCAAACGCCACGATTGCAATTCCCTTTCGGGCATTCAGGCTCTCTCTTGTCCGGTACAGATACAAAAGCACGGCATACAGCGTCACAAACATAAAAGTCAAAAGCTTCACGCCCGGTTCAAAGTCTTCATGCTCCACGAACTTCTCACAGAACAGAAAAAATCCCACCGATACCAGATAGCCGTAGACAATCTGCTGGGAATCCACTTCCTTCACATGGTGATAAGCCTCGTAACACATCACAAGCACCATGAAAATATAGAGGAAGGACTGCCTTGCCGGCAGGGAATCCGGGTAATTCAGGCCATGCCAGATAAAATCCAGTATGTTGGTGCTGAAGCTAAGCAACAGGAAACCGGCCAGCGCCATCCGACAGAATTTCTCCCGGATGGAAATCCTCCTGTTCATAAGATACATGGGAATCAGCATAATCACGGCACTTCCGCAGTAAATATTGGGCCAGTGCTCAAGACCGCGCTCCGTAAACACACACATACAATGCCGTGCCAGCACATCCAGAATCGGAAAATATGACTCAATTTCCTTCGGGAAATCCATGTCGCCGAAATCCGTCTGAATGATAGCACAGACCTCAGGAATCAGAAGCACAGCCGCCATTCCTCCCGCCAGCAGGGAAAACAGTGCAAAATAACCGATGCTTCGCAGCCGTTTTTTCTCCGTCACCAGAAGCAGGCAGAAGTACAGCATCAGAAAGATGCAAATCATAATGGAAATATAGTAATTTGTAAAAATGGACAGTGCCAGAGTGACACAGTACAGTCCCCATTTTCCCTCCTTTACCAGTCGCTCCAGTCCAAGCACAATCAAAGGCAGCAGCACCACGCAGTCTACCCACATGATATTGTAATTATAAGCCGCCATGAAGCCGGAAAGGGCATAGAAACAGGAAAACAACACAGTGCCCCACTCTTTTGTGTCAAAATGTCTGCGAAGATAGATGCAGGCAGTCAGGCCGCAGAGTCCCACCTTCACCACAATCAAATAGCCAATAAACTCAATCAGGTGACTCTCCGGCACGAGCAGGGCCAGAATATGCAGCGGACTTGCCAGATAATAAACAAAAAGTGCCAGAAAGTTAGAGCCGATGCCCACATGAAAAGAAAAATACAAAGATTCCCCGTCTCTGATTTTGTGCAGCAGTTCACTGAAAAATGGCATATACTGATGATACAAATCCCCGGACAGGAAGCTTCTGTCACCAAAGGGATAGATTCCGTTTACGATAAAGAGTGCCAGCATGATAAGCAGCGGCAGCAAAAAAGAAAGAAGCAGCGGCGCTGTCCCGGCATTCACATATTTTTTCGTTTTTTTCATGGTTCTCCTCGCTTTCACGCCTAGTGTACCACTTTTTTCTTCATCTGAAAACAATTGATGCATACGTTTTTAGGTAGTATAATCGGGAGCAGCATAATATATTGACAAAAGAGTATTTTTAAGGAGTCCTGTCTAAATGAAAATAGCAATCGCAGGGAAAAAAACTGAGACAAAAAATTATGTAAACTATGTAAAATCCATCGGTGCGGAGCCGGTTGTCACACTGAGCATGGGGGATATCGTCCACTGCGGAGGTCTTATCCTGCCGGGTGGCGGCGACATTACTCCCGCCTTTTTCGGCGAAAAAAATCACGGTTCCCGCAACATTAATACGGAGCTGGATATCCTGCAGCTTCAGGCGCTTGATCTCTGTGTCAGAGAATCCATTCCCGTTCTCGGCATCTGCAAAGGGCTGCAAATCATTAACGTAGGTTTTGGCGGTTCTCTGGTTCAGGATCTGCCTACAGCCTCACACCACCGGTACGAAGGCGGAGACCAATATCATGCTTCCGTCACTCTGGAAGCTTCCGTTCTGCGCCGTCTGTACGGGGAAAGGCCCATCATCAACAGTGCCCACCACCAGGCTGTAAATGAACTTGGACGCGGACTGGAAGCTGTTCAATGGTGTCCCGACGACAACTGCATAGAAGCCATCATGCACACACGGCTTCCCATTCTGGGCGTACAGTGGCATCCGGAACGTATCGATGAAAAAAGGGCTATGATTTCCGGACGGGAGCTTTTGACTTACTTTGCTTCCCTAATCCCTTCTTGCCGGCAATGACATTCTGGGTCACCTTCTCCTTCATGCGCTCTCCCGCAATTTCAAACAGGGATTTTATAACCTCCTTCAGCATCTTTGAGGTTTCTCCGTCCACCTCCTTCAGTGCCGCAACAATCCCATTCATGCTCCGCTTCCATTCTGCGGTGAATTCGATGAGATTGTCGGCCTGAGATGCGGAAATCACCTGATACAGCGTATCTACAAAGGTTCTCAGCTGCTCCTCATTCAAGGACAATATCCACTCATTCAGAGTATTGTCCATCAGCTTCCTTCTCTCATAAATATCATTCGCCCTCACTAGATGTTCCCCCTCCACAAGCCAGGTATAGGGGTCATGCTGTGCAAGTCCGAAGGTTTTGCTCTTCACCACCTGATAATGCATATCCGATTCAAAAATCATGCCAACCAGAGAAGAATTGGGAAGAATCTTGATGACACGGCTGCGAATCATATCATAATTACATTTCTCCAGAACCTCGGGTCGAAAACCGGGGCCATCCATGCTGTATACCTTAATAATACGCTCCTGAATTTCCGGTCTGCAGTTCATGGCACTGTATACCGCCAGATTTCCTCCCTTGGAATGCCCGCCCACATAAAACGGACGCTTAATTCTGGATGCCACCATATTCAGATATCCTACACTGTACTCCTGCCCCGGTACAGGCGAGAGGAACGCCATATTAAAGTCCTCCTTCCACCCCACAATTGTCTCGTCGGTGCCGCGGTACGCCACATAAATGGTTCCGTCATCCAGAATGAAGGTAACAGCAGAAAACTGGGTTTCCCATTTCTTTTCTATCACATTAACATAGCAATTCAGCTTCAAATTCCGAAAACGTCTGCCCGCCAGCATACCGGATACCAGGGCACGGTTGACGGTCTCGTATCTCACATCGGCAAACAGCTTGTCAAAGTCATCGCGCTCAGCCAGACTGCTCAAAGTTACCGAGGGCAGATTTTCCTTTACATCCGGCACCATGCCGTCAAATTTCAGATAGGAAAGCTGACACAGGACAAGACTGTCCACCTCCGTCATCGGCAGTTCCCGAAATGAATAATCCCCGTATTCTTTTAAATAATTGATTACTGTAGCCATTTTTGTCCCCACTTTACATCTACGCTGCGCAGCCGCTTGTTTTTTATATGCGCTCATTATATCATTTTTTACATACAAAACATACTGCGCGATGGAAATTAATTGTAATTCCTATCTTTGACAGTTAGAAAAAGGTAAAAACCTCACAACCAGCATAAACAC
>JBJEJG010000150.1:0-10568 GCA_051877795.1 Acetatifactor sp.
GCACGGTGGTGTGAGAGGTCGGGGATTTAATCAAAATCCCCTCCTACTCGATTTTAAACGCTCTTTTTTAATTTTTGTCTTTCCGAAAAAAGGGGAATATGCTATACTAAAACCTAAGAGCTAAGAAACAGTTGGGAGAAGCTATGTCAGAAGATAGTATGCAGACAGCTGCTTACAGGAGACGGCGCGTACAGCGGCTGAAGAAATGTATTATTCTGATGTTAATCATATTTGTCACGGTATCGATTGTGCTGTGTGTAGTTTTACTTTTCCGGGTTCAGCATCTGGACAGGGCGATAGAACAGCTTACGGCACAGCTGGAGGAACTGAAAACAGAAAACCTTTCTGACGTGTCGGAAGAACAGGTGACCGGACAGGGAAGTCAGGCGGCGGGAGAAGCAGGGAGAGAACTTTCCGGTTATGAACTGGAACCGCAGGAAACGACTTCAGAAGAGAAGAATGTCGGGTCTGAGGTGACGGCGGCACATCGTGTTTATCTCACTTTTGATGATGGCCCGAGCATCTATACAGAGGATATTCTGGATATTCTGGACAGATATGATGTAAAAGCAACCTTCTTTGTGGTGGGAAAAGAAACAGACTCGGCAAAGGAAGCAATGTGTGATATTGTGGAGAGAGGGCATACACTGGGAATGCACTCCTACAGCCACAAATATTCGGAGGTCTATGCCTCTGTGGATGCTTTCGCGGAGGATTTTGAGAAGCTTCAGGATTACCTGAAGGAGGTTACAGGGGTGGAAAGCACTGTTTATCGCTTTCCCGGCGGCAGCTCCAATACGGTAAGCAGGTATGATATGTGGGATTATGCTGATTATCTGGAAAGCCGGGGAGTTCGTTTCTTTGACTGGAATATCTCGTCGGGAGACGGCGGCAGCGTGCTTTTGCCGGTGGAAACACTGGTAAAGAATTCGACGGAGGATATCTCCCAGAACGGAACTTCTATCATTCTGTTTCATGATTCCGCAGACAAGCGAACCACCGTGGAGGCGCTACCCATTATCATTGAGAACATTTTGGCTATGGAGGATACTGTAATCCTGCCGATTACGGAGGACACCGAGCCGGTTCAACATATTCACCGACAGGCAGATGACGATGCCCGGTTAAACTAAAGAATGAATGGAGGAATCATTTATTATGGGTTTTTTCTCGGATTTAAAGGAGGATTTGTCTCAGGCTGTGAATGAATTGATGCCTGAGGAAGAACAAATCAGAACGGAAGAGGAACAGGACGTAACGCAGACACCGGAAATTTCTATCGATGAGATGCTGAAAAATATCGAGGATATCCAGTTGCCCGAAGAGCAAACGGAGACTGCGGAGCCGGCGGAGGCAATTTTGGAGTCTGCAGATGCCAAAGAGGAGACAGCGGAACAGCCGGTTGCTGCGGAGGATGCAGAAATGGAAAAGCTGCTTGCAGAAATGCTTGCAGAAAGTCCGGTGGAGGAAAAGCCGGAAGAACAGCCGGTTGAAGTACAGAAAGAAGAGAGCAAAGGAGCAGAGAGAAGCATGGAAATGGAATCAGTCAGAGAGGCAGTGGACGAGACCTCTGTCATTACAGCAGGAATGGTGATTGTGGGTGATATTTCAACAGAAGGGTCTATCGATGTCATCGGAACTGTGAACGGTAATATTGATGCTCTGGGTAAACTCAACATCACAGGTCATATCAATGGAAACTCAAAGGCTGCCGAAATCTATGCCGAGAGCGCAAAAATTAACGGAGAAGTGCACAGTGAGGGCGCTGTCAAAATTGGCGCAAGCTCTGTAATTATCGGAAATATTACGGCTACCAGTGCGGCGATTGCGGGCGCTGTCAAGGGTGATATTGACGTGAAGGGTCCCGTTATTCTGGATGCATCCGCCATTGTCATGGGCAATATTAAGTCCAAGTCCGTTCAGATTAATAACGGCGCCGTCATCGAAGGTATGTGCTCGCAGTGCTACGCAGATGTCAGCCCGACCACCTTCTTTGACGATTACAAGCCTGAGGTACGCAAATCGAAAGCAAAATAGGGAGGCAGAATATGCGCAGAATTTTATTGAAGCTGAGTGGCGAAGCGCTTGCAGGTGAGAAGAAAACCGGGTTTGACGAGGAGACAGTCAGAAAGGTTGCGCTTCAGGTAAAACAGCTTACAGACGAAGGTGTCCAGGTTGGTATCGTGATTGGCGGCGGCAACTTCTGGAGAGGAAGAACCAGTGAGAATATCGACAGGACAAAGGCTGACCAGATTGGCATGCTGGCAACGATTATGAACTGCATTTATGTGTCGGAAATTTTCCGTTCTACGGGAATGCAGACCGGTATCCTGACCCCTTTTGTGTGTGGTTCCTTTACCGAACTGTTCTCCAAGGACAAGGCAAACAGCTGGTTTGAAAAGGGCATGGTTGTATTTTTTGCGGGCGGTACGGGTCATCCCTATTTTTCCACCGATACGGGAGTGGTACTTCGCGCAATTGAGGTAGAGGCAGAGGTTATCCTGCTTGCAAAATCCATTGACGGTGTGTATGACGATGACCCGAGCAAAAATCCTGCGGCAAAGAAGTACAGCGAAGTGTCAATAGATGAAGTCATTGCAAAGAATCTTCAGGTAGTGGACATGACTGCCTCCATTCTGGCGAGGGATAACAGGATGCCCATGTGGGTGTTTGGGCTGAACGAGGAAAACAGTATTGTGAATACCGTAAAAGGTAAGTTCAGCGGGACAAAGGTTACAGTATAAGAATATTAATCGAAAGGAAAATAATTATGGATGCCAGATTACAGCAATACGAAGACAAAATGAAAAAGGCTTATGGATTTCTGGAGGCGGATTATGCAGGAATACGTGCAGGCCGTGCCAACCCCCACGTACTGGATAAGCTGCGTGTAAATTATTACGGAACACCTACCCCGATTCAGCAGGTTGGAAATGTTACCGTTCCTGAGGCCCGCATCATCCAGATTGCACCCTGGGAAAAGTCTCTTTTGAAAGAGATTGAGAAGGCAATTATGACTTCGGATATCGGAATCAATCCCACCAACGACGGAAGTGTAATCCGACTGGTTTTCCCGGAGCTTACGGAGGAGCGCAGAAAAGATCTTGTCAAGGAGGTCAGGAAGAAGGCAGAGGACGGTAAGGTTGCAATCCGCAACATCCGCAGAGACGGAAATGATGCTTTCAAGAAGCTGGCAAAGACAGAAGTTTCAGAGGATGAAATTAAGCAGCTTGAAGACCAGCTGCAGAAGCTCACCGACAAGTTTATCAAGGATATCGATGCTTTGATGGAAGCAAAGTCCAAGGAAATCATGACAGTATAAAAACTGTATATAGCGGGGGAGTGGAGAGGATATCCGCTCCCTTTTTGCGTCAATGTCAGGCGGCTGTGCCGATGGCAGACGAGTATGCCAATATCAGGTGAAACTGAAAGGAAACGATATGAGTGAGGAATTAAAAATGCCCAGACATGTTGCCATTATTCTGGACGGTAACGGCAGATGGGCGAAAGCCAAAGGAATGCCACGTAATTACGGGCATGTGCAGGGGGCTAAGACGGTGGAGGTTATCTGTGAGGAAGCGTATAAAATGGGGATTCAGTACCTGACGGTATATGCCTTTTCCACCGAAAACTGGAACCGTCCTCAGGATGAGGTGGATGCGCTGATGAAGCTTCTGCGCAATTATATGAAGACATGTCTGCAGACCGCAAAAAAGAACCGTATGTGCGTGAGAGTGCTTGGGGAAAAGTCGAGACTGGATGAAGATATCCGCACCAGAATCGCGGAACTGGAGGAAGCCACCAGAGATAATGACGGACTCCACTTCCAGATTGCCATCAACTACGGCGGCAGAGATGAAATAGTGCGCGCCGCGCGAAAAGTGGCGGAAAAGGTGGAAAAAGGGGAATTGAACGCGTCGCAGATTACGGAAGAGACGATGGAAGGATTTCTGGATACGGCGGGTATTCCTGAACCTGACCTTTTAATCCGTACCTGCAATGAACAGAGAATTTCCAATTTCCTGCTATGGCAGCTGGCCTATACGGAATTTTATTTTACACCTGTTGCATGGCCTGATTTCACAAAGGAAGAATTGGTAAAAGCTGTGGAGGCATATAATCATAGGGACAGAAGATACGGCGGTTTAAAGGAGGAATGAGCTTATGTTTTGGACCAGACTTTTAAGTGGCGTGGTGCTGATATGTATTGCGTTTATCTCCTTTTTTGCGGGTTCTCCCCTGCTTCCGCTCGTCCTGCTTTTTGTCTCGCTGGTCGGCTACAGGGAATTGATAAAGGCGTTGGGAGTGACTGCAACGCAGGAGGGAAAGAGGAATTTCTGTGCGCCGGAAATAGTGGGATATGTGGGAATTATCATTTATTATCTGCTGGTTCTGGCGGCTGATATGAACTACGTTGAGAACAGTGTATTTTATCTTCTGGCCTGCATCGTGGGAGTGTTTTTGGCTGAGCTGTTTGTCTATGTTCTGGCATTCCCAAAGTATCAGGCAGAGCAGATTTCCTTTTGTGTGTTTTCCTTTCTCTATGCACCGGTGATGCTGTCCTTTATTGACTTTATCAGAATGCAGGAAAACGGAATTTATCTTGTATGGCTTGTGCTGATTTGCTCCTGGGGCTGCGATACCTGTGCCTATTGTGTGGGGAAGCTGATTGGAAAAAAGAAAATTTTTCCTGTGTTGAGCCCCAAGAAATCTCTGGAGGGCTGTATCGGCGGTGTGGCCGGCGCAGCGCTGATTGGCTTGATTTACGGTTGGTTTATCATGGTGCACAGTGTGAAAAGCATGTGCCTGATTGCGCTTATCTGCGCGCTTGGCGCAGTGGTGAGCATGGTGGGCGATTTGGCGGCCTCGGCGATTAAAAGAAACAGGGGAATCAAGGACTATGGAAAGCTGATTCCGGGACACGGCGGTATTATGGATCGCTTTGACAGCGTGATTGTCACGGCTCCGATTGTGTATTTTCTCTCAGTAATGCTGTTTCGGTAGTTTGGAAAAGAAGGAAAACGTATGAAAAAGATAGCAATTTTAGGTTCGACAGGCTCCATCGGCACGCAGACTCTGGAGGTGGTGCGCAGTAATCCCGACTTACAGGTGGTGGCACTTGCCGCGGGCAGCAGTGTGGAAAAAATGGAGGAGCAGATTCGAGAATTTTGTCCCAGAATGGCTGCTATGTGGACGGAGGAAGCTGCAGCCGATTTACGGGCGAGAGTGGCAGATTTGGATGTAAAGGTGGTCTCCGGCATGGAGGGCCTTTTGGAAATTGCCGTTTTGCCGGAAAGCCAGGTATTGGTGACCGCTATTGTGGGAATGATTGGTATCAGACCGACAATTGCGGCAATAGAGGCAGGAAAGGATATTGCCCTGGCAAATAAAGAAACGCTGGTGACTGCAGGGCATATTATCATGCCGTTGGCAAAGAAAAACGGTGTGGCAATTCTGCCGGTGGACAGTGAGCACAGCGCTATTTTCCAGTCGCTGAACGGAGAGCCTGCGGACAAAATAGAAAAAATTCTGCTGACGGCTTCCGGCGGCCCTTTCAGGGGAAAGACAAGAAAGCAGCTGGAAGGCATACAGGTTGAGGATGCCCTGAAGCATCCCAACTGGTCAATGGGCAGAAAAATTACCATTGATTCGTCAACTCTGGTGAACAAAGGGCTGGAGGTCATGGAGGCAAAGTGGTTGTTTGGCGTAGAACTGGACAGAATAGAGGTAGTGGTACATCCGCAGAGTATCATCCATTCTGCTGTTCAGTACGTAGACGGGGCGATTATTGCCCAGCTGGGAACACCCGACATGAAGCTGCCAATACAGTATGCCCTGTTTTATCCTGACAGGCGTCCTATGGAAGGAAAACGTGTCAATTTCTTTGAACTGGGTCAGATTACCTTTGAAAAACCGGATACGGATACCTTTACGGGGCTTGCTCTGGCCTATCGGGCAGCCACTGTGGGGGGCAGTATGCCGACGGTGTATAATGCCGCAAATGAAAAGGCTGTGGCGCTGTTCCTGAATCGGAAAATCGGATATCTACAAATTCCGGAGCTGATTGGTGAGGCCATGGAACACCATAAGCCCATCGAAAATCCCTCTGTGGAGCAGATTTTGGAGGCGGAGGCGGAAGCCTATGAATATATTGCAGGAAGGATTAAGCTGTAAATGATGACTTTGATTTTGTTTCTTGTCATATTCGGGGTGGTAGTGATTGCACATGAATTCGGGCACTTCCTGATTGCCAAGGCAAACGGCATTCATGTGGTGGAATTTGCTGTGGGAATGGGGCCCAACCTCTTTTCCTTTAAGAAGGGAGGCACAAAGTATTCCCTGAAGCTTTTCCCGATAGGCGGAGCCTGCATGTTTGAGGGTGAGGACGGAGTCGTCCGGAAGGATGAGGAAACGGGTGAAGACAGAGAGCCGGGGCCGGGTTCTTTTTTGAAGGCGAAGGTTTGGAGCAGAATTGCCACTGTGGCCGCAGGCCCGTTCTTTAATTTTATTCTTGCCTTTATTGTGGCATTCATCATGGTAAATATGATGATTGTCAGGGATCCGGTGGCAACTGAGGTTTCTGAAGGAGGCGGCGCGGAAATTGCCGGTATGCTGGATGGAGACAGAATTTTGTCTCTGGATGGGGAGAATATCAGGCTTTTTCAGGAAATTTCTCTGTTTATGCAGGCTTCCTACCGGGGCGGGGAAGTAGAAGTAGTGTACGAGCGGGATGGCGAGGAGTACAGCACCATGGTTACACCGCAATATGACGAGAGCACCGGGAGCTACCTGCTTGGAATCGCCAATGCGGATTTTGTGGAACCCAAGGGCTTTGAGACCTTTCGATATGCCTGGTACGAGATGCGGTATTCCGTGAAGGCCACCTATAAGAGTCTGGGAATGCTGCTCAGAGGGCAGGTGTCGAGGCAGGATGTAGCGGGGCCTGTGGGAATTGCCGTAAATGTAGTAGGCAAGACCTATGAGCAGACAAAGGATTACGGCTGGCAGAATGTGCTGCTGAACATGCTTAATATTGTGCTGATGCTGTCGGTGAATCTGGGGATACTGAATCTGCTTCCCATTCCGGCTCTGGACGGTGGAAGGCTGGTGTTTCTGCTGGTGGAGGTCGTGAGAGGAAAACCCGTGCCGCCGGATAAGGAGGGCATGGTACATTTTATCGGACTGATGTTCTTTATGGTACTGATGGTGTTCGTGTTCTTTAATGATTTGGCAAATATATTTATAAAATAAATCTTTTTTTCAAAAGCTTCTATCGGTGCAGAACCGCTTCTCGGCGGTTTCTGCACATAACATTTCTTTTTCGCAAAAGGATTCCCGAATTTATTTTATCAAAATGAAAGGCAAATGAGTCCGCAGAAGCGGACAAAGGGTATACATATGAAATTTATTTCTTCATGCTATTGGCAGCAGGGGGAGAATGACTCGACACTTCTTCTGCAGCAATATCTCTGCGGAAGACAGACCGTTCTTTTTGCCTGCATATGTGCCGGAGAGAGCACGGCAGAAGGCGTGGCCGGCGGCTATCTGTCAAAGCAGCTGCTGGATTGGTTCCGCGGCAGAAGGCTTACATGGGCAGTAAGAAAGCCGGAGCTCTTTTTTAAAACGCAGGCCGCACGGCTGGAACAGCTGCTGGAACGGACAGACAGAGAACTTGCGGAGGCCGGGCTGCTGACAGGAAGGGGGACTTCGAAAACGGCGGCAAGCCTGGCAGGCGTTTTATGCCTTGGGAGGGAGTGCCTTATTTTTGGCAGAGGAAATACGGAGATTTTGCTGTTGAATCGCTGCATGGGGAGAGCCTGCGCGGAGAGAGTTCCAAAATCAGAGTCCTTATATCTGAAGCGGGGCGTAATGGAACAGGATATCGGTCTGCTTTTGGCAACAGATTCTTTCGCCAACAGAATTCCGAAAAAGCTTTTGGAGGAGGGATTGTCTGTGGAGGAGGTGCTGACCGAGAGACAGGCAGAGAAACATTTACAGGAGCTGGGAGAGGTCGGCGAAAAGGAGAATGGCAGGAATATGGCAGCAGTGCTTCTCTACACAAGAGGAGAACTGTAAAGCCGTATTTGGCGGCGGTATGGGAGAAAGGATAGGAGAAAAATGTCAGAAAAAGAAAGAAGAGAGAGTCTGGAAAAGCACGGCTACGCTCTTATAAGACTTCTCGGAAGGGGTAATTTTTCAGAGGTATATCTGGTAAAAAACCGTGCAGGGGCCTGTTTTGCCTGCAAAATCAGCAAAGAGACAGAACTGCTTCGCAGGGAAGCGTGTGCCATGAAAGGCCTGGAGCATCCTTTGTTCCCGAAATTTCTGGAATTCTGGCAGGAGTGCGAAGGCTACCTCGTCATGGAATATGCGGCAGGCAGTACTCTGGAGGAGATGTCGGGACGCAGGGGCGGCTTTTCGGCGGAATGTACGGCACGAATCGGAATGGAACTGGCATCGGGGCTGGGCTGTCTGCATGAGCAGAACGGGATGGTGTACAGGGATGTCAAGCCTTCCAATATTATTTTGTGTCAGGATGGCATGGTAAAGCTGGTAGATTTTGGATGTGTCTGCACCCTGGGAGAGAAGCCGGCGGCAAAAGCGGGGACACCCGGGTTTGCCGCGCCGGAGCAGATGAAGGGTGACGAGAGACTGACTGCCGCGTGTGATGTCTATGGACTCGGCAGGACAATGGAGGCAATATGTAAAAGAGAAAAGAGCAGAAGGCTTAAAGGCATTATTACAGCCTGCGTACGGGAGGAGAAAAGCAGACGGCTTCCGGACATGAGAAGTGTGATGAAAGCGCTGTCGCAGATTGTCAGGAGAAAGGAGCCGGGAAGCAGAGAGAAAGGCTGGGAGGCAGACCTTTTGAAGGGGAAAATAGAGGTTCAGAAAAATATTTGGAAAAGCCGGTATAAAAACGCTTGATGTTTCCATGCCGACCGAGTATACTATAGATAGCATTTGATGTGCACGAGCACATAGTGACTCTATACAGAAAAGGAGATTTTGTTATGCGTTTTTTTATTGATACCGCAAAGGTAGAGGATATCAGGAAGGCAAACGACATGGGAGTTATCTGTGGTGTAACCACCAATCCTTCCCTGATTGCGAAGGAGGGAAGAGTATTCGAGGAGGTTATCGCAGAAATCGCTTCCATCGTTGACGGCCCTATCAGCGGCGAGGTAAAGGCTACTACCGTAGATGCAGAGGGAATGATTAAGGAAGGCAGAGAAATTGCAAAAATTCATCCCAATATGGTTGTGAAGATTCCCATGACCGTGGAAGGTTTAAAGGCGTGCAAGGTTCTTTCTTCCGAGGGAATCAAGACAAATGTGACTTTGATTTTCAGTGCAAACCAGGCACTTCTGGCAGCTCGCGCAGGCGCTACATATGTATCTCCTTTCCTGGGACGTCTGGATGATATCAGCCAGAGAGGTGTGGATTTGATTCGTGAGATTTCCGATATTTTTGCAGTGACTGATCTGGATACCCAGATTATTGCAGCAAGCGTCCGCAATCCTATCCATGTGACTGACTGCGCGCTGGCAGGAGCAGATATCGCAACCGTTCCTTATTCTGTTATCGAACAGATGGTAAAGCATCCTCTGACAGATGCGGGAATTGCAAAATTCCAGGCTGACTATAAGGCCGTGTTTGGGGAATAAATCGGAAAAAGGTGATATGTGACCGCTGCGTGACTGAAAACGGGGATAATCTGTTTACAGGCTTTATCATAGAGCAAATAACAGAAAAGGAAAGAAAAGTGTAATGAACAAGAAAAAACTTATCCCTGTAGCTGCAGCGGCAGTTCTGACCGGCACAATCGGTATCGGAAGCACCTTTGCTTATTTTTCTGACTCTGAGCAGGTGAGCAATGTGATTACCACCGGAAATATTGACATTTCTCTTTGGGAAACGGATGCCGGACAAAACAAAAATTTTGAAGGTATGACCTTTGAGGGAATCCTGCCCGGTGACCATCTGGCAAAAAATCCTACTATTACCATGGAGGAGGGCTCTGCTTATCTGCGTGTGAAGGTAACCATGAGCGGTGAGACAGAAGCGGATACGCAAAACGAACTTGCAGAGAGTGTATGGGAGTCTGTGGAAGCAGGACTTGCTGAAAACGGCTGGATAAAAGGTGCCGGTGACTATTATTACTATCAGGAGGCAGCGGTACAGGGCTCCGATTATGTAGTGTTTGACGGTATTGATGTCGATGCGGGGGCGGTTGACGGCGCAAAGGCAAAATTCAACATTGATATTGTGGCAGAAGCTGTTCAGGACAGAAACTTTACACCCTATAAAGATACCGAGGGAACTATCTATGCTTGGTATCAGACGGAGGCAGAGCAGGCAACAACTGTTGTAAAATAGGCTTTCGCTTAAAGGCAGTAAAAGACGGCTGCCCCGGTGTGCAACACCGGGGCAGCTGCTTTTTTTATTCAGCTCGGGGAGCCATTACTTCATCTGCTCTTCCTGCTTTCTGATCATACGACGAACCATTTCGCCGCCGATGGAACCAGCCTCACGGGAAGTCAGATCACCGTTGTAGCCTTCCTTCA
>JBJEJG010000151.1:0-2105 GCA_051877795.1 Acetatifactor sp.
GATTTTCCGTTACTATCAAACTACCGGATAACCTCAAAACAAGATCCCGTTGCTCCGTGCTGCGCCGGACGTTTCAGATTTTCCAGCACGGAAGTACGGACACTTTTGGCAATGCTCTGCTCCGGTTCTTTCCTGCCACTGTCCATATTTAAAAGCGTATCTAATTCTACCAGGTGGTCTGATTTCTCCTGTAATTCCTTCTCATTTGGAAACGGCTTGCCTACCTCTTCCTTTGCTGCCGCCTGCTGCTGATACAGATTATCTAACTGAATCCGAACACTTTCCAGACGCTGGGTCATTTGGGACAGGGCATTATCAATTCGGATCAGATTTCCTCTGGGGTCAATCCCCAGGGGTGTCCGATGTGTCATCTGTACTGGTTCTGCGTTCTTAACAAATCCGTCCTCCGGATAAGGATACTCTGCCAGCACTTTCATATCAGCTTCAAGGCCTGCTGCAAATCCCTTATTCTTTTCAATCTCCTCCGGAAAATATTTTAAAAGCTGATCTTCCAGCTGATACTGTTTGCTCTGGTGATCCGCCTTCATTAATTTGAGCCTTGCCACCTCCACATCCAGATCCATCCGTTCTTTGATTCGCGGATCTCCGGCACAAAGAGCCTTTATCTCCGCATAGGAAAGAGCCGCCTCATCCACATCGTCACAGCTTCTCACAGGCGATTTGGAGGTCATGATCTGACTGATAAATTTCTGCTTATTCTCCACAGTCTGCCAGAGATATGCGTCAAATTTTGCAAGGTTGTCTTTGATCTTCTTAATGGATTTCTCTCTGACATGGCTCTCTACAACAAATTTGGTTTGCCCCTGTCTGGTTTTCCCTCTGGGAATTACTTTCAGCTTGAATCCCAGAAATTCAGAATAATCTTCTTTCAGGTTAAATAGACCCCTGACCTATAGACCGTACCATCCACCTCTGGACAGCTTTCCACATCTGCCTTGCGGCTCTGTTTGGACGGTTCTCAGCCGACTTCAACGTGCTGTGTCAGCGCAGGATATTGCACTCCCTTGCCTCCAACGTAGTATTAGGTGAGCGTTTCAGGGCGTTACCCCATCATTCCACTCTTCGGAATATCAGTTAGAGAAAACTCTGTTTTCCCCGCTACTTTTACCTCCTTACAGGCTTTCGCCCACTTAAAGTTTATTTGTAGCAACGTATCGCTACACGGTCACAGAATACAAGCTGCGTCAGGTTCTCCGCCTGCCCGTCCTGCCAGGGCGCAACCTTACCGGAGTGGACTTCTGCAGCCCGCTCGGAAAGCTGCTGCACCATTTCCTGCTGATGCTCCGTAGGATGGGCCACCTCGTTATGATACACTACCTTCGGTGTGGGAAGATTGAGCTGATCAGCAGCCTTGATGTCCGCCGCCTCTTTCCAGATGGTCATAAGCTCCGGCAAATTTAAAAAAAGAGAAAGAACAGCCCCTACCACAGTTCGTTCTTTCTCTCATCTCTGGACAAGCACCTTTTCCGGGATCAAGTCCCACTTTTACAGATGCTTATACATCCAACAACACTATAATAAGAAAAAATTCCCTGTTTTGCAAGCTAATTCGTATAAAATCGTCCTCAAAAGTTTTGTTTGACTCCTATATGGCCTCGTTGCCAGCAGCAGTCAGCAAGGACGAAAGAAGTTGGGAGCCGTGCGCTTCGACACGTGACCCCGTTGGACACAGGAGGTTCGCTGCCATAGCAAGGGCAGGGTGGTGTCATGTATAAAAATGACAGACGTTTTATTTCTTATAACCATCTCTGGTGATCCAGTACATGATACCATGGATAATCCATCATCTATGCTCATTCTTCCTCTTCATACTCATATTCGTTCTCGTTACACCAGCGAATCGCGATCTCTTTATAAGCATTTTCCTGAAAATCATACCATGAGTTAGCAATCCCCATTCGATTTACAGAATCCTTGAATCTTCGAAAGGCTCCCCTTCCCTGAATCGCTCTATACAGCTGATTCTGGTGTTTTCCCTCTGGTAAAGATTCAATGAAATCTTCCATGATACTGTATTCATGAATCTCATATTTATCCGGCAATCTTATAAATCGATCCGGTTCTTCATCCAGAAGTTCTCGTTC
>JBJEJG010000152.1:0-2085 GCA_051877795.1 Acetatifactor sp.
AAGGAACATGCAAAGATGTGGTTTAAAGAACTGAACGGTATCGGTGATACCGCGCAGAATCTGGAAGCTGCCGCCGACGGTGAGAATTATGAGTGGACAGATATGTATGAGGGCTTTGCCAAAACTGCAGAAGAAGAGGGATTCCCTGAGCTGGTAGCCAAGTTCCGCATGGTAGGAGCAATTGAGAAGCATCATGAGGAAAGATACAGAGCGCTTCTCAAAAATGTAGAGACTGCTGCTGTATTTGCAAAGAGTGAAGTGAAGATATGGGAATGCAGAAACTGCGGACATATTGTTGTCGGCACCAAGGCACCTGAGGTTTGTCCGGTATGTAATCATCCCAAGAGCTACTTTGAGGTCAATGCAGAAAATTACTAAATGAGCGGAGAAGCTTACAGCATAAAGAGAGGGTCTGTTTCGATGAGAAGCAGACCCTTTATATCTGTCAAAAAACAGAAATACTTTTCATAATTACTTCGTCTCTGGCGGCTGTGATATGTACCTTCAGTTTTTTGATCTTTGCGTCAGAACCGGAACCGGGCGAAACCGCCGGCTTTGCAAAAGGATCCTTCAACTGGCAGATTTTTTTGTGACCGATACAGGTTCCCTGGTAAATGGGATAGTTCAGGGAGCGTGCTTCGTCGTCTGTTTCGGCGGTGATGCGAAAGCTCTCCACGCGCTGTCCCTTTGAGATATCCTCCTTGAGCACAATATATTTGATGTCATCCCGGGGACGGTCTAAGGTGATCGTATAGACAGGCTGGGTAGGACCGTGTCCGCTCTCTTTTTCGATGGCTGCCGGAATCTCATTTCCAAGCTCCCGATCAATCAGTGCGCGCAGCTCGCGCAGTTTTTTTACATCTCTTTTATCCAGAAGACCGTCTCTGTCAGGAGGGAGATTCAGGTTCAGACATGCGTTTGCTCCGCAGCTTGTGAGGTAGGTATGAAAAAGCCGCTCCAGAGAATGGGGTTCCTCATCGGGATGCCAGAACCAGCCGGGTCGGATAGACATATCGATTTCGGAGGGAACAAAGGTAAGACCCTTGGAATACAGGATATTTGGCATACTTCCAAGTTCATTCTCTGTGTTGTACAGGTAGGACAGGCTGCCCTCCTTTGCAAGTGGACCGGGGCCGGTCTGCACAGGAGCGTAATGACACAGCTCGGACGGAACCACCGACCATTCTGCGTATCGTGCCGTACCTGCCTCATTTCCGCACCACCGGACATCGGGGCCGAAATCATTGAAAATAACTGCATCGGGCTGATACCTGTGGATGAGTTCAAAATAGCGGGGGAAATCATAGTCCTGTTTTTTGCCGTTTTTTCCCTCCCCGCAGGCGTTGTCAAACCATACGTAAAAAATATCGCCGTATTGCGTGAGCAGCTCTGTCAATTGATTGCAGAAATAATCGTTATATTCCGGTGTGCCGTAGCAGGAACAGTTTCTGTCCCAGGGGGATAAGTAGAAGCCGAATTTAATGCCGCCGCGCCTGCAGGCATCTGCTGCTTCTTTTACCACGTCTACAGAGCAGGGACTGTTTTTTACGGAATGTTCCGTATATTTGGAAGGCCACAGACAGAAACCGTCATGGTGCTTGGCGGTCAGGACCATTCCTTTCATGCCGGCAGCTTTGATGGTTTCCACCCATTGGTCACAATCCAGTTTTACCGGGTTAAAAATCGCTTCATCCTCCGTTCCGTCACCCCATTCCCGTCCGGTAAAGGTATTGGGTCCGAAATGGATGAAGGCATAGAATTCCGTCGCAAACCAGTCCAACTGCCTTGAGGAAGGCTTTACATGGGCAGCTTCCTTTAAAAAATCTATCATTTTTGTCGCTCCTTTTTGTTCCATTTTTCGGGTAAGAATTCATCATATACTGAGTGTTGTTAATGATAATATGGTAAAAGTTTATTGTCAAGAAATTCCTGTTATCCTTGCTATTGCAGAGTTTCCTGTAGAAAACAGATAGCAGACATTGTATAATCTGATCAGATGAAGCTTAGAAAAATCGGAAACAGCAAAGAGATCGGGAGTGGAACAGACATGGGAACAACATTCATAAATTTACAGATAAAAGCAAG
>JBJEJG010000153.1:0-2065 GCA_051877795.1 Acetatifactor sp.
CAGCAGGTCGGGGGTTCGAGTCCGTCTACCAGCTCCAACCTCTTTCAACAAGGAACAGAATATGGGGGAATTCCCGAGTGGCCAAAGGGGACAGACTGTAAATCTGCTGGCGATGCCTTCGGTGGTTCGAATCCACCTTCCCCCACCAAAAATCCCGAATGCGAAAGCGTTCGGGATTTTTACTTATTCCCTCTTCACTCTTCACTTTTACCTATAAACGCATTCGGAATTTTTGGAAAGTAATAGGTAATAGTGAATAGTGAAGAAGTATTTTTTATGGTCAGAGACACAGGGCTGCGCCCTGCGCTCTGACCATTTTCTCTTTCAAGTATCTCATCCGCAGAGGAGAAATTGGGGTCCCTCTCCCCTGCCCCAGCCGATCCCATTTTTCCTCTGACCCACTTTTGACCCACATCACGAAAGCAGCCAACGGACCAGTTGGATTTGTCCGTCAAGGACGTTCACCGGCATATCTTTTTATTTATACATTTCCCCTGTCATTCTGGAATGGCTTGATTATCACACAATGCCTTCACGCAGAGATATTAGGCCGTCCAAAGCCAGATTGCAGTTCCTTCTCATAAGCAAAATCACAGCCGACTCATTGGGGCCGGCTGTGTCTGTTTACATACCCATATGCATTCCAAAGGTCTGCTGATGGCTTTGCTCTTGCTTCATCAGCCGATCCAAACTGAATGACAGGATTTGTTTTTCGCGCTCCTGCAACATGACCATGTAGAAATCTTTTTGAACGGGCAGCAAGGTTGGCGTCGTATCAATGATTCTTTGAATCTGCATCCAATCAATTCTCTGTGACACCCGGAGCAGGGCTGCGTTGCAATCCGGATTTTTCAGGGAGGAGATATACTCAAAATAGGATATCTTTTTCTCGTTTTCTTCAATCGCTGACTTCGGATATTGCATAATGCGCCTCTGGATCTCGTCCTCGCTGTTCAGAACAGCCTCCATTTTTTCCGGTGCCAGTTGCGGATACAGGCAGGAGCCGCAATCATAGATGGGAGCAATTTCAGCAGTTCGTTTCGCCTCATCCACCAAAATGCCCCAGTTTCCGTTATGTCGGTCAAAGTTACCCAATAGCGCGTCCGCGATAAACATATCCCAGAAAAATTCCCGCAGCTCTTCCGGTGGAATCAGCTGCTGCTCGTCAATCGCAGCCATAATGGAGTCCACGTCAGTTCCGTATCCTCTTTGCTCGCTGTCAATGCAGGTATTTTTCAGTTGGGCAAATTCCATCAGCTTTTTCCCATCTTCGGTAAAATCTCCGCAGGCGACAACCAGCTTTTCCCGGCCATCCGCAACGCGATAAGTTCCAAGCAGCGTATGCTGCACACGGAACCCCAGTGACTCAAAAATGTGACAGGCAAGATATTCGCTGATACATCCGTTGGTATAGCTCATATCAATATTTCTGTGCGGGGCCGGCGGAAACTTCAGCATATAGCTATGCCCTTCATACTCAATATTGATTTTATTTCCATTGGCGCCGCCATACGCCTTATATGGGTTCACACGGCAGGCGGTAAAATCAATCATTCACATCATTCTCCTCGTTCGGGAATAAATACTTCTTGCGCAGATAAGCAGCTTGTTCCTCCGTAATACGATACGACCACTGGCACGCATTGATTGCGCCGTACAGTTCATCCCAGAGACAGTCCAGGAGCAAGGATTGCTCTGCCACTCCCTTTTGATACTCTCCAATGGCACGCTGTAAACTATCCGGCAGCCCTGTCTCCAAGTATGACCTGCTCGTTGGCTTCCCATCCTGACCATACATCGGATAAGCCTCCGCCTTTAACAACTCTTCCGCCGATACGCCAAGCGCGGAAGACAGTTTCACAAGCGTTGACGCATTGCATCTTTCCAAATGCGTTTTCCCGGAACAGATATCTGAGAGCGTTGCCCATGGTATACCGCTTATTTTGGACAGCTGATACCTGGACAAGCCCTTTTCGTTCATTAGATTCTGCAAATTCATAGTCATCACCAATACCATTATATCGGTGCTCCGATGTATCGTCAAGGGATCTCGCATATTCTCTGC
>JBJEJG010000154.1:0-45579 GCA_051877795.1 Acetatifactor sp.
ACCCTTCAAACCCGCATAAATACTGGATTTTTTAGGTTGTACTTCGCATCGTCGGAAACAGCAGCACATCCCTGATTGCAGGGCTGTCTGTCAACAGCATCACCAGTCTGTCGATTCCGTATCCGATGCCGCCGGTGGGGGGCATACCGATTTCCAGTGCATTCAGGAAATCTTCATCCGTGTGGTTTGCTTCCTCGTCACCTGCTGCGAATGCTGCATCCTGTGCCGCAAAACGCTCTCTCTGGTCGATTGGATCGTTAAGCTCGGAATATGCATTACACATTTCCCAGGTGTTGATAAACAACTCGAAACGCTCTACCTTGGTAGGATCGGAAGGTTTCTTCTTGGTCAAAGGAGAGATTGCAAGAGGATGATCCATTACAAAAGTAGGTTGAATCAGATTTTTCTCACAGAACTCCTCAAAAAACAAGTTAATGATGTCGCCCTTGGTGTGACGAGCCTCGTACTCAACATGATGCTCATCAGCAAGCTTTTTAGCTGCTGCATCATCTTCTACAGCATCAAAGTCGATACCGGTGTACTTCTTGATACAATCTATCATGGTAATACGCTCAAAAGGCTTACCAAAGTCAATTTCGATTCCATTGTAGGAGATAACGGAAGTTCCGCATACCTTCTCAGCCAGATACTTGAACATGCTCTCTGTAAGTTCCATCATACCTTCGTAATCGGTATATGCCTGATATAGCTCCATCAGGGTGAATTCCGGATTATGTCTGGTATCTACTCCTTCATTACGGAATACACGGCCAATTTCGTATACTCTCTCCAACCCACCGACAATCAGTCTCTTCAAATAGAGTTCCAGAGAAATACGAAGCTTAACATCCTCATCAAGTGCATTGTAGTGAGTTTCAAAAGGTCTCGCTGCAGCTCCACCTGCATTGGAAACCAACATAGGGGTCTCAACTTCCATAAAGTCACGGCTGTCCAGGAACTTACGAATCTCTTTAATAATCTGAGATCTCTTGATAAAAGTCTCCTTAGACTCATTGTTCATAATAAGGTCTACATATCTCTGGCGATAACGAGTATCGGTATCGGTCAGACCATGGAATTTCTCAGGCAGAATCTGCAGGCTCTTGGTAAGCATGGTCATCTCTACTGCATGGATGGAAATCTCACCGGTCTTTGTACGGAATACATATCCCTTTACACCATAGATATCACCAATGTCAGACTTCTTAAAATCTGCATAGGATTCCTCTCCGATAGCATCTCTGGCCACATATACCTGAATGTTGCCCTTCAAATCGCGAATGTTGCAGAAGGAAGCCTTACCCATGACACGCTTGAACATCATACGACCTGCGACAGAAACCTCAATAGGATCAGCATCCATGATTGCTCTTCTCTCATTGTAGTCCTGATTTAAGATCTCTCTTGCCTGCTGCTCGTCCAGACCTTCCACATTGGGCACTACTCTTCCGGCCAAAAGTTTTGCTTCATGCTCGGTATAGAGTGCTACTGCCTCAGTGGTATGATGTGTCTGATTATATTTTGTTATCTGGAAAGGGTCTTTTCCTGCTTCCTGCAGGTTTGCAAGCTTTTCTCTCCTCACCTGCAGCAGCTGATTAATGTCCTGTTCCTGTCCGTTTACATTCTGCGCTTCTGCCACTTCTCTTATCTCCTATTTCACTCTTCGTTTTAGTTGCTTCTCTGAATCTCCAGTACCTTGTATGCAAAGGTTCCTGCTGCGGTCTCCACCTCAACGGTATCGCCGACCTTGCATCCAATCAATGCCTTTCCTACAGGGCTTTCGTTGGAAATCTTTCCTTTCAGGCTGTTTGCCTCGGTGGAACCTACAATTTTATACTCCAGTTCCTCGCTGTATTCGATGTCGAGCAGCTTTACACGGCAGCCGATGTTGATTTTGTCAAGGTCAACCTCATCCTCAACAACAACCTCTGCATTTTTCAGAATCTTCTCCAGCTCCTCGATTCTTGCCTCGATGTCGCGCTGCTCATCCTTCGCTGCGTCATACTCCGCGTTCTCGGAAAGGTCGCCCTGTTCTCTTGCTTCCTTAATCTTCTGAGCAACCTCCTGACGTTTTACAACCTTCAGTTCATGCAACTCGTCCTCATATTTTCTGAGTCCCTCATAGGTCAAAATATTTTTCTTCTCCTGCATTTTCCCGTGTCCTTCCTGTTTCTTTATTTCTCAAAGCTATTGAAAAAGCCAAAAATCCACCCTTTTAACTTAGGTATTATAACCACTTTTCATTATACTGTCAAGGAAATAGTGCTTCTATTCTCAACTGTTCCAAAGCTTTTTTAAAGAAACATAGCAGATACCTGGTGCAAGTCTCTCCAGCCTTCTCTCTTTTGCTTCCAGCGAGGCAAAATCAAGCCAGATACTCCCCGAGGCCAGACCGCCCCAGAAAAGCTTTGCTTCGTCAGTAAAATCCAGGACACAGATTGGTTTTACCGCCTCCAGGCAAAGCGTACGAAAGCCGTTTCTGCCTGTAACCGTCTGCAGTTCAACCGCCAGCCCGTAATCCTCATAAAAATCATCTATAAAATCTTCCACCGGTTCACCGCAGTCCTTTTCCCGCAAAATCCACCTCAGGCTTTTCATTCTGCGGGCACAGGCTTTTGTCACTTCCGGTATGCAGGGTGCCGTTCCCAGAATCACAAAATGAGTCTGGACAGCAAAGGGCAGCAGATATCTGGCCCACTTATACTCCCGATAATCCACAAACTCCCGCACGTCCCAGTTTTTTTTCCACAATTCGGCTATCAGTCCGTCTCCCAACAGAAGGGCTTTTACGCCATCCGTATAGACGCAGGCACAGTCATCCAGAATTTCCGTTTTTTCCAGTATACACTTCACTGTCTTCTTTATGCTGTCATCCAGGACACACACATCCGCCTCATACTGCTTCTGCAGCCGAATCTGTTCCAGTTCCTCCAGAAGCTTCTGCCTTTTCTCTTTGCATCGGGAAAAAGGTCGCATCATTTCCTTTGCCAGCCGCAGAAAAAAACTTTTACGAAAGTTTTTATCATGACAGTCCGAAGGTGTATCGGCATTTCCTGTCACGTGTCCAAAAACCGGTTGTCGGGGCAGGGGTTGTCCAAGCCAGCTGTCCTCCCCTCCGCAGATTCCCACCTTCACCAGGCGGTACCCTTCTCCATTTTCCACAGTCAGCACAGGTTCTAAAATGTCTCTTTTTTTATAGAAAAAAATAATAGCATCCATACCCTATCTATATGCCGTAGGGCCGGATGCTATGCTATTTATCCAAATATTTCTTTCACTCCCGCCAATAATTCTTCCATGGTTTCCATGGAGTTGATGAGACCACGGAAGTGCGCTGAGTGCGGCATGCCCACCGTATACCAGGCCAGATGCTTGCGCATCTCTCTTACCGCCGTGTACTCCCCCTTGTATTCCATCTGTAGTGCCGCATGACGCAGAATCACGCTCTTTTTTTCCTCATTTGAGGGCTTCTCCGGCAGTATACCGCTTTCCAGATATGCGGATACCTCCCTGAAAATCCATGGATTTCCCTGTGCCGCCCTGCCAATCATGATGCCGTCGCAGCCTGTTTCCTCCAGCATGGCCTTCGCCGACTCCGGCCCCGTCACATCTCCGTTTCCGATGACCGGAATTTTCACAGCCTCCTTTACCTGACGGATGATATCCCAGTCCGCCTTTCCGCTGTAATACTGTGACCTCGTTCTGCCATGGACTGCCACCGCTGCTACACCGCAGGCTTCCGCGATTTTTGCAATCTCCACCGCATTCACGCAGTTTTCGTCAAAGCCCTTTCGGATTTTTACCGTGACAGGCTTTTTTACCGCCTTTACCAGCCCGGTCAGCAGCTTCTCCACCAGCCCCGGGTCCTTCATCAGTGCGGAGCCTTCCCCGTTGTTCACCACCTTTGGCACAGGACAGCCCATATTGAAATCCAGAATGGAAAAGGGACGTTCCTCCACACGCGCCGCCATCTGCGCCACAATCTCCGGGTCAGAACCGAACAGCTGCAATGACGCAGGCATCTCTCCGGGATGTATGGTTAAAAGTTCTTCCGTATTTTTGTTATTGTAATAGATTGCCTTGGCACTGACCATCTCCATGCACACCAGCCCTGCTCCCATTTCTCTGCACAACAAACGAAATGGCAGGTCTGTCACACCTGCCATGGGAGCCAGTATTACCTGATTGTCCAGGGTCACATCACCGATTGTCAATTTGCTCATAGATACTCTCGCCCATCTCTGCTTTTCCCCGCTTTCTCCGACAGGGGCTCTGTCATTGTTGGGAGTTTCCAAACTCATTTCTGGCAGATTTGGTATTTTTCCTTCCGTTCTTGTCATAAAGAATTCGCAGACCGTCCAAAGTCAGCGAACTGTCATAAATATCGATGGCATCCGTCTCGTCCGCGATGAGTCTGCCAAGGCCACCCGTTGCAACCACCTTAAGGTTCCGGATACCGCTCTCTTCCTTCACCTTTTTTATGATATACTCGGTCTGCCCTATCTGACCGTACACCAGCCCTGCCTGCATGCTGCTGATGGTCTCCTGGGCAAGGATGGATTTCGGCTTTTTAATTTCTATATTTGGAAGCTTCGCCGCCTTTGTCCAGAGAGCTTCCGAGCTGATACGAATACCGGGAGCGGTAATGCCTGCCGCGAACTCTCCTGCCTCCGTAATCAGGTCATAGGTGGTCGCCGTTCCAAAATCCAGAACCAGGACCGGCCCGCCGTACTTCTCGTAAGCAGCCACCGCATCTACCATGCGGTCTGCGCCGATGGCTCTGGGATCCTCCGTGACAACGCGGATACCTGTTTTGGTTCCCGGCCCCACAATGACAGGCTTTGTCTCCGTGTAACGCACCAGCGCACCTGTCAGAGAATGCATGACATCCGGCACCACACTGGCTACAATGGAGCCCTCCAGCGTAGTTGCTTCAATTCCCTTATTCTTCAGAAGCTGGGTAAGTATAACGCCGTATTCATCGGAGGTACGGGGTGTTTTTGTCATAATGCGGAAGGTTGCAAGAAGAGTTGCTCCCTCATATACCCCCAATGTCATATTTGTATTTCCTACATCAATTACCAGAAGCATCCTTTTTCCCCTTTCCGTTCCGATGTTATCACATTTTGTTTCTTCCGCTTCACTCCCCTGATTCTATTCCTTCGTCAGCCTTCTTCCAGAAGCTCCGAGACATCTTCCTTCAGAATGAACACTTTATAATACAGGCTTAGGGATTCAAACAGTTCCTGTCTGTTTCTGCGGATTTCCGATACCAAAAGCCCGCTGCTGACCTCATCATAATAGATGTCGTCGTCATCGGCATTTGTTTCCATGACAACACTTCCGTCTTCTTCAAAGGCGATGGTAAATACACCTCCCACCTCCTCGGTGAAAAGAACACAGATGATATGCAGCTCCTCCTTGATGGATTCCGGAATCCCGTTAAACCGCTCATTAAAATAATATTTCATCTCATAAGCATTCGCGCCGCAGAGAACCTCTTTCTTATTAGACGTATCCATAAATTCCTCTCACTGAAACTTCCCCTGCATAGACCTGAGTCACCTGTCCGTCCGGCAGTTCTACCAACAGTTCTCCCATCCGGTTGATTCCTCTGGAAACTCCCGTAAACTCTTCTTTCGGGTCAAGGACGCGGACTTCCCTGCCCCTGTTTACCAGTAGTCTGTTGTAGTCCCCGATTAGTCCCGACATATCCAGTGTCTCCAGGAAAAGTTCATAATATTTTTCAAATGCCTTCATGATATTGGCAGTCAAAGCCGCCCTCGGCACCTTCCTGCCACACTCTTTTTGCAGGGAAGTGGCGGTTGCTGCGACCTCCGGTGCAAACTCCTGCAGCCCTACATTGATGCCTACGCCAATCACCACATAATGGATGTAGTCACGCTCCACGCTCATTTCCGTCAGGATACCGCAGACCTTTTTCCCGTTTATGACAATATCGTTGGGCCACTTGATGCCCGCCTCCACGCCACAGGTTTCCCGAATGCCCTCCGCCGTTGCCAGAGCCATAACCAGCGTTACAGCAGAAGCCTTATCGGCGGCATACTCCGGTTTGAGGAGCAGCGTAAAATACACATTGGTTCCTGCCGGGCTGCTCCAGCTTCTGCCGCGTCTGCCACGCCCGGCTGTCTGCATATCCGCCACTACCAGAGTGCCCTGCCCCGCACCGTTCTCCGCATCCAGTTTCGCCTGAAGGTTGGTGGAATTGATACTGTCATAAAAGGTGACCGGATGGCCCGCCCATTTTGTCAGCATACGGCTTTCCAGTTCATTCTGACCGAAAACCTCGTCCTCCTGCACCAGAAGATAACCTCTGTTCTGCACAGCTTCAATGCAGTAACCTTCTTTTTTCAATTGATTAATTGCCTTCCACACTGCTGTCCGTGACACGCCGAAGCGCTCGCACAGCTCCTGTCCGGAAACATAGCTCTCACGTTCCCGCAGGAGAGATAATATTTCTGCCTTCATCGCAATACACCCTGTCCGCTTCGCAGACATCATTTTCCTGTTGATACCGCTTCCGTATGCCCGCTCCGCAGATTATGCAAGAGTGGCATACATAACCGCCTTGATGGTGTGCATGCGGTTCTCCGCCTCCTCAAACACAACGGACTGTGAGGACTCAAATACCTCGTCGGTCACTTCCATCTCCGTAATACCGAAGCGTTTGCCCATCTCAGCACCGATTTTCGTCTTCAAATCATGGAATGCAGGCAGACAATGCATGAAAACAGCCTTCTCACCGGCATTTTCCATAACCTTTTTATTGACCTGATAAGGGGACAACTCCTGAATACGCTCCGTCCAGACCTCGTCAGGCTCACCCATGGATACCCAGACATCTGTATAAATGACGTCTTTGTCTCTTGTGCCTGCGTCCACATCCTCGGTCAACGTAATGCTGCCGCCCGTCTGTGCCGCGATTTTCTCACACTCTGCCACCAGTTCCGCAGCCGGAAAATACTTTGAAGTAGTACATGCCGTGAAATGCATACCCATTTTAGCGCATGCCACCATCAGAGAATTTCCCATGTTGTAGCGGGCATCTCCCATATAGGTCAGCTTAATTCCCTTCAGATAGCCGAAGTATTCGCGGATAGTCAGCAAATCCGCCAGCATCTGCGTCGGATGGAATTCGTTTGTCAGACCGTTCCATACAGGAACCTTGGAGTATTTTGCCAGCTCTTCCACAATATCCTGTCCAAAGCCACGGTACTCAATACCGTCATACATGCCTGCAAGCACACGGGCAGTATCCGCAATGCTTTCTTTCTTTCCAATCTGGGAACCGGTCGGATCGAGATAGGTTGTCCCCATCCCAAGGTCATGGGCAGCCACTTCAAAGGAGCATCTGGTACGTGTACTTGTCTTTTCGAAAATCAGTGCCACATTTTTCCCGCGAAACGTATCCACAGGAATCCCACGCTTCTTCTTATCCTTTAAATCCGCAGCCAAATCCAGCAAATAGGTAATCTCCTCCGGTGTATAATCCAGAAGCTTCAAAAAATCACGACCCTTTAAGTCCATATCCCTGTCCTGCCTTTCCCATACTCTGTCTTTTTATCATATATTTTATAATATAACTTATCATGTGCTGTTTTTCAACCCCCGTATGTATGCCGGAAATTGCAAAATACGAGCACATAAAACCGGTTCCGCAGAGTTTCTATTCTCCATCGGAACCGGTTTTGTTTACAGTCTATTGATACATCACTTTGATTCATAATCCAATTCGCCGTTCGTCAATCATACAGGCATGTTGGCTCACCTGCGCTCATTAGATTATTTATCCTTGCCCACCTCTTTCCATGCGGTTGCAAGGCTGGCAATGCCCTGCAGTTCGGAGGGAAGAAGAATTGTGTTTGCCTGACCGTCTGCAACCTTCTCAAATGCCTCCAGACTCTTAATCTTAAGCACTGCCTCATCTGCACCGGCTTCCTTCAGCATTCTGATACCGTCTGCGTTAGCCTGCTGCACCTTCAGGATAGCCTCAGCTTCACCTTCTGCCTCACGAATCATCTTTTCCTTCTCAGCTTCTGCACGAAGGATAGCGGACTGCTTATCAGCCTCTGCACGAAGAATTGCAGACTCCTTGGCACCCTCTGCCTCCAGAATCTTAGCCTTCTTTTCACCTTCCGCACGGGTAACAGCCTCACGTCTCTCACGTTCAGCCTTCATCTGCTTCTCCATGGCATTCTGAATCTCAGCAGGAGGAATAATGTTCTTAAGTTCTACACGATTCACCTTAATACCCCAGGGGTCTGTCGCAATATCAAGAGCCGCACGCATCTTGGTATTAATTGTCTCACGGCTTGTCAGCGTCTGATCCAGCTCCAGATCACCGATGATGTTACGAAGAGTGGTAGCGGTCAGATTCTCAATTGCCATCATAGGATTCTCAACGCCATAGGTAAACAGCTTGGGGTCTGTAATCTGATAGAACACTACGGTATCAATTCTCATGGTAACGTTATCCTTTGTGATAACGGGCTGAGGCGGGAAGTCAGCCACCTGCTCCTTTAAATTTACTCTTCTTGCCACCTTGTCGACGAAAGGCATTTTTACATGGAAGCCAACCGACCAGGTTCCCTGATAAGCGCCCAGACGCTCAAGCACATAAGCCTGTGCCTGAGGAACAATTTTGATACAGGACACCAGAATCAAAACAATCAACACAATTACTGCAATCAGAAAAATCCACATATCTAACCTCTTTCTGTACTGTGATAGTGTCAGTACTCACTTTTTATTTATGTTGCCAAAATATTTCTACTTATCTTCCAGTGCTTCCATCTGAGAAACACTCATAGGCTCCGGAAGCGGCTCCTTTTCCCCCTCCTGTCTCAGGTGCTGCATCTGTTCATCTACCTTTACTATCAGCTTGACACCGCTGACAGATACTACATCCACAACACTCCCCACCGGAATCCTCACACGATCATCCGTGCTTCTGGCGCTCCACTCCTGACCGCTCAGAGTTACCTGCCCGATACCCTGGATGTTGTCTATTTCACCGGTGACAACAGCCTGCCTGCCAACCATACTTTCCACGTTAGTCCTGACTCGGTCCTTGTTGAAGTACTTCACCGCAACAGGTCTTGTGAAAAGCAGGAGCAGCAGAGATACCAGGAAAAACAGCACTACCTGCAGCCAAATCGGTGCATACAGAATTGCCGCCAAAATGGCTACCAGCGCACCTCCCGCAAACCAAATGGATGTCAGGCCCATGGTCAATACCTCTGCGACAATCGCGACAATCAGCAAAACCAGCCAGAAAATCAACATTTCATTCATTTGTCTGCTCCCCCTTTCTAAATTTCTGTTAGCTTAAGTATACACCAAAGAATATCATTTCATCAATCTATTTCTATGCACGATAACCTTCTTTATCGTTCCGGATTATATTCGTATCTCATCCGGCAAATAAAGGGAAGTTTACCTACATACAAAGAACTTCCGTCACAGGTGGCGGAAGTTCTTTCATTCTTAAATCAATTCTATTGTCTGTCTCGCTCTGCATTTAAAGAATCAGCCTTGCCATTAATAGAACACATGGCTTCCGATTACGATACCGTCTCTGCCGTTGTTTCGGCGGAAATGGGTCAAATCTCCCACGTTGGAAACACCGGAAAGCGCCTCCTCGGCAGCCTTGATACAGCTGTCCTTAATCTTGCCGGACTCATATACCGCATTCACCTTGCCGTTCATGGCAGGCGTAAACTGACCGGAAGCATAAATGACGCCATGGATACTGTTAGGATATGCAGCGCTTCTCACACGGTTCATGACAACCGCACCTACAGCCACCTGTCCCTCGTAGGCTTCACCGCCTGCTTCGCACTGAATCAGTGCTGCCAACAGAAGTGTTGTATCAGCATCCGTCGTATAGGCACCATAGTTTACATGACGCTTTGCCTCTCTTTCGGCTTCCTCCCGAATCTTAATCTCTTCCATGGTTTCACCTGCATCAATCAGGAAATCCAAGACCACATATTCGGCGGAAACATAGCCGTCTTCTCCTTCATAATCAATACATACCCAACCGGTTTCCTCATTCTGGCTCAACACCTCAACGATTTCACCCTTGGGCAAAAGCCCGTAAACCTCTGTATCCGTGCCCGGCTCTTTTCTGACACGGAGACTCTCCGTATCAATGGTAGCAATCATCTTGCCCACATCATTTGCAAGGGCAAGCGCTTCTTCTCCAAACAACAGATATTCATCCGATGCCCAGCCGATAATATTACCCGACTGCAGCTTTGTCCAACCGTCTCTTCTCTCAAGGACTGTTCCTCCGCAGTCCTTATACAGCTTTCCAACCTTTGATGCCTCCTGACTGGAATCACTCCGCACATTCAATGCATCCTTCACATTAGCCATTACAAGTGAACCCGAATAATCGTCATTCTCCTGAACAGCATTTAAGTCAAGATTCAATTCCCTCGCTGTGGCATTTACAATCTCCGTCACATCCTGAGAACCCGGTTCAAGCACGGCAGCAACGCCTCCGCGCAGTTCCTCCAAATAACTATTGGTGCCAGCCTGAACGGTCATGTCCGTCTGCAGAATCAGGGTCAACGCCAGAACAAGACCCAGAAGCGCGGCAGACAGCCTTCTGCTTTTTGCCATTTTCTTTTACCTCCAAAACAAATTCAAACAATGCTTCTAAAAAATAATTATTCCATTTTCTTAATAAAAATATTACAAAGTTGTTAAATTTGTTACGGGGACATCATAGCAGAAGATAAAAAAATTGTCAAGTTTTGGCCCTGCTACATATTTCTGGACTTCTCTATACAGGCTTCCACAGCGTCCATAACGGAAGCACGCATGCCCTTCTCCTCCAGCACTTTTACAGCCTGAATCGTAGTTCCGCCGGGAGAACATACCATGTCTTTCAGTTCACCGGGATGCTTTCCCGTCTCCAGCACCAGCTTTGCGCTTCCGAGCACTGCCTGAGCCGCAAACTCATACGCCTGCTTTCTGGGCATTCCCTCTGCCACGGCTTCATCTGCCATAGCCTCAATAAACATAAACACATAAGCAGGAGAACTTCCGCTGATTCCCACCACCACATCCATCAGTCTCTCCGGCACTACACTGGCCCTGCCGAAGGATGACATAAGCGCTACGACCTTATTCAGGTCCTCTTCTGAGACCTCGTCGCCCGCACACACACCGGTGCAGCCCTCCAGAACCAGAGCAGGTGTATTCGGCATACAACGGATAATTTTAAGCTCCGGTCTGCCGAATGCCTCCTTCAAATACTTTAAGTCTCTTCCGGCTGCAATGCTCACTACCAAGGTCTCTGCCCTTACCGAATCCCTGATTTCTCCGATTACTTCATCCAGAAAGACCGGCTTTACCGCCAGGAAAAGCACATCTGCCTCTTTCGCCACTGCGCCATTATCCACAACAGCTGTTATATTAAATTTCGTCTTAATTTTTTCAATTGTCGTCTTTGTTTTTGCAGAGCCGATTACATCTCCCGGTTCTACCATACCCTTCGTCAGCATGCCTCCAATCATGGCTTCCGCCATATTTCCCAGTCCGATAAATCCGATTTTCATTTTATACCGTTCCTTTCCCGCATGAGCCCTGTCCCGCCGGGAATAGGCCCTAATACGCATTCTTCTATTTCAGTTTCTCTGTCTGTGTGCCTCGTACATCAGAAGCGATGTGGCAATGGCCGCATTCAGCGACTCAACCTTTCCTTCCATGGGAATCTTCAAATAGTCATCCGCCAAATCCGCTGTTTCCCTCTCCAAACCGTTTCCCTCGTTTCCAATCAGAAACGCTGTTCCCCCTCTGAAGGAAAAGCTGTCGTAATATTTTTCCCCCTCCAGATGAGCTGCATAAGTGTGTATGCCGTGTGCTCCAAGCTGCCTGACCGTCTCCCGAAGCTTATCCACATACAGAAAAGGAACGCGGAATATAGAGCCCATAGTGGCGCGAATCACTTTTGGATTAAATATGTCAACCGTTCCGGCGCTCATTATAACACCCGTTATCCCTGCTCCCTCACCGGTTCTGATAATGGTTCCCAGATTTCCCGGGTCCTGAAGATTTTCCAGAACCACAAGCAGCGGCGAAGGTACCTCCAACAGCTGCTCCAATTGATATGCCGGCTGTTTTACCACGCACAGAATTCCCTGGGGAGTCCGGGTATCTGACATCCTTTGGAAAAGCTCATCCGATACGGTTTCATATCCCGTCCGCTCCAGCTTTTCAAGCAGAAGCCTCTCCGTTCTGCATCTTTTCAATGCATTTTCGGATACATAGACCTCCCTGACACTTTCCGCCGGAGCCTCTTCAAACATCTTAAAGCCTTCCGTCAGAAACACTCCCGCACTTCTTCTTTCCTTCGCTCTGGTCTGCCATTGCACGACCTGTCTGATTTTCTGGTTGGAACTACTGGTTATCATTTTTCCTCCTGGTGAAAACGGCTGTTCCCTTATCGGAAACAGCCGCCTATTCACCTTTTATTAAATCCTGTTTTTACAATTCACCTTAAATTGTTAGAAGCTGTGCAACCTCATACTGATAATCATTGATTCCCTTTTCCATCTTCAGCGCATCCTCAATGTCAAAGTCAACGAAATCACCATGTCTGTAGCCTACTACTCTGTTGGTTTTGCCCTGAATCATAATATCCACCGCATAGGCACCCATGATAGAAGCATAATAGCGGTCCATAGCCGTGGGGTTGCCGCCACGCTGCATATAGCCAAGAATGGTAGCCCTCGTTTCAATACCCGTAGCAGCCTCAATTCTTCTTGCCATGGAAGTGGAATGTCCGATTCCCTCCGCATTGATAATAATATGATGGGTCTTGCCCTTCTTACGGCTCTCAATAATATGATTGATAATCTCCTGCTCGTTGTAATCGTATTTCTCGGGAAGCAGAATATCCTCCGCACCGTTTGCAATTCCGCACCACAGAGCGATATATCCGGCATTTCGGCCCATTACCTCAATGATGCTGCATCTCTCATGGGAAGAGGAGGTATCCTTTACCTTATCAATTGCCTGCATGGCAGTATTTACCGCAGTGTCAAAGCCGATGGTATACTCGGTGCATGCAATATCGAGGTCAATGGTTCCGGGCAGCCCAACGGTATTAATCCCCAGTCTGGACAGAGCCTGTGCACCACGGTAGGAGCCGTCTCCTCCGATTACCACGATGCCGTCAATGCCGTGCTTCCTGCAGATTTCGGCTCCCTTTTTCTGATACTCTGCCTTCTTGAATTCAAGGCATCTCGCAGTACCCAGAATGGTTCCTCCGCGCTGAATAATATCAGAAACGTTCCGCGCTTCCATATCTATAATCTCTTCATTCAGGAGCCCCATATAGCCCCTCTTAATGCCCTTTACCTTCAGTCCTCTGGCGATAGCCGTACGAACCACTGCACGAATTGCCGCATTCATCCCCGGCGCATCTCCGCCACTTGTCAGAATACCTATTGTCTTTATCTCACTTGCCATAATGATACCTCCTAAAATGGCCAAACTCCAAACGCTATTCTACATTTTAATCTATTTTCTCACGGTTTTCAATAGGTTTTGTTATAATTTTAACGAATTTTTACATTTTCTTCTCCGAAAGCAGAGGCAAGTTCTTTTTTCAGGTCATCATCCGCCTTAACCCGGCGGTTTGCAGGCAATGTTTTGAAATTTCTGGTATCCTTCAGAAAGATAACCACATCATCATTTCCGTCCGAATCTGCAAGCAGCTTCAAAAGCTCCTGTTCCCTCTCCCGATAGTTTTCTCCGTTTTCGAACTGAATCCAGATTCCTCTGGGCAGCGTTCTCACTTGTTCCTGCTGCGTCTGCCGGTAGCCCGACTGCTGTGAATAGCCCTGCGCCGGACGGGAACCGGAAGCTGCCCCATAGCTTCGGCCTCCCGGGGCGGCGCCACGGCTTCCGTAGCGGTTCTGGAAAACAGGCTTCTCCCCCGCCTGTGATGCCTCCTCAAAGCTGACAATCTGTTCACAGATTACTTTTGCGTCCTTATCTTCCTCCACAGAGACGTGTCCCTTAATGAAGACCTTGGCATCCTCCAGAAGCAGTGTGCTGTACTTCTCGTAGTCTCTGGGGAAAACTACAACCTCCACGTTTCCTACCAAATCCTCCAGATTTAAAAATGCCATGACCTTATCATTTTTGGTGTACTTAATTGTCTTATCGGCAATCAGACCGCCCACAACCACATTCTGCTGGTCTGCAACATGCACTTCTCCTGTCTCCTCGTCCAGCGTAAAATCGTTAGTGGTATTGGTGGTATATTTCTGCCACAGCTCCTGCCATGCTTCCAACGGGTGTCCGCTTAGGTAAATCCCCAGCACCTCTTTCTCAAAAGCAAGCACCATCTCCTTGCTATATTCCCCCACATTCGGCATGCGTATGTCAAATTCCTCCTTCTGGGAATCATCCGCAATGTCAAAAAGGGAAATCTGCCCCGCCAGATTACTCTTCTTGTCCTTCGTAATATGGTCCAGTATCTGCACATAAATACTCATGAACTGCTTGCGTGTTCCGCCAAGGCTGTCCAGCGCACCGGCCTTAATAAAGTTTTCTATCGTTCTCTTGTTAATATCCGCATCCACGGTGCGGGTAATAAAATCCTTCAGGTTGGTAAACAGCCCTCTCGCCTGTCTCTCACTGACAATCGCATCAATAACCGGTCTTCCGATGCTCTTGATCGCCGTCAGCGCATAGCGGATACTTCCTCCCGATACAGAAAAGCCGCTTTCCCCTTCGTTAATGTCCGGCGGAAGCATCCTGATTCCCATGCTCCTGCAGGTAAGAATATATTCCGCAACCTTCTTGGGGTTATCAATAACAGATGTCATCAATGCTGCCATGAACTCCACGGGATAATAATATTTCAGGTAGGCCGTCTGTAAGGCAACTACTGCATAGCAGGCTGCATGGGATTTGTTAAATGCATATTTGGCAAAGTCCATCATATCATCATAAATGCCGCCCGCAACGCTCTCGCTGATGCCCTTCGCCACACACCCCGGCACACCCTCCTCCGGATTTCCGTAGATAAAGTTAGCTCGCTCCTTCTCCATGACTGCCTGCTTCTTCTTACTCATGGCACGGCGCACCAGGTCGCTCCGGCCCAGAGTATAGCCGCCCAAATCACGGACAATCTGCATTACCTGCTCCTGATAGACAATACATCCATAGGTAGGTTGTAAAATCGGTTCCAGCTGAGGACAGGAATAAACGACATCATTATGATTTTTCTTACCCTTTATATATTTGGGAATAAAATCCATCGGGCCGGGACGATACAGGGAAATACCCGCTATAATATCTTCCAGATTCTGCGGCTGCAGCTCCTTCATGAAATTCTTCATGCCTGCGCTCTCCAACTGGAAGATGCCATCCGTCTTTCCCGTGCCTATGGAAGCAAGTACCTGCGGGTCATTGTAGTCGATGTTGTCTATATCGATTCTCTTTCCCGTTGATTTCTCAATAAAGTTCACCGCATCATGAATCACCGTCAGGGTTCTTAAGCCCAGAAAATCCATTTTCAGAAGCCCCAGTTCTTCCAGCGTAGTCATGGTAAACTGTGTCGTGATAGACCCGTCGCTTCCTCTGGAAAGAGGCACAAACTCGTCCGCCGACTTCTGGCAGATGACAACACCTGCTGCATGCATGGAGGTATGTCTCGGCAGCCCCTCCAGACGCTTGCACATATCAATCAGGTGATGTACCTGCTCATCCTCCTGATAGAGCTTTCTGAGCTCCGGATTCATTTCCAAAGCACGGTCCAGCGTAATATTCAGCTCATTGGGCACCATCTTGGCAATCGAATCCACAAAGGCATAGGGCAAGTCCATCACACGCCCCACATCCCGAATGACACCCTTTGCCGCCAGTGTACCAAAGGTAACAATCTGAACCACCTTGTCAGAACCATACTTTCTGCCCACATAGTCAATGACCTCCTGCCTCCTGTTGAAGCAGAAATCTATATCGATATCGGGCATGGACACACGCTCCGGGTTCAGGAAACGTTCAAACAGTAAATTGTACCTGATTGGGTCTATGTTGGTAATTTTCAGACAGTAGGAGACAATGCTTCCCGCCGCAGAGCCTCTGCCCGGTCCCACCGGAATATCATTTGACTTGGCATAGTTGATGAAATCCCAGACAATCAGGAAATAATCTACGTAACCCATGGTTTTTATAACACCCAGCTCGTAGTCCAGGCGTTCCCGCAGGGTCTGGCCTGTCTCTCCCGCAGGTCGGCTTCCCGGGTCTTCCCCCTCCGCCAGCCCCTGTCCATACCGTTCCCTCAGGCCGTCATCGCACAGCTTATTTAAGTAGCTCCAGGAGTCGTATCCCTCCGGCACTTCATATTTAGGCAGCTTCGTAACACCGAACTCGATTTCCACGTTACAGCGGTCAGCAATCATCTGGGTATTCTCCACAGCCTCCCAGGCATAGGGGAAAAGCCCCTTCATCTCCTCCTCGCTCTTGACATAGTACTGGCCGCCCTCGTACCGCATTCTATCCTCATCCTGCAGCTTTTTTCCCGTCTGCAGACAGAGCAGAATGTCGTGGGAATCTGCATCCTCAGCATAGGTATAGTGGACATCGTTGGTTGCTACCAACGGAATGTCCAGTTCCTTACTCATCTTCAAAAGCTCCGTGTTTACCAGCTTTTGCTCTGCCAGACCATGGTCCTGCAGTTCCAGAAAATAATTTCCCTTGCCGAAGCACGCCTCATATTTTCTTGCGGCTTTTCTGGCCTCATCCGGCAGCCCTTTGGAGATATAACGCTGCACCTCTCCCGCCAGACAGGCAGACAGCGCAATAATACCTTCATGATAGGTATTCAAAACCTCCATATCCACACGCGGCTTATAATAGTACCCCTCGGTAAAGCCGCGGCTGACAATCTTCATCAGATTGGCATAGCCCTTATTATTCTCCGCAAGCAGGACAAGATGATAATATCTGTCCTCGCCTCCGGTCAGTTCCTTGTCGAACCGGGAATTGGGGGCCACATAAACCTCGCAGCCTAAGATAGGCTTAATCCCTTCCGCTCTGGCTGCACGATAAAAGTCAATGACACCGTACATAACGCCGTGATCCGTGATGGCGGCGCTGTCCATGCCCAGCTCCTTAACCCGTGCAACATATTCTTTTATTTTATTGGAACCGTCCAGAAGAGAATACTCCGTATGAACGTGAAGATGTGCGAATGCCATGCCCTTACCCCTTTTCCACAACTCTGCTCCTTCAATCATACTGAAAACAGTGGAATTTGTAAAGGGTCGGATTGGGGACTTTCACCCGTCGAAAGTGTACGCAGCCGGGTGCTCATTTAAAGAAAACAGCGCGGTAACTGCACATGCAGTCCGCGCTGTAAAAAAGCTATAAATATTTCTTGAGCAGGTCAACCTTATCCGTTGCCTCCCAGGGCAGAGAAATGTCATCACGTCCAAAATGTCCGTATGCGGCGGTCTGCCTGTAGATAGGTCTGCGCAAATCCAGCATTTTAATGATGCCTGCGGGACGCAGGTCGAAGTTTTCGCGTACAATCTCCACCAGCTTTTCGTCGCTGAGCTTTCCGGTACCGAAGGTGTCTACCATAATGGAGGTAGGCTGTGCAACGCCGATTGCGTAGGACAGCTGGATTTCACACTTCTCGGCAAGACCTGCTGCCACAATGTTCTTTGCCACATATCTTGCAGCATAGGCCGCGCTTCTGTCAACCTTGGTGCAGTCCTTGCCGGAGAAAGCACCGCCGCCGTGACGTGCGTATCCGCCGTAGGTGTCTACGATGATTTTTCTTCCGGTCAGTCCGGCATCACCCTGTGGACCTCCAATCACAAACCGACCTGTAGGGTTGATGAAAAACTTGGTATTTTCATCAATCATTTCAGCGGGCAGAACCGGATCAAAAACATATTTCTTAATATCCTCGTGAATCTGCTCCTGGGTTACATCCTCATCATGCTGTGTGGAAAGCACAACCGCCTCCAGGCGGACAGGCTTTCCGTTCTCATCATACTCCACGGATACCTGGCTCTTTCCATCAGGACGAAGGTATTTTAAGGTTCCATCCTTACGTACCTTTGCCAACTGTCTGGCCAGCTTATGTGCGAGGGAAATGGGGTAAGGCATCAGCTCCGGTGTCTCGTTGGTCGCATAGCCGAACATCATACCCTGGTCTCCTGCACCGATTGCTTCAATCTGGGCATCTGTCATTTTAGACTCTCTTGCTTCCAGCGCCTTGTCAACGCCCATGGCAATATCGGGAGACTGCTTGTCCAATGCCACCATAACCGCACAGGTATGGCAGTCAAAGCCGGTCTTGGCATCGTTATAACCGATTTCATCCACTGTCTCACGCACAATGGCAGGAATGTCAAGATTCGCTTTCGTCGTAATCTCTCCGGTTACCATAACAAAGCCGGTACAGCTGACTGTCTCGCAGGCCACACGGCTCATGGGATCCTGTGCCATGCAGGCATCCAGGATAGCATCGGAAACAGCATCACAGAGCTTGTCAGGATGTCCTTCCGTTACAGATTCAGAAGTAAATAAGTGTTTTTCCATTTGTTTTTTCCTTTCTTCTTTTGGGGGGTTAATCAGTAACTCGCTGCTGCTTATTCCGCTGCGCGAATAAGCAGCTCGAAATGGCTTCGCCATTCCTCGCTCGCGTTGCTCGTCATATTGTCGAATGTGTATCCGCCTATGCAAGCATACAGCTACACATCCGACAACATGACTCTGCTTATTCGCGCAAAAAAATCCGCTTATAAAATAAGCGGACTCTAATCTTTCGATATTCAATCCTCTTATTGTTCGAAATAATCTCGCTCAGGGAGGCACCTTCCCGTATGGGGGTTGCCGTGGCTTCATCGATCCTATGTATCTCCACCAGCTCTGAATAAGAGAAATCATATGAAATTTTCTGTCTATACATTACTATAAGATATCGTTCCTGTCAACAGACACTTTTTAAAAGATGTATTATCAGCCTGTCTTCAGCTTGAACTTCTGGAAATCCTTCTCCGTCTGCACGAGCTCTATCTGCGCTCCCAGTCCCTGCAGCTTCAGATGGAAGTCCTCATAGCCGCGCTGAATATATTTAATATCTTCCACTACAGATGTTCCTTCCGCAGCCAAAGCTGCAAGCACAAGTGCAGCGCCTGCGCGAAGGTCGGGAGCTGAAATACTGGCACCCGTATATTTCTCTACACCGTCTATGATAGCGGTATTGCTTTCCACCTTGATACTGGCCCCCATTCTGGTCAGTTCATCCACATATTTAAAACGGTTCTCAAAAATGCTTTCCGTCACAATACTGGTTCCCCTGGATAAAGCCAGCGCCACTGTAATCTGCGGCTGCATATCCGTAGGAAATCCCGGATAAGGGAGCGTCTTTACCTGTGTGTGCTGCAAAGGCTTGGAGGCTACCACACGGATACAGTCGTCCGTCTCCTCCACCTCACAGCCGATTTCCAACAGCTTCGCCGTGATGGATTCCAGATGCTTGGGAATCACGTTCTTCACCGTCACATCTCCCTTGGTAACCGCTGCGGCAAACATAAAGGTTCCCGCTTCAATCTGGTCAGGAATAATCGCGTACTCCGAGCCATGAAGCTTCTGCACGCCTCTGATACGAATCACATCCGTCCCCGCGCCTTTGATGTTGGCCCCCATGCTGTTCAGGAAGTTTGCGAGGTCTACCACGTGAGGCTCCTTAGCGGAATTCTCGATAATCGTCATTCCCTCTGCCATGGTTGCCGCCATCATAACGTTGATGGTAGCGCCCACACTGGATACATCCATATAAATATGGCTTCCCACAAGCCTCTCGGCATTCGCCTTAATCAAACCATGCTCGATGGTGACTGTTGCGCCCAAGGCACGAAAGCCCTTGATATGCTGGTCGATGGCACGAAAACCGATATCGCAGCCGCCGGGCAGCACCACCTCCGCATGCTTATATTTTCCCAAAAGCGCTCCCAGGAAATAATAGGAAGCCCTGATTTTTTTGAGTGCTTCTTCTTCCAGCACCAGACTATTGATATTACCTGCATTGACAGTCACCTTATGACGGTCAGTGCGCTTCACCATAGCACCGATGTTCTGCATTGCCTCAAGCAGCACATTGATATCCCGTACATCGGGCAAATTTTCTATATAAACGGTTTCATCCGTCATTGTAGCGGCAGCAAGAATAGGAAGTGCCGCATTCTTGGCACCTCCTATTTCCACATCACCCACTAAGGGATTTCCGCCCTTGATTGCGTATTGTTCCATCTATCCCTACCTCATTTCAAGGTCAGCATCTTAATAAATCTTTAAGAAATTCTAACACATTTACCTGTATTTGTAAACAGAACGCACATTCTCCCCTGCTACTGCAGGTATTTCAAAGGATTTACCTGGGTTCCGTTAATCAGGATTTCAAAGTGCAGATGCGGGCCGGTGCTGACACCGGTGTTACCGCTCAGTGCAATTTTATCTCCCTGCTTTACGCTCTGTCCGACTGATACCAACACCTTGCTCAGGTGTCCGTATCTTGTCTGTCTGCCATCCTCATGATTGATATAGACAACATATCCGTATCCGCTTCCCCAGCCTGCCTTGGCTACCGTACCGCCACAGGAGGCGTAAACGGGAGTTCCTGTAGGAGTCGCCCAGTCCACACCCTTATGATAGGTGCTTGCTCCCTTGGTGGGTGCAGAACGCTTCCCGAAACCGGAGCTTAGACGTCCGCCCGCAATCGGCTTAATATAGGTAGGCGGAATTTTTGTGCCTCTCTCAACAATCTTCGGCACTGCCTCCATGACAATTTCTTCCTTCAGTATTTCTCTGGAGACCTCCTTGTCATTGACAAAGGCAACATCCGCCACAACCTTACGGAAGCCCGCAGAAGGCTGCTGGTGCACCAGAGTCTGATTGGTATACCAGTTATCATTTTCAATATAGATGACATCGGCATCATATGTCTCTTCATAATAATTCTGTTCCAGACGGGTTACAGAAAGCTCCGGTTCAGGAACCGTAATGACAAGCTCCTGGTCGATCTGCAAGGTCGTATATTCGTCAACCAGACTTTCATTCATCTCTATCAGCTTGTCCATCGGAATATTGACTGTGATGGCAATTTCCGACAGTGTATCTCCCGCTGCAACCTTGTAGATACTGGCAGTCTCCTGCTCCTTTGTCACCTGGTCGACAGCATCCGAGAGCAGCGTAAGCTGGCTTTCCGGCAGATAAACCTCGACAATTTCCACATCCTCCGAAAAATCCATGTTCAGAATACCCAGGTCATAGTCTTCAAAATCCTTCTCCTCCTCTATTCCCTGAGCCGCATCCATGGACTGAAAGAACTTCTCCACACCGCCCGCAGTGTAAGCTTCTGTACTTTCTTCCTCAACCTTGGATGTGTCTTCAATCTGGGTGGTAAGTACGCTGAATTCCCTGTCATTATCGTAAAGAAGCTCCACCCGGAACTTTCCTTCACTGTCATACTTATCCACAGCAGCCTGCAGCAGCGCAACTACCTCCTCCAGACTTGCAAGATTTACCATATATTCATTTACCTTGATGGTATAAGAGCGATGCATGGTCTGAAGGATGCTCCCCGAAAGTACTTCTTCCATATGCCGGAGAACCACTGTCTCGTCGTCCAGCCTGCCCCAGAGCACTTCCTCTCCGGCAACCTCCATGTCAGTCTCCATAAATACCAGTTCTTCACTGGCAGATGCAATATTTCTGCGGGCCTCTATCAGCAGTTCTTCTGCCCGTTCCTTTTCCCCTACCGTTCCCACAGTCTGCCCGTTCAGAGTGATGTGGAAAAAATTGTCGCCTGTTTTCTCAAAGGGTGTGTAGCCCTTCAAAAAAAACATACACACAAACAGAGTAAACAGGGTAGTCTTAATATATGTAAACTTGTATTTTTTATAATTACTCTTTTTGTTTTTCATGCTATTCCATTTTCTTAATAATTTTGTAACAGATTCATAATACCAGTATTTTTAGGGGTTGTAAAGTAAGTTTTCCGGGACTATGATAAATGTAACAACTTTGATGCAATTATCCATGCAGCAAAAATACTCTTACAGGAGGGCCGCCATGAATGACCGGATTATCTTTCATATTGATGTCAATTCCGCTTTCTTAAGCTGGTCCGCCCTGGATGAGCTGGACAAGGGAAGCGATGTCGATTTACGCCTTATTCCCTCCATTGTAGGCGGTGACATGAGCAAACGGCACGGCGTTGTTCTGGCGAAATCCATTCCCGCCAAGGCCTACGGCATCACTACGGGAGAGCCTGTCGTAAACGCTTTCCGAAAATGTCCAAACCTGGTGACCGTCGCTCCTAACCACGAGCTTTATCACAAACAAAGCTCCCGGCTCATGGCCTATCTGTCGGGAATCTGCCCTGATATCGAACAGGTCAGCGTGGACGAATGCTATATGGATTTTTCCCCGATTGCAGCAAATTATACCTCTCCCGAAGAGGCTGCTGCATTTATCAAGGATAGTGTTTATGAAAAATTTAAGTTTACGGTAAATGTTGGAATTTCGGACAGAAAAGTCCTTGCGAAAATGGCTTCCGATTTTAAGAAGCCCAATCTGGTGCACACGCTATATTCCGGGGAAATTCAGGAGAAGCTCTGGCCTCTTCCCGTATCCTCCCTGTTTATGTGTGGACGGTCCAGCGTGGATACCTTAAAAAAGCTGGGAATTTTAACCATCGGCGACCTGGCCTCTGCAGATCCTGCTATTCTGGAGGCACATTTAAAAAGCCACGGGCGAACACTCTGGAACTATGCCAACGGCCGGGACGATTCCGGCGTATTTTCCGAGCCTTCCGAGTTGAAGGGAATCGGCAATTCCACCACTCTGTCCTCCGATGTGACATCCCGCGAGGCCGCCGCCAAAATCCTGCTCTCCCTTTCGGAATCTGTGGGAGAGAGGCTGCGTTCCTCCCACCGCAGAGCCGGACTCGTATGCACGGAAGTTAAATACAATACCTTTCAGTCGGTATCACATCAGGCTATCCTGGAGCTGCCCACCGCCTCCACAGATGTCATCTACAGGCAGGCGCTCGCTCTGTTCGACGAGCTTTGGGACGGCACCCCCATCCGTCTTTTGGGAATCCGCAGCGGTAAGCTCACAGACGAAAATGAACCGGTTCAGCTGAGTCTATTTGACTACAAGGCTCCTGCTTCCGAAAAACAGCAGAGACTCGATGCCGCTCTTGACAAAATACGCAAAAAATACGGCGACGATTCCGTCAGGCGCGGAAGCCTCATGCAGGGAAAATAGCCGCACGCTTATTCTCTGGATACCACCATGTGGATTTCAACAGGCGCCTGTCCCGTACAGCGATAGCTGTGCGTCCTGTCACAGAGGAAATAAAACGATTTTTTCTCCGGCACACAGTATTGCTTTCCATCAATCTCCAGTTCAAGTTCTCCGCTGAGCACTGTCAGGTATTCCCACAGATTTTCTCCCTGGAGACTGCCTTCCATGACGGCACCCGGTTCCAGCCTGCCTTGATAAATTTCAAAACTCCTCCCCACATGATAGGGCAGTAAAATATGTACACAATATTGCCCGGGCTGTTCCTTGAGAACGGAAGCATTTTCGCAGGAAGGCATGATAACCGTCTCCGGCCTCTCATAAATCAGCTGTTCAAAAGGAATTTTCAGTCCCTCCACTATTTTTCCGATAGTGGCCACTGTGGGATTGGATTCGCCTCTCTCAATCTGCCCCAGCATGCTCTTGCTGACACCGGTCTGCTCTGCCAGCATGTCAAGGCTCATGTTTCTCGCTTTACGCATCCGCTTCAGATTTACTGCTATGTTCTTATCAATCTGCGTCATCCCGCCACCTCGTTTTTCCTGTAAAATTTACCCACACGGATAAAAATAAAAAGAAAAGCACCAGACAAAAACTGTCTGATGCTACGTCGTTGTAGTCATGCCGCTCTTCCGGCTATCTCTTTTTTTCATTATACAAACGCTCTTCCGAATCGTCAAGCCTTCTTTTTCACACTGTAGCCAAAGGTTCCCAGCTGCTCCCCACATACAAGATAGGCTCCGTGAGAATAGACGATAGGCTCTGCCTTTTCCAGATGGAACTTATGTTTCTCATCCATATATTTTTCATCCGCATGCACTGCCACAACATCCGCCAGAAACATGTGGTGCGAGCCAAGCGGCAGCACCTGACGCACACGGCATTCCAGATTAACCGGGCTTTCTCCGATTAAAGGAGCAGCCACTTCCTTTGCGGGCAGCGGCGTCAGATTCATCTCCCTGAATTTATCCACATCGCGTCCGCTCTTTACGCCACAATAATCGGTGGCAAAAGCAAGCTCCCTTGTAGTCAGATTGATAACAAACTCGCCCGTCTCCTGCAGAATAGGGAAAGAATATCGCTCCGGCCGCACTGAAATGCTGACCATAGGGGGATTCGTACAGACGGTGCCCGCCCATGCTATGGTGATGATATTGAATTTTCCTTTTTTATCTGCCATGCTCACCATGACCACCGGCAATGGATAAAGCATATTGCCGGGCTTCCAAATTTCCTTTGCCATTGCTTTTTACTTTTCCCGCCTAAAAAGGATGAATATTTAAAACACTGAGTATTTGAAGTATCATACCTACGAGAGAGCATATGAGTGCTGCCACGGAAATTCCCAGTACCATTCTGATTTTACCGTCAAAGGACTTTACACCGGCGGCAGTCTCTTCTATCAGGGTATTCTGTTTCCCGGCCTCCTCCACAACAACAGCCTGTACATTGCGGTATACCTTGACACATTCCTTGTGTACATTTTCTTCCACTTCGTCCAGTTTTTCCGAAAGCTGATCGTCCGCCCTGTTCTCCAGCTTCTCCTCCAGCTTGTCCAATTTATCCAGTTTATCCAGCTTCTCGGACAGTGTGGCGTCGATGGCACCCACCTGCCCGGAGACTGTCTTGTCTACGGCATCCAGCCTGTCTGAAATGGTTTTATCCATGGAATTCAGCTGCTCGGTCAGGGCCTTCTGTATCTGCTCCAGACCCGCTGTACCTTGCTGAAGTTCTTTGATTTTACGGATGCTCTCTTCCACAAGACAATTGATTTCGCTTCCGTTTATCGTCTGTGTATTTGACAGCTTTGCAGAACCCTCATCAATCAGCCTCTGCAATTTTGTCAGACATTCATTATAATCTGCGACCTGACTTTTCAGGCGGTTCAATTCCTCCGTGTCCGCCGCGGTATTTGCCTTGATAATTTCCTGCGCTGTCAGCTTCTGTGCCAGCTTATCCATAAACATGTCCATTTGTTTTCCTCCAAGCATAGTCTAGTCTGTTGCATTTCTAAAAAAGATACCTAATCTGCAGTGTTATCACCTATACGGTCATTTTATCATTTTTTCATCTTTATTACAACCGAAAGTCAGCAAATCTGTTTTTGTGCAAAATGTATATATTTTATTTTGCCAAATCTCTGTTTTTGTAACATTCACCATCTTTTTACACGCTGTTCATAATTTATTCATATTTGATTGTTATACTTTACTTGTCGTTAAGGAAGAGATTTCCGTAACAATTACAATAGCAAAATAGATAAATTTTTTCATAATAGCCCGGGCATCGAAAGGTGTCTGGGCACTCCTCATTTATAGGGATTTTTCTGGTTACAAAAAGAGCGCCCACTCATCGGGCGCTCTCTTCATGTTCTTCCCTTTCTCTGCTGATTGCCAGAATTTCATCATTCAGGGAAAGCATTCTGGCATCCAAATCCGATACCATCTTGGCACACTCTATCAGTTCACTCTTAATGTGCTCAGGTGCATCGCCTTCAAACTTATAGTGAATCTTGTGCTCCAGACTCGCCCAAAAGTCCATGGCAACCGTACGAATCTGAATCTCTACCTTTGTATCTACCGTTCTGTCGGACAAATACACCGGCACCGTCACAATCATGTGATAGCTCTTATAGCCGCTGGCTTTCGGAAAGGTAATATAGTCCTTGACTGCAATCACCCTGATATCTCTCTGTTCACTAATCATATCCGCTATCCGGTAGATATCTGAGGTAAAGGAGCAGATAATGCGAATGCCTGCTATGTCATTGATGTACTTCACCATATTTTCTATCGTGGACTCATAGCCGTTGCGCTTCAGTTTCTTCACAATACTTTCAGGCGTCTTCATACGCGCCTTGATATGTTCAATTGGATTATATTGATGTACATGCTGAAATTCATCATTCAGAATTTCCATCTTTGTCTCAATCTGGCGAAGCGCCGCACTATAAATCAGCGTAACCTCATTCCAGCTGTCAATCCCATCCTTATTCCCTGCCTTCAATTCCATTGCTGTTCTTCTACCCCTGCCTTCTCTAATCACAATAAAGCCATCCGGCCGCCTCCTACCCTGAATGAAATTATTATACCATAAAATCCTGTCCATTTGTATGTGATTCACAAAAGTTAATCCTTTTTTAATAGAATTCGACGGTTTGCTTCTTTGACCGTACCTTCTATCTATATGGATTATCCTGTAAATTTATGACAAAGGACTTTTCCGTTTCCTCCGAATGACTCCGGCAAAAACCGCCGCAGCAGTCACCAGACTTACCGCCTCGGCAGCACGCCAGTACCACATTCCCGCATACCAGGTGTGCAACGTACCGCTATAGCCTGCCGGAAGCATTACGCGCACATCATAATTCTCTCCGGGAACAATCTCAAACTGCTCCCCTGTATCCGCATCCTCCGCTTTATAGCCCTTGTAGCAAAGAAGGGGAAGCTCCACATAGTACTCGTCTTTGCCGTTTTCCACCGTAAGCTCTGCCCTGATATCCAGATTTTCCTTTGTAAAGTCTGACACCGTAACCCCACCGGAGGGCACTGCCTCGTGATAGCTGAAGGACATTCTGGAACCCAATGGCAGATATTCTGCCCCAAGCACCGCCGAATTTCCGATATTCTCCATAGAATAAACTCTCAGCGGAGAGTCATTTGTAAGCAGAATATCGTTCGTCTGATACATTGAAAACAAAACAGATGCTCCGCATACCACAACAAAAAATCCCTGCTTCACCAGTCCTTTGCCGTGCTGCAGAATCTGTGCTGCCGCATTGCATGCAACAAAGGTAAAGCATACAGTCGGAACTATGGTCAGCCTTGTAGTAAACTGTAGCATGGGAACCAGCGCTCCCGTGACTCTATTCAGCCCCTGAATGGCATCCCACGGAAAATATGCCGTACTCATCACCAGCGCCGCTGCGCCAACGCCAAACGCTGTCTTTGCCGCACCATCCAGCTTTCTGTCCTTTTTTCCGTCAAGCAGCTTTCTCGTAAAGAACCATGCCGCTGTACCCAGCAGAATTGCCATACCCATTTCAATTGGCTCTGTATCCAGAAGTCCCCTCTCGTAAAACTTTGAACTGTCTCCCGCCGACTGCATGGTATCAAAAATATTGGCCAGAAGCACTCCTCTTTTTTGCACGGTTACTCCGGTATTATTGGAGAAATAGTAACTTCCCGATACCGTCATATCCAGAAAGGGCACCAAAAACCAGGCGTTCAACAGCACGGTGCCGGACACTACCTTTACCAGTTCCAGAAAAGTTCTCTTGCGGAGCACTCTTTTTATCAGTATCAGGCATAGCAGAATGGTAAATGCCCCGGCTATTTCGCAGGACAACACATGAGACTGGATAATCCCGGTGAAGCCAAGCGTCGGAATCAGCCAATAATGACGATACTCCTTTTTTTCCGTGTCTTCCGCGAAAATCAGATAAAATCCATAGACAAGCAGGGGCAAAAAGGTCATCGCGGTATATTCCCCCACCGCGCTCCTGTTATATATGTTGTAAATCCGGTATGGAGCCAGCGTATATAGCAGGCTGCCGAACATACCCGCATACCTGCTTTTGAAAACACCCCGAAAGCTTGCATATGCAATCAGTGCTGTGGCAAGGTTTACCGCAAATACATAGCTGTTGTATGCAAATGTCATGTCGAATCCAAGGATTCTCAAAATTGCCGGAAAGGTCAGAAATGTATCACAGTAAAAAATGGAGTTTGCATATCCATGCCCATACAGCCAGACGGACTCTATTCTGGCAGGAACCGCTCCCCGGCAGATACTCTGGGCAAGCGCCTCAATCCGCATGCAGTGAAAAATATAGTCCACGCCCGGCAATACATAGTCCGTCAGAATGGGAAAAGAAGCAATTATCGCAATCACAGGGATGCCAAACCAGACAAGCTTCTTCTCCCTTTCCACGGAATATTTCCCCATATAGCAATACAGCATAACCAGCGTATCCGCCAACGCAGACAACAAAAACGTCACAGTAAGAAATATTCTGGCTCCCGCATTCGTCTTGACCAGTGTTATTGCCTTCACCGCAAAATCAGATGTTCCTGCGTAATTCACCGATACCGTTGCTCCATCGCTAAAACCGGTCACATAGAACTGGCAGGTCTGCTTCTCTTTGTTTGCAAAAAGGGCAATTTCATTGGAAAGAAGCTCCTTGTATCGATTCGTACTGCTCTCTATGCGGAAAGAGTTCACAAGATCTTCTTCTGTCTCAAGCACAACCTCCAGCCGATACACGCCGGGATTCAGCTCCCCTGTAGTCACCTGCATGAAGTCGCCCTGAAAGCCTGCATTTCCGTCAATTCTGTACTCTCCGCTTTCTGCGTCATATCCGCCGGAAGCCAGAGAAACCTGCATTGTATTAAGGTCTGACACAACCCGGTCTCCCGGAATCAGCCCAATAAATCCCAATATTATCAATGCAAGCTCCAGAAAAATCAGGAAGCGAAATTTCTTATTTTTCCAAACCTCAGACTTCTTCCACACGTCTCTTCCTCCATGTCAGCACAATCAAAGCTCCCGCACCTGCCACCGATACTGCCTCCGCACCATAAAATACAGCAGATGCCCCGTTCCTGCTTCCCTCATATTTCGCATAGTCAAGAGGTGAAATATCCAGATTCGGCAGCCAGTATTCCGCCTCCGTCACTTCCCCGCCATAGGGCTCTCCATAGAGACTTCGCGGCTCGCCCGTGCGCAGAATATCCCCTGTCAGATACTGTGTACCCACCAGTGCAATCACTGTGACTGCAATCAGGAAGCATCTGCTTATCTCCCTGTTTTCCCATGTTCTGATCTGCCAGACCACTGCACATGTTGTCACGGTGAAACAGACTGCTGCAAGGGGCATCAGTCTCGTAGGCTCATACAGGCAGACAATCAGACCGTAAAGCAGACGATTACTGCTCTGCAGCATATCCCAGGGGAAGCTGTTCGTCGTCATGAAAGCAAACACAAAGCCCAGCCCGGTCAAAGCTCCGGTAAACTGCAGCATTCCCTGCTTTTCCCCTTTTTCTCTGTATCTTCCCACAAAGCGAAGCCACAGGTAGACCAGAAGGCTGAAGGTCACCACAAAGCCCAGTCCATAGGGCTGCAGCTGCTGCATTCCCTCTTCTGCCACATCATTAGAGCTTCCATTCAGAAAGTACAGCTGCAAAAAATTAGACAGATAGACACCCCTGCTTTGTATCTTCCCGTTTCCCACCACGGCAAAGGGAAACTCGGCCGTCTTGAAACGGTACAGCAGCAGCGCCGCCGTCCATGCGTTCAAAACGCCAAATGCCAGAACTGTTTTCAGGAGCACAAGCAGCGTCGGCTTCCTCAATGTCTTTCTCCACCGGACAATACAGAGCAGCAGCGTAAAGCCCACCGCAGTCAGAAAACTCAGAAGATAGGATTGCAGCAAAAGCGAATATCCCACAGTCAAAAGAAGCCACAGCTTCCGGTAATCTTTCGTTCCGGTATCCTCCTCTGCAAACAGGCGGTACAGACCAAGCAAAAGAATGGGCAGAAAGGTCATGGCAAGCGCTTCCCCCAAATCTCCTCTGCTGTACAGATTATTCAGGCGGTAGGGCATCCAGGTATATACCATGCTTCCTATCAGTCCTACAATACTGTCTGAAAAAATATCCCGAAGGCAGAACCAGGTAATCAACGTTGTGGCTGCATTTATCAGAAAGAGCAGCAACTTATACACCGCCTCCCCCGACATTCCGGCCCGGATGAGCAGGGATGGCAGCAGGAAAAACAGATTTTCCGCACCACCCTCCTCCAACTGCCTCAGGTAAAAGCTCACATTTGTTCCGTCAATACAATAGTTCACCATAAGAGGAAGGGAAACAACAAACAGGACGGCAAACAGGCCTAAGACAACCAGCTTGCTCTGCAATTCCGTTTTTCTTCGCAGTTTTACTTCCCGCATATCCTGCTCCTCCTTCTCCTCATATATGCTTCCAAAAGAACTCCGGCCAGAAACAGTGCACTGACTGCCTCTGCCGCTCTCCAATACCATGGGCTCCTGAAGCATGTCCTCAAATGTCCGCTGTAACCCGCAGGAACTGCGGCGGTCACAAAGAAATCCTCGTCTGCAAAGGTTTCAAAGGCCTCTTTTGTCTCCACATCATAGGTCACATAGCCCTTGTAATATAAAAGCGGCATTCTTATAAGCGCCGTACTGTTGCCTGTGTTGGTACAGCTGACATCTATGGTGAGTCCCTGTTTGTCATAGGTCTCCAGCAGAAGTCCGTCATCCGTAAGCGGAGCTCTGTGAGAAAACTTTGCTGCGTCTGCACCATAGGGAAGATATTCTGCACCTGAAATATATCCCGTACCCATGCCCTCTGAATTGTAGACCCTGACATTACCCGAATGATAATTTAAATCGGTCAGCAGGTATACATTGCTGAGAAGCACAAGCACTGTCATTGCTGCAAAATACGTAAACAGCCCTCTGTTGTTCTTCTGCTGCAATATCCATTTTCCGAGCACTCCCGCCAGGGTGACCAGAGATACGCTTGCGATTGTCAGCCAGCGGTTCGGGAACTGAAGGCTTGACACCAGCGTTTTTGTAATTTCACTCCACCCGTGAATGGTATCCCACGGAAATACAGACAGGCTCATGAGCATGGCCGCCATGGCAAAGCCGGCTGAAATCCAGCCCAGACGGCGGTCCTCCCTCTTCATACCCCCGGTTTTCCGAAAGAAACACAAGGCAAGCCAGAGCAAAAGCGCAGCCACAAGTGCAGCTCCCAGATTGACAGGGTCGCTTTGATACATGCCTTCTGCTTCAAAGCTGCTTCCCTGTCCGGTTGCGGAAAAGGCAAAAAACAGATGCGCAGGGAACAGTCCTCTGTTCTGAATGGTGCGGGCCGAAACATTCTGAATGACAAAATTCCCGGTCAGCATATAATCCAAAAAAGGTACCAGAAACCATGCACTTAAAAGGCAGGAGTAGATGACTGTCTTTGCCAGTACCAGAAAGGTTTCCTTTCGAAATACCTTTTTGATTTCCACGAGACAGAGCACAATAGTAAAAAAGCCCACCATCTCACAGGTCAGCAGATGAGACTGTATGAGTCCGCTGAATCCGATTGTCAGCGGAATCCAGCTTCTCCTGTACTCTTTCTCGCGGATATCCTGCGAAAACACCTGCCGGAATCCGCAGGCAATAAAAGGCAGAAAAAGCACGCCAAAGGATTCTCCGAAGGAACCGCAGCAGTAGGTTTTATAGATTCGGTAAACGGAAAGCGTGTACATCATGGAGCAGAGCAGTCCGATATACTTCTCTCCGAACATCTTTCGGAAACAGAAGTAGGCAATCAGAACCTGTGCCACAGTCATCACAAAGAAAAACATCCTGTAGCTGGTAACCACGGTAAAGCCAATCAACCGGAAAAAGGCCGCAAGATAAAGCAGCGTCTCCCCGTAAAAGATTGCAGAGGCATATCCATAGCCCTGCTGCCACTCCGGTGCATTTCTGGCTGGAAACATACCGTTTAAAATGCTGTCTTTGATGCCTTCAATCCGCATCAGATGATAGCCCATATCTGCGCCCGGCATCATATAGTCCAGCATGAGCGGCATAGATGCAAAGAGGATAATCACCGCCAGCCCGAAGGTAACTGTCTTGTCTTTCACGGCAATGCCATAAGTTTTGTCATACTCTCTGTAAAGCAAACAGGCATTCAGCAGGAGAGAAAGCACTACAACCCAGAACAGAAAAATACGACTCAGCACATTCGTCTCAGAAATTGTCAGTCCTGACACCAGCAGGTTTCCCGCCCCACCGTACTCCGCATGGACGATAATACCCTCCGTATCTTCCGTCAGCCACATCACAAAATCCGTCCTGTCAAGGCCTGCGTAGAGATGTTCTCCATTCGTGCGGAGAGTACGATAACCGACAGTTCCATCCGTCACCGTACAGATATTTTTCAAATCTGTATCCGTCCGATAATGCAGGGATACCGAATACGTACCCCGCGGAAGGGAAATATCGCAGAAATCCACAAGGTTTCCCCACTGCCCATCCGCTTCACTCACGGCATACCCACCTGTCTCCTCATCATATACACCGAAATTGGCACGCATACTTTCGAAGCCGAACTCATAGACCGCATCCTTGCCGAAAAGTCCGGCAACACCCAATACCAGCAATAGAATCTCTATTCCGATTATCACATAAAAGCTTTTTTTCTTTTCTATATGAAGAGTCCTGATTTTTTCCCTCAGTCCCATAATTCCTCCTATCCGTCCACAGCGTAAACTATAACTATCATATCAGTTTTATTGCCCTGTGACAATAAAGTTCTTGCGTTCCTCCTTAAAATCAATTACCATAAAACTGATTCATTTTTCTGAAAAGAAAGGGCTGTTACAATGTTTCGTTTATGGGCGAGAATTTTTAAGGACAATCATATGCTGCAGGACACCTGCATTGCCGACGGGAGCGACGACACCCGCACGCATAAGGTCTTCCGTGCCCTGGACGAAATCTGTTATCAGTTTGATCTCGGAAAACCTATCTGGCTTGACAAAACCATCTCTGATTTCAAGCGTCACAGCAAGGCGCGCTTTACCCAGGACAATTTTATTGAAACCGTTGAATTTGATTATCTGGAAATACAGGTAATTGAAGAAGATTAGTATTGACATTTTATCAAATAGGGTATACTATCGTTGTATCTCAGATGTAGTTTTCAAAACTACATGATGAGTTTTTAATACTTGCTTTTTGTGTTTTTACTTTTTCATTATATAGTTTCGCTGTATTTTCGCATTTGTTTGCAGGAAAAAAGGAGGTTTTATTATGCAGATTACAATCAGAGAACCCGGAAGCGCCATCACACATTTTATCGGAATGATGATGGCTGTCTTCGCCTCAGTGCCGCTCCTGCTCAAGGCCGGACTCACCTCCGGCAGTAAAGAATTCACTTCTCTGGCAATCTTTATGGCCAGCATGATTCTTTTATATGGCGCCAGCGCCACATATCACTCTGTGAACCTGACAGGAAAGGCCCTCCGCATCTTCCAAAAACTGGATCACATGATGATTTTTGTATTGATTGCCGGCTCTTACACTCCTGTATGTCTTATTATACTGGGAGGCGAGCCGGGCTATACTCTGCTTGCCCTGGTCTGGGGAATCGCTCTGGCCGGTATGCTTATCAAGGCCTGCTGGATTACCTGTCCCAAGTGGTTTTCCTCCGTCATCTATATTGCCATGGGCTGGGTATGTGTATTGGTATTCGGTCAGCTGCTGTCCTCTCTTCCGACTGCCGCTTTCCTCTGGCTGCTGGCAGGCGGCATCATTTATACAGTCGGGGGAATCATTTATGCCCTGAAGCTGCCTCTGTTTAATTCCAGACACAAGGCTTTTGGTTCCCATGAAGTATTCCACCTCTTTGTCATGGCAGGAAGCATCTGCCACTTTATCTTTATGTATAAGTACGTGGCATAAACACGATGCCGTGCTCATCACGATTCCCCAATAGAATAATGAAAAAGGCTGACCAATGTGAGCTTGCTCACAAGAGATCAGCCTCTTTTTTTATTGACATACGACGAAAGTCATCTATCGAATTCCGGCAAAAGGTGCGTATGCATGCCTCTCGAAATCAGGATAGGTACTGCCGGCTTAGTCTTCGTAGCCGTTCGGATTGTTCTTCTGCCATCTCCAGGAGTCTGCACACATCTCCTTAATGCCGTACTGTGCCTCCCAGCCAAGCTCCTTCTTTGCAAGGCTTGCATCCGCATAGCAGGTTGCGATATCTCCGGGACGTCTGTCCTTAATCACATAGGGAATCTTTACCCCGGTGGCTTCCTCAAAGTTCTTTACAATGTCAAGTACACTGTAGCCCACACCCGTACCCAGGTTATAAATCTTAAGACCGGCCTTCTCTTCAATCTTCTTCAGTGCCTTCACATGCCCGATTGCCAGGTCTACCACGTGAATATAATCACGGACGCCTGTTCCGTCAGGGGTATCATAATCATTTCCGAATACGCCAAGCTCCTTCAGCTTGCCCACCGCTACCTGGGTGATATATGGCATCAGGTTATTGGGAATACCGTTGGGATTCTCGCCCATTGTGCCGCTCTTGTGCGCACCAATCGGATTAAAGTAGCGCAGCAGAATCACATTCCACTCAGGGTCTGCCTTCTGAATATCGGAAAGAATCTGCTCCAGCATGGATTTGGTCCAGCCGTAGGGATTGGTGCACTGACCCTTGGGGCATTCCTCCGTGATGGGAATAAACGCGGGATTTCCGTAAACCGTGGCGCTGGAAGAGAAAATGATATTCTTCACTCCATGCTTTCTCATGACATCCACAAGCGTCAGGGTTCCTGCGATATTGTTCTCATAGTACTCCCAGGGCTTCCGCACAGATTCGCCTACCGCCTTCAGTCCGGCAAAATGGATAACCGCGTCAATTTCCTCTTTGGCAAAAATTTCCTCAAGCGCCTGACGGTCCAGAATGTCTGCCTTATAAAAGGGAACCTTCTTTCCGGTAATCGCCTCAACCCTCTGCAGGGATTTCTCGCTGGCATTACACAGATTATCGAGAACTACCACATCATATCCTGCCTGCTGCAATTCCACCACTGTATGGCTGCCGATGAATCCGGCGCCGCCCGTCACCAAAATCTTCATAACTCCCTCTTTTCCGCGCAGCTCTGCCGCATATGCATGCCATCAGCTGCACCATGGTTTTTTGTTTTCTGTTATGTATTCAGAATACAGGAAGCATCGCAACATCTCAATACATATTTGTTGTGAAAATCTGTCATAATGTTGACTAAAGCACTACACCATTCTTTTGCAGCAGCGCTCTTGCACTTTCCACGGAATCGACCCCTGTCTTGTTCTTAATGGGGGCAAACTCCTTTTCACGAACCACCTCAAAGGGCAGGCAGCTGGCCATCTGATGAATCATATCCAGAACCAGATTTTCGAACTTAAAGCCATTGGGCTTTTCCGGCTTCACCAGTTCTCCCTTCTCATCCAGATAAGGTATCTTCTTCTCCACAATATGCAGAGGCAGATTATTGTTCAATATCTTCATCAATTCCGGAACGCTGAACAGATAATTCAGGATAACGCCAAAGTAATAAGCCGGGTCACCGTTCTCGTCCTTCGCATTCATCAGTTCGTCCGTCAACTCATAATACTCGACGATAGAGGGCTTTCCGTCCTCAAGGCACATGACACCCACCTTCTCGTCAGGCGCACTCTTGCGCACCACCTTGGCCCCTACCACGCAGTTCTTCTGAATGGTGGCACCTATAAAGCAGGGGTCTGCAATTCGCTGAAGCACATTGTCCACGGCAAACACATTCAGCCATTCAATGCCTTCTTTTTCCACCAGGTTAAGCAGGCCTGCGTTCTTCATGGAGACAAACCATCCGCCGTTTCCATTGGGCGAGGTGGACAGCTTTCCCTTCTCCTCCAGATAAATTTTACCCTCGTAATCCGTAGCCGCTGCCATCTCCTGCATAAAAAAGTGAACATACTTCTCATTATAGCCAAAGAAATGATGCTCCTCCAGGAAACGCACGGTTGCCTCGTGATTCTTGTCACTGGTCATGACAAACAGATGAATCCATGCGTCAGCCTGACGCACCACATCCATCAGATTATTTATCAGGCACTCAAAAATGTAAAGCTCCTTTGTCAGTCCCACATTGTACATGCCCTTCGGATCATCGGAGCCGAGTCTCGTTCCCATGCCGCCAGCCAGCAGAACCGCTCCCACTCTGCCGCTTTTGATTGCCTCAAGTCCGGTGGCGGTAAAAGACTCTCTGTTCTCCTCAATCTCCGGAAGCTGCATGGCAGCCAGAGGAGTGATAACTCCCTTCTTCGCCAGCTCCTCCCTGTGTTTGCAGGACTCCAGTATGCTCATATCCGTGGCGTCAATCTGCGCCAACAGAGCTTCCTTCTCGCCCTCCGAAAGTTCATCATAGTATTTTAGTACATGCTCCTGGCTGTATTTTGCCAGTTTTTCCTTCGCCTGCGACAGTGTCATTTCCTCTTCTCCCTTCACCTTCTCATTTTGCGTCCATTATAGCATTCTTTTCCACAAAAACTCTTGCAATATATTTAAAATTTCCTTAATTTTGGTAACCGCTTAGCCGCATCGTTCCTGAAAGCTACAGCTCAAGCCCCGCAAAGAAATCCTCTTCTTCAAGTTTTTCTCCCTTATACCGTAGGAAATACGCCTTCATCTCCGGATGGTCTTCCCCGATATCCGCAAGAATCCCGTCAAGATTGTCCGACGTAACACATCCGGTTTCCGCAAACAGACTATAATATGCTTTCTCGTCTCCATACTCTCCGAGGATTACCTGCCAGGCCTCTTCGCTCTCAGCCCCTTTTGTATGTTCTCTCAGATATGTTTCCAGCTCCTGTCTCACGCTCTTCTCCAGTTTTTCCGAAAACAGGAGACGACAGAGACAATGCTTTGCCTTCAGAATCCGTTTTGCATGTACAAACCCTTCCGGGCTGGTGCTCTCATAGTCCTCCTCGCCGCACAGAACCGCGTTGGTATGTCCCTCCATATCCGGCGTATGAAGCTCCATAAGCAGCCTGGCATCCCATTTGCGGAACCATTCGTCGCTTCCCGCTTCCATTGTATCCAACAGATAATAACTGCCAAAATCCACCGCTGCCAATGCCAAAAGTCCACCCGGTGCCTCCGGTCTGCCATCCCGCTGTCTGATAGCAATCTGTTTCAGATTTGTACAGTTCAAAAAAGGCGTCTTTCCAAAAGAGAGCGGTCTTCCGGGCAGGCTCACATGGCACAGAGCAGTATCGCCTGCGAAGCAGAAATCCCCGATGCTCTGTACCGTATCCGGCAGAATAACCTTCATCAGGCTTCGCTTTCCCATAAAGCATTTCTTGCCGATTCCCGTCACAGGCAGGCCTTCCACTTCTTCCGGCACCACGACCTCAGAAACCAGACCTTTCAGCTGTGTAATTCTTATCCCGCTCTCTTCCGGTATATAACACAGGCTTCCGCCTGCAATCTCCAGTTCTTTTTCCAGCATATATCACCTAATCCAATTTTAATTCCGCAATCTGCGCCTTGATGTCATTGCTGCGCTCGCTGAGCATCAGTTCCTCGCTGTGCCTCTTGTAGTCAGAGCTTCCGAAGGTTGCGATAAACCGGGCGCTGGCAGTATTTACCGTCAGTTCCGTCACCAGAATCAGCATTTCGTTCCCCTCTGCAAACGCTTCTTCCGCGAAGGCAAAGAGTGCGTGCAGCTCCCGGCCGACCACTTCCGTCTCCTGCTTCATCCTTGCCACCAGTCTGCCGTATTTCTCCTTCAGGAATTCATAGCTTTCCGTGCCGCCGGCAAACTCTCTGACAGCCATTTCTTTACGGCTCTCCTCCAGGAAGCGCACTACGCTGCGGTGCTTCCTTCTGTCCGCATCCGAAAGAGAATTGGCATTTTGCAGATTCTCCAACAGCTTCTTACGCCCTTCTGCCTGCTTCTCCAGCATGGTGAGTACCTGTCCTGTCTGGCATTTCTCCGCCTCCGCGCCAATCGCCTTCAGAGGATTTTTCAAGTCACTTAAAAATGATGCCTGCTCCATAACATCCTTCATATCCGCCTGCACCTTGTCAAGCAACATGCCAAGCAGGGATAAGCGCTCGTCAAAGGCAGCCTCCTTCGCCCTGGCAATCGCCTGAACGGACGGACTTCCGTCTAAGATATCCTCAATATGATAATCCTTTTTATACTTATTATACAAGTCATAGTAGGCGGTAAATTCCTTTACTACCTTTTCATTTCTCAGGTACTGCCCCACCAGTGTCTCGTCAACCGGCAGTTGTTCCTCCTCGTAGAGATTCAGCATCTCCGACAAGTCCTCCCAGCCTCTGGCAGTTACATAACTGCGCCCCTTTGTCGTCATCTCCATACAATAGAACTGGTCCTTTTTCAGGTCGAGGTAACTGATGATGGCATTGTGAATACGTTTTTCCACCGCATATTCCTTCCAGATACGCAGATCAGGCTCCACCTCCAACACCTTAAGCCTGTCCATGGTCACAACGTCAAATTCCCGCACGGATTTGTTGTACTCGGGCGGATTTCCGGCTGTGACAATCACCCAGCCCTCCGGCACCGCGTGGCGGCCAAATACCTTGTACTGTAAAAATTGCAGCATGGAGGGCGCCAGTGTCTCAGATACGCAATTGATTTCATCCAGGAATAAAATTCCCTCCTTCATGCCGCTGGCCTCCATGGTGTCATAGATAGAAGCAATGATTTCACTCATGGTGTACTCTGATACGCTGACTGTTTTCTCTCCGTAGGTTTTCTCCGTGATAAAGGGAAGTCCCAGTGCAGACTGCCTTGTATGATGCGTCATGGAATAGGCTACCAACGCAATTCCCATCTCCTGGGCAATCTGCTCCATGATAGCCGTCTTTCCGATGCCCGGCGCACCCAACAGGAAAATGGGACGCTGACGCACCACCGGCACACGATATTCCCCAAACTCATCCTTCTTTAAATATAAATTGACCGAATTTTTGATGTATTCCTTGGCCTGCTTGATATTCATACCGTTTCTTCCTCCGCTATTTCTTCCCCCGCTGCCTCTTCCTTCGCCGCTTTTTCCTCTGCCGCTTCCTCCTCCAGCTCATCGCTTTCCAGAATTACCTTCATACTCCAGGGCGGCACAGGCGCTCTGTTCTCATCCTCATCCAGAAATGCAAAAATCACCTGATAATCCGGCATCCGCTCCGGGTAAATGCCATAGCCGTCCGTAAAGTAAATCAGCCCTTTCAGGTTTTCAAACTCACCCTGCTCCTTCAGTGCTTCCACATAGGAAAAAACCGGTCGGAAATCCGTGGCTCCAAAGCCGGACAGCTTTCCATACTGCATGAACGTGTCAAAATCCTCGTCGCCTGTGATTTTCGTGTCACTCTGTATTTCATTGTCACACTGAATGATATGCACGTTTATCTTGTGAAAAAAGTTCTCAGTGCCCTTCAGAATGGAATAGGTCTTCTTCAAAAACGCCTTTACAACAGGACCGCGGCAGGAAGCGGAGGTATCAATCGCAATGACAAACTCCTTTACCTTTTTTGCTTCCTTATATTCCAGAGGCTCAATCAACGGCAGATTTCCGTAGTGCTCCAACCCATAGGTATAATAAATATAGTCAAATTCCTCATCATTTACGGTAATATCCTCCCCCATCACCGTAAAATGCCGGAGAATATCACTGTAATCGTAACGGTCTCTGGTGGTTTCCTCCAGATTTTTCTCCAGAGTCTCCGCGCCGCTCTTCGCTTTCGTAAAGGATTTCAAATCAGCCTTGACGCGCTCACTGATTTTCTTCCACTGTTCCTGAGTAATTTGTAATTCTTCCGCAGGCTTCCAGAGAGAGTGCACATCCTTGACAAAAAGCTCCTGCAATTCTGCCCGTGCCGCAGGTGTCAGAGACTCGTGCCGCAGATAGCGGTAAATCCGCTCCGCTGTCAGAGGGCCGATATCCTCACGGAGAATCTTCAGCTTTCTGGCGGCCTCTGCATCCTGTTCCAGCGTGACTCCCGGCAGTTTCATTTCCAAAATAACATTTTCCACTGCAATATCTGCCGCCAGATCCCAGTTATCCGTCTCCAGCTTTTCATACTGAAAGCTGTGGGAAAAAATGCAATGCAACAGAGCATGCAGATAAACACGCGTGATGTATTTCGTATTCTCCTGATAGCATTTCAGCACGTAAACCGGATCATAAAAACAGGTGGCACCGTCCGTGGCAAGGCAGCCGATTCCCACGCGCTCCTGATATTTCATCTGCGCCAGAGCCATATCGAAAAAGCGCAGATGCATCAGGATATCATCATGTGCAAGGGACATAATCTGTCTGGCAAGGGCAGAAATTTTCTTTGTATCTGTTTCCTTATTTGTCAAATTATCTACTTTTCCTTTTCTTTATATGCTACGCCATAACATTCATCGGCATGAATTGTAGTATATCCGGCTGAACGCAAACCATCCTCCTGGGCATACACATAGACAATGGCCGCATCCTCGCCTTCTTCCGGCATCGTATTAAAACAGTAACGCCCAAAAGAAGAAACCTCTAAAAACTTAGGGTCCCCCTTATATTTTACGGTTTCCATGTAGTCATAAGGTGAAATCTGCTCATACAACATTACATTGGCATAATTCAGGTTAAATACATAGATGGAACCGTCCGTTACCTCCTTGGCCTTGTCCAGTGCCTCCTCATATTGATACCAATTCATATGGCAGACCGCATTATATCCATAGGCCTCATAATTCACCGGAAAGGTAGCATGACTGTATACAAAACAGCCAAAGCATACGGTATAGACGGCTACCGCCAAAGCAGCCACCGCTCCTGTCTTCTTTACCACTTTTGCCACACACAGGATGCCCATTACACCATATAAAATAATGGGGATGTGAATGTAATTAATCTTGTGATAAAAGACCTTGTCAACAAGACAGCCAAGCAAAAACGACGCTCCGAACCATAATGACACCATAAAGTGCATCGGCAGCTGCTTTCTGCGAAATATTCTGTCAAAAAGCAGCTTTACATGAGATAGAATACCCAGAACAATAAATGGTGTCGTTACATAATAGTAAGAGCCGACCGTTGCGTTGCTGATCCACCACCTGTCATCATGCTGCGTCACCAGAATATAGACAAGGGTGTCAAATCGTCTCCTGATGTCCCCGAGCTTCAAAGACATCTCATTTGTCCGCAGAGCAGGCAGCTTCGGAATAGAAACAAGCGAGGTTCTCACTTCCGGAATCCACCCCATATTCACTGCCAGAAACAGCATTAACGGCAGTGCCATTACAAACAGCAGCAGTGCTGAAAGGACAAGACTTCTGTCGAAGGAGATTCTTTTCCGAAAGAAAATAACACTCAAAAGTAATATCGCCGGAATCAAAATCCACGTGAGCACATAGCAATACAGGGTCAACCCGAAAAAAACAGCTGCACCCCAAATGCTCCTTCTCTTCCCATTCAGATACCGGCACCAAAAATACATGGCAAACAAAAGCATGGGAACCGCAAGGTTACAGTCAAACCCCACTCTGGACTGTTGAATATGCCAGGGATTTATAGCCAGCAATGCCGCACAGGCTAGGCCCTTCCACTTTGATGCAAACAGTTCTTCTCCAAGACCATACATCACCGGAATACAAATACAGCCCAAAATCGCCTGCGGCAGACGAATCGTCCACGTAGAAATCCCCCATATTGCAAAAAACGGCATGGTCAGCCAGGAATACAGTACACTCATGCCGCTGCCCCAAACAGTGTAGTAAACAGGTCTGGTATATCCGAAGGAATCCACACCGTAATTCAGAACAGACCATGCATTGTACGCCGAATAGGCTTCATCCTGATGCAGCCCCATAGGATTGCTCCCCAGATATAAAACACGGGCAAGACAGCCTATGGTCATCACAGGTATCAGCCATACCACCGGATTTCGGCCATACCTTCTCCAGAGTTCTTTCATACCGTTTCTCCTAATGTCTTAATATGCTTTATTTTATCTCGTATAGCCCAAAAAGTAAACCGCGAAGCGCAAAAATCCCCGCCCGGGACACTTTATCCCGTGCGGGGTATGCTCTGCTACTGCAGGTGCCCTGCCGCCTTTTTCTGTTTCAAGCGCTCTATCTCCCTTTTATGCTGCTCCACTCCCTCACCGGAGACGGTATTATAATCCTCTTTCAGGCAATTGAGAATGCGTTTTCTGTCCTCAATTGCAGCATCCAGATTTCCCAGCAGTTCATGCACCTGCGCCATGGAAGCCAGGCCGTCCCAGAGTCTCGGTGCCTCCTGCATGGTAAAGCACTTCTCATAATCAGCCAGTGCTTCCTCATATCTGCCCAGCTTTTTCAGACGGTCTGCCCTGTCGCAATAACTCTGCCAGCGGTCAGGATAGTGTTCTACGGCACTGTTCAGATATTCCAGCCCCTTTGCCATTTCCCCTTTTCCAAACATGACATCACTCATGTACACCTCATACTGCTGGGTCTTTGCCACGGTGCGAATCTGTTCAATATAGGGAATTGCCTCGTCATAGCGTTCGTCTGCCAGAAGATTTTCAATGATGGCATACAGTCCCTGATAATTTCCCGGGTTCTTTTTCAGGAAGTTCTCAAAGTATTCAATGACTTCAAAGTGGTTATCAAACCACTCATCTCCGCAGACACCGTTATTTGCCTCCAGGAATGCAACCCACCCGGTCTTTTCGTCAGGGGAAAGCTCCAACACCTTTTTGGCGTAGCCGCTTGCCGTCTCATGGTCACTGTGGGCTCTGTGATTGTACAGATAAGCCAGACAGCTGTATGCCCTCACATTGTCCGGCTCATCCTTCAATACATTTTGCAGAAATTTTACCGCATGGTCAAAAGTCTCAGGATCAATGCGTCTCTCCTGCCAAAACATATTTTCAATGCGTTCAAATTCCGCCTCATTCGGGATTCTGAACAGTTCGTCGATAGTGATGCCGAAGAAGACTGCAATTGCAGGAAGCAGCGCAATGTCCGGCACACTGGCCCCTGTCTCCCACTTGGACACTGCCTGGAAGGATACGCCGAGATACTCCGCCAATTCCTCCTGCTTCACATTCTTCTCCAGTCTTAAGGTTCTTATCTGTTTTCCGATTTCCATATTTATCTCCATTCCGCCTTACGCAAGGTCATTCTACCGTGATTTTAGTTGTTTTTTGTTTGTCAGCTGATAATCACAGTATAATGGAGATATTTCGCTTTTTCAATCGAGGTGAATTTTAATGGATTCCACTGTCAGTTGAGTGATGCGCCGTAGCCCCGATTCCGCTCTCTGTGTCTCAATTCATACCTTTATCTGCCTTCTCTGTGCGCATATTTCTCTTTGGTAGCAAGTCCTCCCCTAATATGGCGTTCTGACTTATTTACATCAAGCACATGTCTGGCCTGCTTCGCCAGGGCGGGATTAATCTGCATCAGTCTGTCTGTGACGTCCTTATGTACCGTGCTCTTGGACACGCCGAATGCCTTGGCGGTTTGCCGTACCGTGGCATTGGATTCGATGATATAGTTGGCAATGTTGATTGCCCTCTCTTCGATGTAATCCTTCAAAAGAATACCCCTTAAGAATCTTTTTTACAGTGTATGAGGGATTCTTGAGGGGTATGACTATTCGGATTCATCTTTTTCCTTCCCTTGACCGGTCAGGAAATCTGCAATCTCTTCTTTGCCAGTAATAATATTTTTGGTGTATTGACGCTTTCCTCCCGAGCTAATGCACAGAAGATAGTTAATACAAACTCGCTGTTACCCATACTTGTCATGTTAGCAGTCAGGAACTATGTTTCACTACCAGGTGCTTTAAGTTTGCGGACACTCTGCAGTAAATCTACAGTATTTCTGGCAAATCGTGAGATGTCCTTTACCACAACCATATCAAACAAGCCTTTCTCGGCATCTGCAAGCATACGCTGGAATTTCTTACGATTCTTGATTTTAGCTCCGGAAATACCTTCATCTGCATATAATTTAATAAGGTTGTCCCCTGTGCGTTTTGTATATTCTAAGAAAAACTCTTTCTGAGTCTCTAAGCTGTTGAGCTGGTCTTCTTTATCTGTGGAAACTCGACAATATGCTGCGATGTTCATAGTTATCGACCTTTCTGTTAGAGTCATTGCGTTCTGTTACAACTGTTATACCCTATCTGCATAAAAAAGCAAGGCGTTATTGGTTTAATAAATCAATAGCACCTTGCTAATACATCAACTGTTCAACCAAACACATCAACTAATCTACCGCATACATCAACTAATCTACTCGAATTTAGTTGAATCCGGAGATTTCTCCGTTATTGCAAGTTGTCTTTTTTTAGCAAGTCGAAGTGCTTGCTTTTCAAGCAACCTACAATCATGCAAAAAAGAGAAAGTATACTTCCATCCTTTTATATGTCTAAAATCCATTATAAATCCCTTAACACTATAAGGTAATGCAGAGTACCTAATCTGGTTATCACTATACAGTTTTTGAACTTTCCATAATGTCATGGCATACCATTCCCTTCCACATCTTCATTACCATATCTATTTATTCTTGTTTTTTCGCCTTAGCAGCTTTTAAAATCTCAGCAAGATTGTCACCATTAAGCACACCTGGATAATCTTCCTGGAATTCAACTAATACATCTTTATTCTCCTGTTCAAGTTCTCTGCACTGCTTATAAAAAGCATGTAAATCTTCTTTCTTATAGACAGCCTCGATAAAAACTCTGGAATCTTCCGGTATTCGGCTATAAGAATCGTACAAATCGATTATAGCCTTTTGAATTTTTTCAAATGTCAATGGTTCTTTCCGTTCTTCCTGCTCAATCAGAACACCCACAATATCAGATAAATCATTTTTATATTGGCGTCCTGCCATGAGTTTCATTGCTACAAGATATTCAGCAGATACTGTTCTAATCTGTAAAATATTTGCAAAAGTCTTATAATACTTTGAATATTCCACCAACCTTGGCGTATAAGAATTTGTATTAACAAAGTCTGTGTTTAACCATCCAACCGGAAGTCCAAGTCTATCTCCTACTATGTTGATTGCATCTTTCATCGCCCCGGAGGGCTTTATGATTGCATCCATGTCATAAGTCATTTCTCTAAAGCCGTAATTGATAAGAATTGATGCACCACCAATCAGAATAATCTCCGCCGGCATTCTGTTACCATTCTTTTTACGAAACTCTTTTGCCAGTTCTTTTAGACATCTATCCAGATTTTCTTTTGTAAACGGCTTATCAACAGACATCTCGCACCTCGCCTTCTACAATATTAAATCGCAGAAATTCAGGTATAGCGTTCGCAAGTGCTTTTTCCATTATACCTTCATCTCCAGTTGCAGCATATGATACAACTACACCCGCAGGAAAATATGGTTTTTCAAGCTTCTTGGAGCGAATATCATTATAATTTGTGCAAATAGGCAAACTGTTTATTCTGGATAAATAGTCAATCATTGCCAGCAGATACAATGCTTCTCTATGCCAGCTACGCTCATAAAGCCTCCGTATTTCATCCGTCTCAAGGGTTTCGATAATAAAATTAATATCACCCATATCCTTCACATGATGGCAAGTATTGTTCTTAAATGTCTCAAAAGAGCATC
>JBJEJG010000155.1:0-2049 GCA_051877795.1 Acetatifactor sp.
CCGCCATTGCAGCTTCGGAGAGGCCGGAGCTGACGGACACAGCATAAGTATACCCGCCATCCGTCCAGGTGGCAAGATGCACCAGTTCCTGCTCTCCCTTCATAGACACTTCCAGTTCACCGACGGAAACGGAACGGTTCTGCGCGTACTCGTTGTAATCGCCGCTGATGTCATCCGAACCGAGCGCCTTGCGGATGGAGACGGATTCCTCTTTGTCATTCCGGTAGATCACCTGAATCATGGTCCCGCTCATCACCTGGAACGTGGGCCGATCATAGCCCTCCAGCGTCTCGGGAACTACCATATCAAATTCGGTGATACCGATGGCTTCCTCCAGCGTTTCGCAGTCTGCAAAAGGGCTGGGAATCTGGACATTTTCCTCCAGAGCGGGGCCCCAGGTGGCAGGGTCACCGCCAATTATGGGCGCAGCCTCCTCAAGAGCAGCAGGGGGCTTCGGATCACCGTCCACGGCAGGACCCCAAGTAGCGGGGTCGCCGCCAATCATGGGAGAGGAATCCACAGAGATGTTAACAGTTTCCACCAGAGCGATCACATCGTCCTTTTCCATTCCTTCGCTGCTGAAAATAGCGTAGGTGTTGTCCTTGTTTGTCCAAACAGCTGTGGACACCTTGCTGTCATTACCCTTGAACAGAACCTCCTGGCCGCTTACAGTTTCGTGGGACTCATTGGCATACTGATTGTAGTCCCCACTGATGTCGGTATTTCCAATGGCTTTACGGATAGACACCTTTCCGCCATCCGCATTCTGATAGATAACCTCCAGCATTCCCGTCTCACTGCACAGAATCTCACGGGTATTGAAGCCCTCCAACATATCGGGGACGCTGATGTCAAAGCCCACGGCTGCAGCGGCCTCATCCAGGGTATCATAGGTGGTAAAGGGATTGGGAATCTCCACATTGCTTCCCGAGGTGGTCTTTTCGGGCTGGGTCTGCGGAGCGGACTGGCCGCAGGCGGCGAGGGACAGCACCATCAAAGCGGACAGTGCGAAGGTCATCAGCTTTTTCACGTTCATCTCAAAATTTCCTTTCCGGTTTTATCGGCACTCTTGCCGTTCTGCCCTATATACAACCGTGAACGCAAATATGTTGCAGTTAAAAAATAAAATACAGACAAGTTTATAGGGAAGTTTCCGCCATGCGAGTTTCAATAGTGTTCCTTGCTCTACAAGCTCTCTTTTATCCCAATGTTAATAGTCTGAAACTCCGCCGATTTTTCCAACTATCTTTCTTGTGGGTAGTTCCATATTATGATATGATAAATGTGAAAAAGAAGAATCTGTGGAGGTATAAAGTCGTGATTATTGAAACCGAACGATTAATTCTGCGCCCTTTTGGGAAAAGTGATGCGGCAGATGTATTTGAATATTTAAAAGAGCCTGTTGTAAACTGCTTTGCCAGTATGAAGCTGAATTCCCTTGAGGAAGCAAAAGAAGAAATGAAGAATCGCGTTGGTGAAACCGAGTATTATTTTGCCATTGTTTTGAAAGATACAGGCAAGGTCATCGGCGAGATAGATGCCTATCCGGAACGTGGAGAGCCTCACGATACCAGCTCGCCGTTTGACACATTCAGTCCGTGTTGGATGCTCAATGAAGCTTATCAAGGAAAAGGCTATGCGTATGAAGCCGCTCACGCTTTCTTTGACTACCTCTTTCGAGAGAAAGGCGCAAGACGTATCTACGCTTATACTGAGGATTATAATTTGTCGAGCCAGCACCTTTGCGAAAAACTCGGTATGCGCCGGGAAGGGCTATTTATGGAGTTTGTATCCTTTGTCAACAACCCGGATGGCACTCCTCGCTACGAAAACACCGTGCAGTATGCCGTTTTGAAAAAAGAATGGCTTTGACACATTCCGGTTTATAGGGCAGTTCTGCTTTCGGTCGAAAGCAGAACTGCCCATTTCTCTTTAGACGTCATCTCGTACAAGGGGCTAAGCGAACCTTGTGGTTGTAAAATCATATCGCCCGTCCAATCACATCTCCCATGGTATCCGCTGCCTCCCGCATCATCTCCGGCGTGGCGT
>JBJEJG010000156.1:0-2034 GCA_051877795.1 Acetatifactor sp.
ATATGACTTAAAGTATCACGCAAAAGCGCCTGCTGGAATTGAACACCGCAAAGCATATATCATCGGCGGTGGCATCGCCGGGTTGTCTGCCGCAGCACATCTGGCGGATGATATTCATATGCCCGGAGATAACATTATCGTGCTGGAAGCAGATTCAGCTATCGGCGGTTCTATGGACGGCACTGGTAATGCCCAGACCGGATATCTTTGCCGGGGTGAGCGTGAACTGGAACCTCAGATGGAATGTCTCTGGAACATCTGCTCCAAAGTTCCATCCTTACGTAATCCAGGGCGCACGGTGTTGGACGATGTGTGGGACTTCAACTACGAGCATCCCCTGCACAATGAGTACCGTCTAGTGGTACAGGGAGAGAGCATTCCCTGTCATGATTTTACCATGGATGAAGACTGCTTGCAGGCTTTGATGTTTGTCCTGTTCTGCGACGAGAAGGAACTGGAGGGCAAAACCATCGCCGATGTGTTCCCTGATAGCTTCTTCCATTCCAATCTGTGGCTGACCTTCCACAACATGCTGGCCTTTAAGCAATATCACAGCGCCATTGAGGCCAAGCGGTACTTCCGCCGCTTTACTCATTTTATGCCGGAAAGTGACTATCTGCACGGAATTCTGCATACCGATCTGAATGAGTACGATGCCATTATTGCACCTATTCTTGCCTGGCTCAAGGATAAAGGTGTGCAGTTCCGCGTCGGAACCAATGTGACAGAAATCCTGATGACAGATGACCACAATACGGTCACTGGCTTGCGGTATGAAAGTGATGGAAAGGAAGATATTCTGACCGTGGCGCCAGAGGATATGGTGTTCTTCACCAACGGTAGTATGAGCCAGAATTCCGCCTTCGGTGATAACCATACCGTTGCACCGACCAACCGGGACACGGAACACCGCGGCGTTTTTACCGTGTGGGAAAAGCTGGCGAAACTGGATTCCAAATTTGGCCGTCCGGAAGTATTCCTCTCGGATATTGACAAAACGAAGTGGGTGAGTTTCTTCCCGACCTTTACTGATTTCCCGGAGTTCCACCGCCGTATTCAGGAGAAATCCGGAAGTCCTATCGGGGAGACCGGTATTATTTCCTTCCCGGAGTCTAACTGGGATATTTCCTACATACCATATCACGCCCCTTATTTCCCGAACCAACCGGAGAATGTTCAGGTTGGCTGGGGCTATGGTCTGTGGGGAGAGCGTCCGGGCAACTATATCAAAAAGCCCATGTGTGACTGCACCGGCGATGAAATCATGACCGAAATGCTGTACCATTTTGATATGCTGGATCTCAAAGATGAGTTGCTGTCACACACCTATGTCTCCACCTGCATGATGCCCTACATCACCAGCCAGTTTATGCCTCGCCATATTTCAGATAGGCCCAAGGTTGTGCCTGATGGCTGTACCAACCTGGCATTTATCGGCCAGTATGTGGAGACGCCGGAGGATGCGGTATTTACCGTGGAGACTTCCTGCCGCACCGGTATGTATGCAGCATATGCTCTTTCAGGGGTAGAAAAAAAGCCTTTGGAGGTGGCACCTACCTTCTATGATCTGCGCTATATCATTGCACAGCTGAAAAAAGTTCAGAATATCGATGGCCCGATTACGGCCAAGGATTTGCCAAAGGTCAATCCTATGAAGATTCGGGAAATGGAGAAGACGGTCCTCACGCTGATCAATAATATTGAGGAATATCCTACCCTCTATCCGGGCAAGAACCCTCCAATGCAAAATAAATAACTGTGCAATGTTTCTCCCTTTGCGACTGAAATAAAGGCTGCATGATAATTTATGTTTGCATTCTGGTATCCTATGCCAAACGTTGAGAAGGCCACAAATCGTATCATTAATATAATCGCAACATAATGCAAAGGCATTTCTTTGTAGGGTGTGATTCTTGTTGCGCTGCCTGCATCGTGTTGCACGGTGCAGGCAGCTATTTTTTACCGAAAGAGAGGATTCGGGCATGATCCAAAAATTAAAAGCAAATGCGGGCAGCATTGTTATCTGCCTGCTGG
>JBJEJG010000157.1:0-33470 GCA_051877795.1 Acetatifactor sp.
AGAATCCCCCACACTCCTGTCAGCCATTGTCTGAAAGCCGGCACAAGGCGTATCAGAAAAAACTGCAGCCCTCCCATACAAAAGGCGCAGACAAGCAGTCTCTCCAACAGCTTCAGAAACATTCTCATATTTCTCACAGGAAAAGCAATCAAAAGCATTCCGATTGTACCGGCCGAAATTCCCACAAGCAGACGGCAGATAAGTGGCACTGACACCCAGAACAACAGCAGAAAGCTCACACCTCCGAACACCGCTCCCAAAAAAATCCTCCAGGGCTGCGCTGTCCGGAAGGTACTCCGGTTTACAAACATCAATAGGTACAGATTCATTCCGAAGTTAATCAAAAACAGGCTGTCAACATAAAGTTCATAGTGCATTTGCATCATCCTTTTCACAATGATTATAAGGGGATACCGCTATGGAATTTGTCAAAAACGAGATGAAAAAGAAGTGTTTTTTTCGACATGACGAAACAATTTATTTTATACGTAAAAAACCCAGACAGCTGTGTGCCTGGGTTTTATTTCATGTATGTTCCGATTTTTTATTTTCTCTGCAGGAAATCAGGAATCTTTAATGTTTTCTCCTCAACAGAGCTTCTGATGTCCACAGGCTTCTGGATTCCGGGAGCCGTTCTGACGCCGGGCTGAATCGTACCGGGCTGTCCTGCAACACCGGGCTGTACATTTAAATCCTTCAGCGATTTGGGAGTAATATGCGAGGTAGGCTGTCTGTAGGCCGTACCTGCACCCAGTCTGGACTGGACAGGAGCGCCCGCTGCCACATCCTCAAGCCCTGTAGCAATCACGGTAATGGTACAGGAATCAGACTTGGAATCATCATACATTGCACCGAAAATAATGTTGACATCCTCGCCTGCCAGATTCTGTACATAGCCTGCAGCATCACTGGCATCTGCCAGCGTAATGTCGCCTGATACGTTGATAATGACATGGCTTGCACCGGAAATAGTTGTCTCCAGCAAGGGACTTTCCACTGCCATCTTAACAGCCTCCAGAGCCTTGTCATCGCCCTTTCCTTCTCCGATACCGATATGTGCAATTCCCTTGTCTTTCATAACTGTCTGCACATCTGCAAAGTCAAGATTAATAACTGAGGGTACGTTAATCAAATCTGTTATACCCTGAACTGCCTGCTGAAGCACTTCATCTGCTTTCTTAAGGGCCTCCGGCATAGTGGTACGCCTGTCCACGATTTCAAGCAGCTTGTCATTGGGAATAACAATCAGAGTGTCAACATTTTCCTTGATGCGCTCAATACCGTTGAGTGCATTAACCATACGTGCCTTCGCCTCAAAACGGAAGGGCTTCGTCACAACACCTACCGTCAGAATACCCATCTCTTTTGCCAGCTTTGCCACTACGGGGGCTGCACCCGTACCCGTACCGCCACCCATGCCGCAGGTCACGAATACCATGTCTGCACCCTTCAATGCTGCGGAAATTTCCTCAGAACTCTCCTCGGCAGCTTTCTCACCCACTTCAGGCTTTGCTCCTGCTCCAAGTCCCTTTGTCAGCTTTTCTCCAATCTGAAGAAGCTTGGGTGCCTTGCAGAGCTGAAGTGCCTGCTTATCCGTGTTGACACCGATAAAGTCTACTCCGTCAATTTGTTCATCAATCATTCTATTTACAGCATTGTTACCTGCGCCGCCTACACCAACTACGATGATTTTAGCAGCAGATTCAGCATCATTCGTCTTAATCTCAAGCAAGGGTATGTCCTCCTTTTGCACAATAAAATTCCATATAGTCTATCATATAATCATTTTCCAAATTAATCAACCATTTTTTGAAAAAGTTCAGCCATGCGGAAATACATGAACGATTCAGGCGTGGGAGCTTGCTCACAAAGCCCGAAGCGGGCATGTATTTCCATATGGCGCTCTGACAAAATCTCGATTCGCAGTTGCGAAGCAACGAAGAAGCCGCGCAGCGGCGGAATCGAGATTGGGGCAGGGCGGCATGGCTGAACTGCAAAGCAGGGCGGCATGGCTGAACTGCAAGGCAGGGCGGCATGGCTGAACTGCAAAGCAGAGCGGCATGGCTGAACTGCAAGGCAGGGCGGCATGGCTGAACTGCAAAGCAGAGCGGCATGGCTGAACTGCCATCAGCCATCATTCCGGCTTAAAGGTATACTTTCCGCCGCTCTCATCGTAAGTCTGCATCTGAAGCGTTCCGTTCCTTCCTTCCAGACTGGGCAAAAGCTCCGGCAAGAGCATCAGCTTGTCCTCCAGGGTTGTTGTGTCATTTCCCAGAGCAACCTTTACTTCATCGAAATAAACCGTGATGTCACCCGACTTGCTGAAATAAATTTTGTCGGAAGAAAGCGCATACTTCTTAAGAAGCTTTGTAATATTCAAAATACTGTCGAACACATCTGAATTTTCTACCGGAAGCGCCTCTCCCAGCACGATATGGTCAAACTCCAGCCCGGTAATCTGGGGAACTCCTGCAGTCCTGACGCTGGAGCTTTCCACCACATAGCCGTCCTTATCAAAGTACATATAAGTGTCAAGATACTTCACATAGCCGGTAAGCATCTTTTCGTACACCGTAATCTTAATGGTATCCGGCGCAAGCACAGACACGTCCATTACGTCCACAAAGGGGATTCCCTCTATCCCCTTGTTCCTGTATTTCAGGGAGAGATAGAGGGAATTATCCCCCAGCACACCATCCATGACAATATCCTTGATTTCATCCTCCGTATAGTGTACATTACCCTCCACATATACCGTGCGGACAGTATAGGTATTTCTGATATAATATCCCCCTCCCAGAGCCACCGCTATCAAAACAGCAGCCACTGCGAGCACCCGTATTGCTCTTTTGCCCTTAGACACTTATCACACGCGCTCCTAACTCTCTGAAATCCCTGCAAATATTTTCATATCCGCGGTAAATATACGAACAGCCGTCAACTATGGTTTCTCCCTGGGCCATGAGACCCGCAACCACCAGTGCTGCTCCTCCCCTCAGTTCTCTTGCCGTCACCTGCGCCCCCTTAAGTCCGGAGACCGGATGAACCAGTACTCTTCTTTCATCCAGCTGTTCCACCAGAGCACCCAGCTTTTCCAATTCCTTCACAATTCGGAAACGATTCTCAAAAATTGTCTCTTCTATGATTGTCTCCCCCGTCCCCACAGTAGATGCTGCAAGTGCTACCGACTGTAAATCTGTGGGAAAACCGGGATAGGGGGCGGTAGCAATGAGCGGAACCGCCCCTGGCCTTTCCGGTGCCTGCACATAGATGCCTTCCTCCGAAAGGCAGATTCTGCCTCCCATCTGTTCCGCAACGCAGAGAACCTCACTCATTTCCTCACCCGGTGCCTCTTCCAGAAAAATACTTCCACCGATTCCAATACATCCCAGCAGGTAAGTACCTGCCACTATCCGGTCTGCCGGAATACGAAATTCTGTTCCGTACAGCGTACACCCTCCATGAATGATAAGACAGTCTGTACCCTCTCCCTCTATATCTGCTCCGCATTGCTGCAAATACCTGCAGAGAGCCACTACCTCAGGTTCTCTTGATGCACCGTGCAGAATCGTATCTCCTTCTGCCATAACCCCCGCCAAAATAACATTCTCCGTAGCGCCGACGCTCTGCTTCGGCAGAACAATCTCCGCTCCGTGAAGTTCAGACGCCGCAGCATGCAGCAGTCCGTTTTCCTCCCGAAACACAACACCCATACTGCCAAGAGCTGCAAGATGCAGATCAATGGGACGCTTGCCTATCACACAGCCACCGGGATACTCCATGACAGCCTCTCCACACCTTCCAATCAAAGCGCCCAGAAGGCAAAGAGAAGAACGCATTCCTGTCACTGCCTCGGATTTCATCTCCTCCCGCCTCACTCTGGCAGAATCAATGAAAATCCCCTGCTCCTGCCACGACACCTCACAGCCAAGGCTTTTCAGGAGGCTGACCATGGCATACACATCGGCAATTCTGGGGCAATTTCTGATAAAAGACCCCTCCCCCACAAGCAGGGTTGCAGCCAAAATAGGCAGCGAAGCATTTTTTGAGCCCTGTACACGAACCTTTCCCTGCAGGGCGATACCGCCCTGAATACGAATAGAATCCATAGACCACCATCCGGTATCAAACTAAAAGACCTGTTCTATCCTATGTATCAAGGTTCGCTTTCGTGCGTGTACCCTTCGCACTCTACAGTTCCTTCAACTGAATCCGCTTCGCAACACTTAAGACCAGTCCTATTTCAATCAGCAGAAACATAACGGATGACCCTCCGTAACTGATAAAGGGAAGGGAAATTCCAGTGTTCGGAATGGTATTTGTCACAACCGCAATGTTCAAAATTGCCTGTATGGCGATATGTCCCATGACACCCACCACAAGCATGGCCCCAAAAAGGTCGGAAGCATTGTTTGCAATCACCATCATACGCCAGAGAAGCATGATAAACATAAGAATGATGGCAATGGCACCAAACAGCCCCAATTCCTCACATATGATGGAGAAAATCATATCGTTCTGCGCCTCCGGCAGGAAGCTGAGCTTCTGCATACTCTGCCCCAGTCCTTTTCCCCAGATGCCGCCGCTTCCGATGGCGTACAGGGCCTGCAGGGTCTGAAAGCCCGTTCCCTGTGCAGCGCTCTCCGGGTCAAGCCAGGCAATGATACGGTCACTTCGAAAGCCGCCCTCTCCTCCCGAAGAAATGATGAAAAAGAGCAGCACAGCCACGGCTGCCACTCCCAAAAGTCCCATGATCACAAACTTCTTATAATCAGGGCTTGCCACAAAAACCATCAGCACGGAAATACCCAGAATAATAATAGCGGAGCTTAAATTTTTTGTAATCAGATAGACCTCCAGCACCACCGGCATCGGAAGCAGTATCATAAAAAGAAAGCCCTTCATTTTACGCACGCCTTTTCCCATCTTGCACACCATGGTAGCCAGGAACAAAATCATGCACAGCTTTGCCACCTCTGCCGGCTGTAGATTCAGCCCGATTCCGGGAATCCGGATCCAGCGGCGCGCGCCGTGTGATTCCACACCGAGCGGCGTTAATACAAGCGGTACGAGAGCCATGGAAAACACATAGCCGAGCAATGCAAATCGCTCCCAGAAATGATAGGGGATATTTGCCACGATAATCATCATCACCAGCCCGATGATAATGGCAATCAGCTGCTTCTTTAAATAATATGCCTCATCATTAAAATCCTGATATGCCTCATAGGAACTGGCCGAATAAATCATCACAAGCCCGAAGCCCAGTAGGAACAGCACAATAAATAAGAGACTATAGTCAAAAAAATATTCAGATTGTTCTTTTCTTCTTCGTTTTGCTGTACTGCGTGACGCCATATACTCTCCTTACATAAGCCCCCTGACGTATTCCTTAAACTGTTCCCCTCTGACCTCATAGTTCGGGAACATTCCCCAGCTGGCACAGGCGGGTGACAAAAGCACCGCATCTCCGCTTTCAGCCAGCTCCGTGCAAAGCTTCAGGCATTCCTCAAAGGTCTCCGCAAAACGGATTTTGTCAAAACCGTGCTTTCTGGCACACTCCGCAATCTTCTCACGGGTCTGCCCGATGAGAACAAGCCACTTTACCTTTCCGTCAAAGCTCTCAATCCATTCGTCATATTCACTCTGCTTGTCATAGCCGCCACCAATCAGAATGGTCGGCTTACTCATGGCCTTTATACCCTGAATTGCCGCATCGGGATTCGTCCCCTTGGAGTCGTTGTAATAATCCACGCCTCCTTTGGTTGCGACAAACTCAATCCTGTGTTCCACAGCGTGGAAATCCCTGATGACAGAGAGAATAATGTCCATGGGTACTCCCATACCTTCTGCAATGGCAATGGCAGCCATTACATTCTCCACATTGCAGATTCCCACCAGATTCATGTCCTTATGGATGTCCATAAGCACCTGTTCACGCCCGTCCACACTCTTTACAATCTTATCCCCCCTCAGGAAATAGCCATCCTTCAATTCTCTCGCAGAGGAGAAAAAGACAACTTCTGCCGGACATCTTGAGCCGAAATCTCTTGTATATTCATTCTCATAGTTCAGGACGCAAGTCTCCTTCGGTCCCTGATTCAGCGTGATATTCTCTTTTGCCTTCACATAAGCCTCCATCGTATGATGGCGGTTCAAATGGTCAGGCGTGATATTCAGGATAGCGGATACCGCCGGATGAAAATCTCTGATTGTCTCCAGCTGGAAGGAGCTGATTTCTCCCACCGTAACCGTATCTGCTGCGGTCTTTAAGCATTCAGAGGTATAGGGATTTCCGATATTGCCCACTACAAATACTTTGTCCTCACCAAGGTATGCCTTCATAATTTCGCCCATCAGCGTCGTTGTAGTGGTTTTCCCGTTGGTTCCGGTAATGGCAACAACTCTTCCCTGCTCCAGCTGATACCCCAGTTCAATCTCTCCCATAATCTTCGCGCCGTTTTCTCTCAGTTCCTTTACCAGAGGAATATCTACCGGCACTCCGGGACTTAGGACGACTGTCTCCGTTTCCTTCTTAATCCTTTCGGACAGTTCACCCACAACGCAGAGAGCCTTACTGCCTTCGGGCAGCTTTCTCTGCAGCTCCTCCACTGTCAGCTTCTCATTGCTGTCATACAGTACCACCTCCGCCTCCATGTGCTCCAGGAGCCCGACAGAACCGATTCCGCTGATACCCGAGCCAATGACAAGACACTTCTCTCCTTTTTTCATAACAGAACAACCTTCTTTCTCCTCAACTGATTTCGTGTAAGCCCGTCAGCGCCAGCAGGCACATCAGAGCCGTTATAACCGTAAACAACGCTGTAATCCTGGTTTCCGACCAGCCACACAGCTCAAAGTGGTGATGCAGCGGAGCCATTTTAAGGATTCTCTTTCCTCCGCTCAGCTTATAATATGTCACCTGAAGGATGACGGAAGCCACCTCTACCATATATATCATTCCTACGATTGCGATGAAAAGAGGCATCTGCATCATATACCCGCAGGCAGCTACAAAGCCTCCCAAAGCCAGAGAACCTGTGTCTCCCATAAACACCTCAGCCGGATGCACATTAAAGAGCAGAAATCCCAGAAGCGCACCCGTCACCGCACAGGTAGCCGGTTCAATACCGCTTCCGCTTCCAACTGCCACCACGGTAAAAAACACTGCGATAATCACCGTGACGCTTCCCGCCAATCCGTCCAGACCGTCCGTAAAATTAGCACCGTTGACCGTTCCCAACACAATAAAAAAAAGAATGGGTACATTCCAGGAGCCAAAATCCAGATACTGTCCCGGCAGCCAGGGAATCTTCATCGCAAGACTGACATCCGTATAATGCAGCAGATACCACGCAAATACTCCTGTAACCAACAGCTGTCCCAACAGCTTTTGCAGTGGCGAAAGCCCCATGGAACGTCTGCATACAACTTTTATGTAATCGTCCAGAAGCCCAATCATTCCAAAGCCCACCGTCAAAAAAAGGATAGGTGCAACCCTTGGATAGTCCTTCATAAAGAGCAATGTCGTCACCGTCACACTGAACAGAATCAGAATGCCTCCCATTGTAGGCGTACCTGCCTTTTTGAGATGAGCCGACGGCCCTTCCTCCCTGACAGTCTGACCTATTTTCAGCCTTTTCAACACCGGAATCACCACCGGTCCGGTCAGAGCGCTGATTGCAAAAGAAAGCATGACAGACATAATCGTAGTTTTGCTCATCGTTTAATTATACTCCATTATTCCCAAATACGGAAGAATATTTTCAAAAAGCTGACGAATAATCGGGGCAGCCACCTGCCCTCCATAATAGACACCCTGCGGATTGTTCACAACGGCAAGTGCAATCACCTGCGGATCATCCGCAGGGGCAAACCCTACAAAGGAAGCAATATATCTGCCGCTGCCTCTGGGCAGTGTCTGGCTGGTTGCCGTCTTCCCACCGATGCGAAAGCCCTCCACCGCACCATTTTTCCCCGACCCTTCCGCCACTACCATCTCCAGAATTTCCCGCATGGTAGCACTTGTCTCCCCGGAAACAATCCCCGTCTCCACCGGATATTCAAAGGTCTGGACCACATTTCCTTCCGCATCCAGTGTTTTCACTCCAAAGTGCGGCGTAATCCTGTTTCCCCCGTTGATAATGGAAGAGGCAGTCGTCACGAGCTGAATGGGCGTAATCTGAAAGGACTGTCCGAAGGCCACGGTAGCAAGCTCCACATTTCCCATATCCTCCTTTTTGTGCATGATGGTAGCCGCCTCGCCGGGTAAATCGACTCCTGTTTTTTTCTTCAGTCCAAACTGTTCAAAATATTTGTAATAATTGTCTACCCCCAGCCTGAGTCCCACTGTAATCAGCGCCGGGTTACAGGAATTCATCATGCACTGGGTAAAGGTCTGGGAACCATGCCCGGCTATTTTATGACATCTGATTTTTCTGTCATCCACCACGATAAAGCCCGGACAGTTGAAGGAGCTCTCAGGGGTGACTACGCCTTCCTCCAGTCCCGCCGCGGCAGTAATAATTTTAAAGGTGGAACCCGGCTCATAGGTATCATTGATGCAGCCGTTCCGCCAGATACCATTCAGGAGATTCTGCTTCTCTTCCGCGGTAAGCTCCTCCGATGTTCCTTCCGGCAGGTCGTACGGATTGTTGAGGTCAAACTCGGGCACATTCACCATTGCGTAAATCTCTCCGTTTTTCGGATTCATCACCAGAATGGAAACGCTGTCCGCCTGCTTTGCAGCGCATGCCTGAACCGCCAGCTGCGTGGCATAGGCCTGAATGTTTCTGTCCATGCTGATACATAAATCCTGTCCGCTCACAGGCTCAATGCGGCGTTCGCCCGCCGCCTCTACCTCAATGCCCTTGGCATCGGTGACTGTCAGAATGGTTCCCGGCTCTCCCTGCAGATATTCCTCGTAGACAACCTCCAGTCCGATGATGCCCTGATTGTCTCCGCCGGTAAAGCCTAACACCTTGCTGGCAAGCTCTCCGTAGGGATAATACCGCTTGTAGTCCTCATCCACCTTTACCCCCGCCATGTCATATTCCCTGATGCGGTCGCCGACAGCCTTATCCACATTACTCTTGATGCGCTCCATGGAGGAATACTTTTCCACGCGCTTCGTCACATACTCCTCCGACAGTTCAAGCTCTCTGCAGAGCATTTCTATCACAGCCTCCGGATTCTCTATCTGATTGTGAATGACCGAAACAGTACACACGGTCTTATTATCCGCCAGTACAACCCCGTTTCTGTCCAGAATGCGCCCCCTCGCAGCCTTGATGCTCCTCTCCCTCTCATGGAGGTCTGTCGCCATCTGGGAATAGTGTTCTGCGCGCCACACGCAAAGATAAACAAGTCTGCCGAAAAGGAATACCAGAACACCCGCGCACATCAGAAATATAGTCAGAATTTTCTTTCTGTGAAAGATTTTGTTATTATCCGTCAACATACAAAACCTCATAAAAAGGGGTTACTATACTGTATTCCCATTTTTATGAGGTTATGTCAAAAAGTCCCTAACCCTTCTTCTTTTGTCTGTACGCCCAGTACTTATTTATCACAAAATTCATGGGCACTGTAATCAGCAGATTGATGAACGCTGCCAGAATATTTCCCCAAAATTCGGCATCCAGAGCCTCAAAGCCTCTCACCATGCACCAGTTTTCCAGAGGCTTCATCAGTCTGCCGATGCCCAGAATGTCAATCCACAGCACAAGCAGCGCTGCATTCACCAGATATCCCCAGAAATACGCAACATAGGTCTTGGCAAGCACCTTCCACCAGACTCTTTTTTCGCCGTCCTCCTGTTCCTTGAACACATATCTGCTGCTCCAGTAGTATGCATTGACTACACTCAGGGAAAAACCGATAAAGCTGGCCGGAAGATAGTGCACCTTAAAAAAGACCAGAACGGCATACACGCCCTCGCTGATAAGCGTGTTGGAAATACCGACAAAAACAAATTTTATAAATTGCCAAAAACTTTTTCCGGATGCTTTCACTCTTCCTTCTTCTCCTGCTCTGCCGACGGTTTATGCTCGTCAATGATATAAGGAGGTCTTGTCCGCGAAGCATCCAGCGTTCTCCACAGGTACTCGCCCAGGATGCCCAGCATGGAAAGAATCAGTCCCGAGGAGAGAAGGATTACACACATCAGAGAAGACCAGCCTGTAATAGGCACTCCCTTGCTGAAAAATTCCACCAGCACACTCACCAGAAGAATCAATGCAAAGATATCAAAAACCACACCGATGTAGGTCATAAAACGAATGGGCACATAGGAAAAGCTCATCATGGAATCAAGCACCAGCTTCAGTTTCTTTGCAAAAGTCCAACGCGATTTTCCCTTTTCACGGTCCTTCCTGTCAAAATAGACCATATCCGTCTGGAAGCCCGCCCACAGCACCTGAAGCGTCAGACTGGAATTCTTCTCGTCCAGCCTCTCCAGCACTTCAATTACCTTCCTGTCAATCAGGTAACAGTCACAGCCCCCCTCCGGCATGTTCTTATTCACAAACTTGCGGACCATAGCATAATAAAGGTTGGCGAAAAACACCTTGACACGGTTCTCGTCTCTGGACCTTCTCACTGCCAACACCACTTTATTTCCCTTTTTCCAGCTCTCATACATCTCCAGAATCAGAGTGGAATCCTCCTGCAAATCGGCCTGCTTCGTCACGGCACAATCCCCCGTGCAGACGCTTAAGCCCGCCAACAGTGCCGCATGCTCTCCGAAATTTCTGGACAGCTTTACAAGCTGGACATGCTCAGAATCCATGTCCTTAATTTCATTCATAATTTTCCATGAGCTGTCCCCCGAGCCGTCATCCACGAACACCAGCTCATAATCTCCTATTTCCCCCAGAATCTTTGTCTGCATATCCCGGTACAGATCCATCAGAGTATCTTCGTTATAGTAAACCGGAACAACGATTGATAACTTGCTCATATATGCTTATCCTTTCACCTCTGCCTGCATTTCTTTCAAATATTCCTGATAGTCACGGATGTACTCATTTCCGTCGTAATGGCGACTTGCCAGAACCAGCAAAATCGAATCGGTGGAAAAATCATACATATCCTTCCAGAGCATAGGTGGCAGATACAGCCCCATGCCCGGCTTGTCCAGCACGATTACCTCCGACTCCGTCCCATTATCCACTCTCACCTTGCTGCTTCCGCCAACGTTCACCAGCAGGAATTCCGTCTCCCTGTTTGCATGCTGCCCACGCACCACAGTATCATCGGAGCCATAGATATAAAACACTCTTTTGATATCAAAGGGAATATCCATGCCCTCCCCCTCAATTACCACCAGGTTGCCTCTCTCGTCTCCCAAATCCTTAAAATAAATCAGCTTATACTGTTCAGATAATTTCATGTTTCATTCACTCCTAAAATGCATTCAGACCTTCAATAACCGCCTGCTGTTCCTCCGGCGTCATGCCGTTGTACATGGGAATGGACAACACTGTGTCCGCATCATGCTCCGTTATCGGGAAGCTTCCCCTGCCATATCCAAGATACCCGTAAGCCTCCGATAAATGCGGCGGAATGGGATAATGAATGATAGTTCCTATGCCTCGTTCGTTCAGATAATCAATCAGCTGATTTCTGTCCTCGCACTGAATGACATACTGATGCCAGACGCTTGTCGCATGTTCACGTACAGCGGGCAGTTTAATACGCTCATTTCTGATGCCCCTGCTATAATTTTCCGCCAGCTGCCTGCGCTCCTCGGTCAGTTCCTGCAGATGAGATAATCTCACCCTCAGCAGACCGGCCTGCAGCTCGTCCAGTCTGGAATTGGCGCCTACCACCTTATTATAATATCTCTTCTCACTTCCGTAATTGCGGTACATCTTCATGTCTGCCGCAATCTTCGCATCGTCCGTCACAATGGCGCCACCGTCTCCGAAGCCCCCCAGATTTTTGGATGGATAGAAGGAAAAGCAGCCGATGTCTCCGAAGGTTCCTGTCATTTTTCCGTCAAAGCATGCTCCGTGCGACTGGGCACAGTCTTCCACAAGACGCAGATTGTGTTTCTTACAGATTCTGACAATTTCATCCATACGGCTGGCCTGTCCATACAGGTGCACCACCAGAATCGCCTTTGTTTTTTCTGTAATCTTCTCTTCCAGCTTCTCCGTATCCAGATTAAAATACTCATCCGGCTCCACGAAAACGGGCGTTGCCCCGTTGATGGTAATTCCCATGACACTTGCAATATATGTATTGCCCTGCACAAGCACCTCATCCCCTGCGCCGATACCCAGAATACGGAACGCCAGCCAGAGTGCATCCAGACCGCTTGCCAGTCCCACACAGTACTTTGCCCCCGTATAAGCGGCAAACTCCTGCTCAAAGGACTCTACTTCCTTCCCCAGAACATACCAGCCGGAGCGAAGCACCTCTATGGCCTTCGCCTCAAATTCCTCCTGATATTTCAAAAATCCACGGTCCAGACGATTCGGCATTATCTTCATAAACTTATCTTCCTTTTCTTTTTTCTGAAAGCAGACTTTCTTCATCGTAATTTTCCATTTTTCAGTATACAGGATTTAACGCCTGTTTGCAACTTGAAAGCAAAAACTTGTTGCTATTTACCCGAAAGTCTCATATCAACAAGCTTTTGCTTACTCTATATTGGGATTGATAGGCACATCCCCTCCAAGGTTTGTCTCCCCGCTGCCAATCAGAATTCCTGTCTGGGCATCGTACTGGTCTCCTGTAGCCGGGTCAACGCGATAACCGGACTCCGGGTCAACGGGGAAGCTCATCCACTGGGGTGCGTCCCCTGCATTATTTCCGGTTCCCTGCCCGCTTTCTTCGTCTTCCAGTCCCTCATCCTCAGGCTTCTCTGTATATTGGGTTGTAATTTCCAGCTGACGTGCCTCCAGTTCCTCTACTTCTTCCTCACTCAGTTCCTCTGTCATGAAAATATTCAGATAAGGCAGAGCCTCTGTCAGAATGTTCCGCACAATGCCGGTGGCATATTTGGCATCACCCTGATGACTCACATTCGGGCGGTCAACCACAACATAAATGGCAATCTGCGGTTCATCCGCCGGTGCGAAGCCAATGAAGGACACCACATGATCTGTAGCGGAACGCTGATGCGTATTGGGGTCAATTGTCTCCGCAGTACCTGTCTTTCCGCCTATCATATAGCCTGCCGGCCTCGCCGTCTTTCCGGTTCCTTCCGTCACAACCGCCGTACAATATTGTCTGATGTAGGCAGAGGTGGTTTCCGATATCGTCTGCTTCAAAACTCTCGGCTCAATATTCTGTACTGTCGCACCGGCCGCATTAGTAATCTTGTCCACCATGTGAGGCTCATAGTAATAGCCGCCGTTAATCAGGGAGCAAAAGCCCGTCATCAACTGTATCATGGTAACGTTAAAGTTCTGTCCAAAGGTATTTGTTGCAAGATCTGTCGGACCCATATCTTCCACATCATAAATCAGGCTGGCAGTTCTTGCCTCACCTGCCAAATCTATATTTGTTTTTAATCCGAAATTAAATATTTCCTGATATTCACAGAACTGCTCTTTTCCCAGAGTCTGTCCAATCCTCATCATGGCCACATTGCAGGATTTCGCCACAGCACCCTGCAGGGTCAGCGTTCCGTCGTACCTGTTATGACATTTGATTGTATATCCGCCGATTTCCAGAGACCCATTACACTCAAAGGTAGCGTTGGGAGAAATGGCTCCCGTTTCCAGAGCCGCCGCCACGGTAAAGGGCTTTGCCGTGGAACCGGGCTCGTAAGTATTGGAGATACAATAATTTTTCCATAGATTATTCAAATTCAGGTAAATCTGATCATCGCTCATAGAGTCCAGCACTGACTCGTTTATGACCGTTCCGTTTTTCTTTATCTCATAATAGCCGTTTGCATTGGTCACCTGCTCCACCATCATGGAGCCGAGCAGACTGTTCGTATTGCGCGTATCATTCAGGTCATAGGTGGGATAGCTTGCCATGGCCAGAATTTCACCCGTATCTACCCACATCATAATACAGCCGACATTTTCGGCACCGTTACCCTCCTTAAACTCATTCTTATGCTCTTCCATGAATTTCTGCAGATACTTCTCCACAATCATCTGTACATTTGTGTCGATAGTGGTGTGAATGGTATTTCCGTCCACAGCTGCCTTCACGGTTCTCTCCAAAGCAAGGTCGTCGTTCAAATAACCATACTCTCTTCCATTGATTCCGTTTAAAACATCATTGTAATATTCCTCCAGACCGTAATTCCCCTGTCCGTCCGTACTGGTAAAGCCTATCGCATCTGCCGCAAGAGAACCATAGGGATACACTCTCTTGTATTCCTCTTCGAACCAGACCCCCTTGATACTGGAATTTTCTTCCTGGGCAGCCAGAAAACCGCTGATCTCATCGTAGCTCAATCGTTTTAACGGCACATACCAGGAAGAAGTGGTGTTCGTTGTCACATGCTCCCTGATTGCTGACATATCAAGTTCAAAATATTGCCCCAGCGCTTCCAGAGTCGGCTCAAGATATGGCTTTTTCCCGGACAGCTCCGTGTTCATTACCTTTGCATCAATCACCAGATTATATACCTTCTCACTTGTCGCAAGCTTGGTTCCTCTGGCATCCACAATATCTCCTCTTCTGTATGGGAGCGTTGTGGAGCTGTACTCCTGCTGGGACAGCACCTGTTTCTGATACTGGTTTTCCTTCTCCCTTGCCAGCCAGAAAAGCCTTACACTTAATCCGGCAAAAGCCAGCAGTACAAACAGGAACAGTACCACCAGCTTTTTTTGCATCTTTATGGAAAACTTATTTGATTTTTGTTTGCTCAATTATAACACCTCTGCCAATTGTTCTCCATGAGTACGGTTAATTTTGCCCCACCTGGCGCATGTAATCATTTTTTTCGTTCGTATAGGTCACAATCTGTCCTTCCTGTGCATAAATCATGCCAAGCTCACCGATTGCCACTCTCTTAATCTCCTCCAGGTCGATGCTGCTTGTAATTCTGTTGTATTCCTCATCATTTGCGACCTTCAGATTGTTCAGCTGCACTTCCTTTGCTGCCACAGACTTTGTCTTCTGGGTCAGTTCTCCCTGCAGCTGAATGTAATGAATCAGCACAAACGCTGCCGTGCACATAGCTGCCGCCAGAAACAACACGTACCCAAAGCTCATGCGGCGCGCCTTTTCACGGTTCTTCCGCACTGCAGGGGCGGGATGTCTTTCAGGGACATCCTCAAAGGGTACTGCAGGGGCGATTTTCCGCACAGTATTCCCATAAACGTACTCGCTGCGGTTCCTTCCGCTCCTTACGTTTCTGCTCTTGTCATATGTAGCCTGTCCATAGTTCCTTCTGTTCTGGCTCATAATATTTATACTCTCCAAATCTGTTTATTTTCGGGCAAACACCCTGAGTTTTGCGCTTTTAGAGCGACTGTTTTCTTCCAATTCCTTTTCTCCCGGAAGAATCGGTTTTTTCGTTATCACGCTTCCCTTTGATATCTTTCCGCACACACATACGGGAAATTCGGGCGGGCAGGTACAGGGATTTTCGTTCTTTTTAAAGGCTGTCTTTACAATTCTGTCCTCCAGAGAATGGAAAGTAATGATGCAGAGCCTTCCTCCCGGATTCAGTAGTTCTATGAAATCATCCAGTGACGTCTTCAGAACCTCCAGTTCTCTGTTGCACTCAATGCGGATAGCCTGAAAGGTCTGCTTGGAGGGATGACCGTTCTGTCGCATTTTTGCCGGTATGGCGGCCTTGATGATTTCATTCAGTTCAAATGTAGTTTCAACGGGCTTGTCCACCCTTGCCTTCACAATGTGTTTTGCGATATTCTTTGCAAACTGTTCCTCCCCGTAGTCTCTGATAATGCGGTACAGTTCTCCCTCCGAATATCCGTTCACAATATCTCTCGCTGTCAGGCCGGCACGTCTGTCCATTCTCATGTCAAGCGGTGCGTCAAAGCGATAGGAAAATCCCCTGTCCTCCGTGTCCAACTGATAGGAGGATACACCGAGGTCAAGCACAATACCGTCCACCTTTTCCACGCCACAGGCAGCTAACGCGGCTCTCATATTGCAGTAATTGTCGCGCAGGATTGTCACTTTTTCGCCAAAGGGTGCCAGCTTCTCTCCTGCCGCCCGAATGGCTGCGTCATCCTGGTCTATTCCATAGAAATGTCCCGTCGTCAATCGGCTGCACACCTCAAAGGCATGTCCGCCGCCGCCCAACGTGCCGTCCACATAGATGCCGTCCGGCTTTATATCAAGTTGTTCAATCGTCTCCGCGAGAAGCACGGAATAATGCTTGAATTCCATCGGCATCCTTTCTCCCTCTGTTCCCTATATGGTAAGTCCCAGATTTATCATTCCCTGTGAAATCTTGTTAATATCTACCTGACTGCTGTTTGCCTCCCATCTCTCAAGGCTCCAGATTTCAATCCGTCCCCCCATTCCGGCCAGCACAACATCCTTTTCCAGTCCTGCAAACTCCCGCAAGTCCTGCGGCATCAGAATTCGTCCCTGCTTGTCCAGAGTCACATACTGTGCACCTGAGAGGAAGAATCTTGCGAACTGTCTCGCTTCCTCGTTGATAAGCGGCAGTGACGCAAGCTTTGCTTCAAAGACTTTCCAATCATCGTTTGCATACACGAATAAGCAGCCATCCATTCCCTTTGAAACCACAAATTCATCTCCAAGAATCTCGCGGTACTTTGAAGGAATACTCAACCTGCCTTTCGGATCAATTGTATGATTGTATCTGCCCATGAACAAAAGCAATCACCACCAGTCAGAAAATGGGTTTTCATCCCACTTTATGGGATATGATGCCATATCCATCCCACTTTTAAGTAGATTTTAATATATTCTTAAGGATTTTACAAGTGCAAAGTTTTGGAAAAAGCCAGGCAAAAAGGCGCCCTGCAAGACTTTTGCAGGACGCCCTTTATTAAAAACCACAAGATATAGTATAAGGGCAGGCGTCCAAACGGAATATCTATGTTTGATACAGCCTGCCCTTATTTTCAAATTTTTTTTATTTTTCTTCCGAATTTGTTGTTTCCGAAGCCGCTTCCTCTGCATTCTGTCCGGCTGTCTCCGCTTCAGCTGCTTCCACTGCCGGCCTCTTTTTCATGCGAATCCGTACCGCCGCATCCACTGCAACAGCAAAAATCAGCATGGCCATCGCCAGAACCTGTGACACAGGTACCGTAGTTCCCGGAATAAACAGCGTATCCGTACGGATGCCTTCAATAATAAATCTGCCCAGTCCGTATCCCCCCAGATAGAACAGGCAAAGCTCTCCGTCAAACTTCTTGTGTTTGCGGTAAATCAGCATCAAGATCATCACCACCAGATTCCAGACACTCTCATACAGGAAGGTAGGATGCACATTGATATAGTTTACTCCCTCCGGGATATGTGCTGCGATGTTCTCGGAAATATCCCTCGCCCGTACCGCCTCAATGGGAAGCTGCATAGAGAAAAGGCCATCATAATACTCTCCGAACACCTCTCTGTTCATAAAATTACCCCAGCGTCCGATAACCTGCCCAAGAAGCAGTCCGGGCATTGCCGTATCGCCCATAAGCAGTGGTTTCTTCTTCTTGATTTTACAGTACACAAACAGCGTTATAAACGCCGCAATCACACCGCCGTAAATTGCCATACCGCCATTTCTGGTATTGAAAATACTCAAAAGGTTATCCTTATAATAATCCCAGGCAAAAATAACATAGTAAATTCTCGCTCCGATGACGGAGAAAATCACTGCATAAATGGCAAAATCCCAGTAATCGTCCGGGTTCTGGCCCGTCACCTTTGCCTGATGTACCGCCATCAGAATGCCCGCAAGCACACCCAGACCGATGATAACACCGTAATAGGCAATATCAAAGCCGAATATACTAAAAGACTTCGGCACATCTCTCAGATAAATTCCAAGATTGGGAAAAGCAATATCTCCTGCGTTCATAAATGTCCTTTCTTTTATGTCTGCTTCGCAGACGCTTGGTTTCCTTCCTCTTCACCTCGAAAATCCTCAGGCTTCGCCTGTCCGCTGCTTCGCAGCTCCTGATTTTCTCGTTGTACGCTCGGGTGAAACCAAATGTCTGCTTCGCAGACGCTTGGTTTCCTTCCTCGCTACACGTTGAACCTGAATAGGATTACATCGCCGTCTTTGACGACATAGTCCTTGCCCTCGATGCCGACAAGTCCTTTTTCGCGGGCGGCAGCAAGAGAACCCTGCTCCAGCAGGTCTTTATAATTTACAACCTCAGCCTTAATAAAGCCTCTCTCAAAATCGGAGTGAATCTTTCCCGCAGCCTGGGGAGCTTTCGTACCGATTTTAATCGTCCATGCACGGGTTTCATCCTCACCTGCTGTCAAAAAGCTCATCAGGCCAAGGATGTGATAGCTTGCCTTAATCAGTTTTTCCAGACCGGACTCGGATAATCCCAAATCCTCCAGAAACATTGCTTTCTCATCGTCATCCAGTTCGGAAATCTCCTGCTCAATCTGTGCACAGATAACAAAGACCTCGCTGCCCTCTTCCTTCGCAAACGCTCTTACCTCAGCCACCATGGAATTGGATTCTCCGTCATCGGCAAGGTCATCCTCGGACACATTGGCCGCATAAATCACCGGCTTATAGGTCAGAAGATTGTATTCCTTCATCAGCGCAAGCTCGTCCTCGTCCGTAATCTCCATGGACTTTGCTGATTTTCCGGACTCAAGATGCGCTTTCAGCCGCTCTAAAAGCGCCTGCTCCTTCGCATAGGTCTTGTCCATTCTGGCTGCCTTGATAACCTTTGCCATCCTTCTCTCCAGAACCTCCAGATCGGAAAAAATCAGTTCCAGATTGATGGTCTCGATATCTCTCAGTGGATTTACACTGCCGTCCACATGAATCACATTGGTATCTTCAAAGCATCTCACCACATGGACAATGGCATCCACCTCACGGATATTGCTCAAAAACTGGTTGCCCAGCCCCTCGCCCTTGGAAGCACCCTTCACCAATCCGGCAATGTCCACAAACTCAATCACCGCGGGAGTCACCTTCTTAGATTTGTACATATCCCCCAACAGCTTCAGTCTCTCATCCGGCACCGCCACAATTCCGATATTGGGGTCAATCGTGCAGAAAGGGTAATTCGCAGATTCTGCCCCCGCCTTTGTCAGTGAATTGAACAGCGTACTCTTTCCTACATTCGGCAACCCGACGATTCCCAGTTTCATATATATTCACATCTCCTTTGTTTTCCGTATTTTCCTCAAGGCCTTTTCTATACATTACAGCATAAGAAAAGAGCCTGATTCGACTTGTAAAGCATATCATAATCAGGCTCTTTTTTCAACAGTTTTCACTTTTGCAGCTGCCATCACCGCTCAGGAATGGATTCAGCTTATTGATGCGAAAGTCAGTACCTTTTTCTATCCTTCAATTCTTCATAGAGCAGACAATAGTTTTCATATCGCATTCTGCTGATTCTTCCCTCTTCAACAGCATCCTTCACACCGCAGACCGGCTCTGTCACATGGGAACAGCCCGCAAATTTACAGTATTTTTCCTCCGGCCCAAACTCCGGATAATACCGCGTCAGCTGCTCTTTCTCCAAATTGAAAAGTTCCAGCGAACTAAACCCCGGCGTATCCAGAATATAGGTGTTTTCTCCTACGGCTATCAGTTCGGAATGTCTCGTGGTGTGCTTTCCTCTCTCAATCTTTTCGCTAATCTGACCTGTCTCCATGACAATGCCGGACTGCAGACTGTTTACAATGGATGATTTTCCCACACCGCTGGGACCTGCGACCGTTGTGGTCTTTCCGGCAAGAAGCGCCTTCAGTTCCGGGATGCCTTCTCCCCGCTTTGCGCTTACTGTCAGGGTCCGGTAGCCACATGCGCTGTAAATCCGCTCATACTCTGCCCCTTCTCCGGTCTCATCTATATCCTGCTTGTTAAAGCAGATGACACAGGGAAGCCCCTGTTGTTCCATCATAATTAAAAATCTGTCCAGCAGATTAAAATTCGGTCTGGGCTTCACAATGGAAAAAATGATTAAAGCCTGGTCTATATTTGCTACCGCAGGACGAATTAACTCGCTGTGCCGTGGAAGCAGTTCTCTGATATTTCCCAGAAGCTTCTCTTCATCCAGCACATCCAGTTCCACATCATCACCCACCAGAGGCTTACGTTTATCCTTTCGAAATACGCCTTTTGCCTTGCATTCGTATATCCGGGATTCTGAATAAACATAGTAAAATCCCGCGATTCCTTTGATTATCTTTCCCCTCATCCTTCCTCTCATTCCACCGTAAACTCAATTCTTCTGGTAAAGGACTTTTCCTCTGTTCCGGTCGAAATCACATTGCCTTCTTCATCCTTTTGAGCTGTTTCAACAGTGTACGTCATGGTAAGGGTTCCCCCCGGAGAAACCAGTCCGTAAGAATTAAATGACTGAGGGAAGGAGGACACCGCAGTCTCCAGAAGCACCGTATTGTCATCCGCCACCAGTTTCAGTTTGACAGACCCGCCGCTGTAATCGGGAGCCTCCTCTGCCGTGGGAGCCGTAATGCTCAGGTTACACTTATAGGTGTGCGTCTCCGGCCCCTTGCTGACCTTAATCTCCAGTCCGGTAGAAGGCTCTACCCAGGAGCCATTGGAATAGCTCTGGTAGCAGATTTGTCCCTCCTCGTATTCCGAGCTATAGACATAGGAAACACTGCTTATCTGCAAACCTGCCTCAATTGCCTTAAGCGTACCGTCCATCTCGGTAAGTCCCATCAGATTGGGCACAAGAACCTTCGACTCCTCTTTCCCCAGGCTGACCGTCACGGTAATGTTCGTCCCCTTTGGCACCTTGCTGCCTGCAAAGGGCGTCTGGGCTGCTACAATCCCGGCCTCCACCGTTTCGGAGTACGCTTCCATCTTCGTCACCGCAAATCCGAGAGATACCAGCCGGCTGTTTGCCTCTTCATAGCTGATGCCTGTCACTGTGGGTACCTCAACCCCTGTTGGGCCGGCACTGGCAGTCAGTGTAACCGTACTTCCCACCTGAATCTCGGATCCGACCGCCACATCCGTGCTGATAACAATACCCACATCAATGACATCGGATTCCTCGTAGGATACCTCTGTCTTAATACCAAGCTCTGACAGCGTATTTCTGGCATCCTCTACGTTCTTTCCCTTGACATCCGGCATTTTCACCGTCTCTATCTCAGGCTTGCTCGCAGACTGGCTCTCTTCGGTAATAATCGGGCTATTGGAACTGCCCTCATTATTTCCTTCCGTTCCACCGAATACCTTAATTGCCAGGATAATTACAATAATACAGATAACGACACCCGCTGCTATGGCAAGTAAGGTAGTGACCTTCTCCATTCTGGGATTATAGTCATAATCCTCTTCGTCCTCTTCTCCATCTTCGGAATTGTCATACAGAGCCTCGGTATCAGACCTCAGGCGCAAGGTATCCTCCCTCTCCGCAGGCTCATTTGCTTCCTGAAAAGAGGTTCTGCGCTTAATCTGCTCCATATCGCTGTCCGTAATCATACGGGTACCGCCCTCCATATCAGGGTCGTTCTGTACCACAAAATTCTCATCGGGATTCATCAGTGACTGTTTTAAATCGGCAATCAGTTCCGGCATGCTCTGATATCTGCGGTCAGGCGATTTCTGACAGCACTTTAAAACAATGCTTTCCACCGATGTCGGAATCTCCGGCACAAATTCCTTGGGTGAGGGCAGCTCCTCCTGAATATGCTTAATAGCAATCGCCACGGTAGTCTCTCCGTTAAAGGGGACTCTTCCGGTAAGCATTTCAAACATGGTGATACCCAGAGAATAAATGTCACTCTTCTCATCACTGTAGCCGCCTCTGGCCTGTTCCGGTGAAGTGTAATGTACACTTCCCATCACATTAGAGGTAATGGTATTGCTGGTGGCAGCCTTGGCAATGCCAAAGTCCGTCACCTTCACCTTGCCGTCTTTGGAGATAATAATATTCTGCGGTTTGATGTCACGGTGAATGATGTGATTGTTGTGGGCAGCCTCAATACCCATACTCACCTGAATGGCGATGCTGACCGCTTCCTTATAGGACAATCTTGCCTTCTTTTCGATATACTTTTTAAGGGTAATCCCCTCAACCAATTCCATAACGATGTAGTAGATGCCGTTCTCCTCGCCCACATCGTACACATTTACAATATTGGGGTGCATCAGCCCCGCTGCCGCCTGAGCCTCAATGCGGAATTTTGAAACAAAGTTTGCGTTCTCGCTGAACTCCTGCTTTAAAACCTTCACGGCCACAAAGCGGTTCAGCTTATGGCATTTTGCCTTATATACATCAGACATGCCGCCGGTACCGATTTTTTCCAGTATCTCGTACCGGTCGCCTATCATCATTCCAATTTTAATCATACATGCTCTCCATTCTACATCTTTCCTACGCCAACGGGTCGATCAGAATCACGCTGATATTATCTCTGCCGCCCTTCTCATTGGCAGCACGAACCAATTCCTCTGCCATTTCCACGATATCTCGCGAAACCTCAAGTAATCTCAGGATTTCCTCATCCTCCAGCATATTGGTCAAGCCGTCCGTGCACATGAGAATCATGTCGCCTTCCTCCAGGCTCACCGTAAAGAAATCAATCTTTACCGTATCCTCAACGCCTACCGCTCTTGTAATTATATTTTTATCAGGATGGTTTCTCGCCTCTTCTCTGCCAAGGCCTCCTCTGCGCACCATCTCCTCCACCCAGGAATGATCTCTGGTAATCTGGCGGATTTTTCTGTGTCCGACAACATAAAGCCTGCTGTCTCCCACGTTAGCCACATGGAGCGTCGTTCCCTCACAGCTGGCAGCAACCACAGTGGTTCCCATTCCTTCCAGTTCCGGCTGCTGTCCTGCCTTGTCGCGCACAAGGGTATTCGCCGCGGCGATAGCATCCTCCAGTATTTTTGCCGGAATTCTCTCTTCAGAATCCGTGACATGCTTCACAATCGTTTCCAATGTCATTTTGGAGGCATAGTCCCCTGCATTGTGACCACCCATTCCGTCAGCCACAAGGAACAGATTCGGAAGGTTTCCTACCGGCTGTTCAGAGGTATATACCGCATCCTGATTTAATTTTCTTTTTCTGCCTATATCGGTCTTAGAAAACGTTTTTAACACGTTCCGGTTCCTCCAAAGTCCTGCAGAGATTCAATATGCTTGCGGCGCAGCTGCCCGCAGGCACCGTCGATATCCCTGCCCATTTCCCTTCTAATAGTACCATTTATTTTGTTTTTTTCAAGTTTATTTTGAAATGCCCTGATTCTCGCTCCTTCCGACTGTACAAAATTCCGCTCCTTTATAGGGTTCACGGGAATCAGATTCACATGGCAGTTTAAGGGTTTTGCCAGAGCCGAAAGTCTGGCCGCGTCCTCATCGGTATCATTGACGCCGCCCACCAGGCTGTATTCAAAAGTAATTCTTCTGCCTGTCTTTTCAAAGTAATAGGCGCAGGCATCCATCAGCTCCGCAATTGTATATTTGTTTGCAATGGGCATCAGTTCTCTTCTTTTCTCATCCGTTGCCGCATGCAGGGAAAGTGCCAGTGTAATCTGAAGCCTCTCATCGGCAAGCTGTCTCATTCTCGGCACAATGCCACAGGTAGACACCGTCACATTCCGCTGACTGATATGCAGACCGTTTTCGTCTGTGAGAAGCTTTAAGAATACAAGCAGATTATCATAGTTGTCCATGGGTTCGCCCGTCCCCATCACCACAACATTTGACACTCTTTCTCCGGTCAGCAGCTGAATCGCATAAATCTGGTCCAGCATCTCGGAGGGCAGAAGATTCCTCTCCAAACCATCCAGCGTCGAGGCACAGAAGCGGCATCCCATCCGGCATCCCACCTGTGAGGAGATGCAGACGCTGTTGCCATGATGGTACTTCATCCAGACACTCTCCACCACGTTGCCGTCCGCCAGCTTAAACAAAAATTTTTTCGTGCCGTCAAGCTTTGATTCCTGCACCCGGACGGGTATAAGCGTCGTAAGATGATACTTTTCCCGGCAAAGCTCCCGAAAACTTTTGGAGAGATTTGTCATCTCCTCAAAGTCCCGCACCAGTTTTCTGTGCATCCACTCATACATCTGTTTTGCGCGAAATGCCTTTTCTCCGGCACTCTTTAATTCTTCCTCCAGTTCAGGAAGCGTCAGTGATTTAATATCCTTTTTCTCGGTCATGTCTTTTCTCTCATTTTCAGCCATGCGGCGCTTTACCCTTTCGTCTGAAACGGGCGATAAAAAAACCGTCCGTCTCCATAACCCCCGGCAACAGCTGTATGCAGGCGGCTTTTTCCGACTCGCTTAAGGCCACGGACAAGGGCTTGCCGCTGTTTTCTCTCATTTCCGCAAGCCGTTGCTTTTCTGCAAGAATTTCCTCTGGCAGCGTCTCCGACAGGGAAACCGGCTCAAAGGGAAGCTCCTCCGCAATAAACTGTACCATTCTCTCATTTTCCTCTGTGTTGACAGTACAGGTGCTGTATAGCAGGATTCCGCCGGGCTTCACATATTTCCAGCTGGCCTCCACTATTTTCTTCTGCAGTTCGCAAAGGCTCTTTAGTCCCTCTTTCGTAGCATGATATTTGATGTCTCTCTTTTTACCGATGACACCCAGACCGGAGCAGGGCACATCCAGAAGCAGCACATCGGCTTTCTCCCGAAGATTTTCATCAAATATCGTGGCATCATGTATCTGAATCTGAATATTCTCAAGCCCCATCCGTACTTTGTTTTCCTCGATTAACGCTGTCTTTTCCCCCGACACGTCTCTTGAAAGCACTTTGGCAGCCTTCTCCGCTGCCAGCATACTTTTTCCTCCCGGAGCAGCACAGGCATCTATACAGAAATCATTTTTTCCGATTCCTGCGGCCTCCACCGCCAGAGCCGAACTGACATCCTGCACGGTAAAGCAGCCCTCTTCAAATCCGGGCAGACTGTTCACACCCGCACATTTCTCCAATGTGTACATATATGGCAGATAAGGATTGGAATGCCACTCTGCGCCCGCCTCCGAGAAGCGGTTCAGCAGTTCTTCTCTCCTCTCCCTGTCCACCTTTCCGGAAAACCGCAGAGACACAGGATGAATCTCCATCAGCCCCTTCAAAAGTGTTTCCGTAATCTCTCTTCCATATTCATCCAGCCACAACTGCACAATCCATTCCGGCATGGAATATCTGACCGACAGGAACAAAAGCGGTTCCTTATCCCGGTCCGGCATAGGAAGCCTGTCCCTGTTTCTCGCAATATTTCTCAGGATGCCGTTCACAAAGCCCCTCAGATTCTGGAATTTTCTTTTGGACGCCAGCTTACACGCCTCGTTGCACACAGCGCTGTCGGGAACGGAATCCATATATAAAAGCTGATAAACACTCATCCGAAGAAGACAGCGGATGAGCGGCTTCATCTTCCGCACCGGAACGGACGAATAGGAATCCAGATAATAATCCAGCTCTATCCGGCGCTCCACGCACCCTTCCGTCACACGCTTGATAAAGGCCTTGTCCTTCATGTCAAGATAGTCATATTTATCCAGAACAGCCCCAAGCAGCCGGTTGGAATACTCCTTTTCCTTTTCCATGGAAAGCAGTATATCCAGAACAATTTCCCTGGTATTTTCAGCCATTGTATCAATCGTCCCTTCTTCGGTTTCCGAACAACAGAATCAATCTCAACAGCTGCAGGATAGAAGACGCCGCCGCTGCCACATAAGTCATTGCCGCCGCAGACAATACCTTTTTGCAGCCCCTGTTTTCCTCCTGCGTCAGAAGTCCGTACTGCTCTACCTTTGCCACCGCTCTGGAGGAGGCGTTGAATTCTACAGGCAGAGTTACCAGCTGAAAGAGCACGGACAGGGAAAATGCCCAGATACCGATTTGAATCAGCACATTGTTCCAGCTTAAAAGCATACCAAGAAGAATCAGCGGAATTCCCAGCTTACTTCCAATATTGACAACGGGAACCAGAGCCGTCCTGAAATTTAAAGGTGCGTAGCCCTTCGCATGCTGAATGGCATGACCGCACTCGTGAGCTGCAACCCCCACCGAGGTGACTGTCGCCTTGTGGTAATTCCCATAGGAAAGCCGCACCGTGTTTGTCCTCGGGTCATAATGGTCTCCGTCATCCTGCGAGAGGCACTCAATCTGTACATTGTAAAGTCCCTCATTATTGAGAATTCTTCTGGCGGCCTCTGCGCCGGTAAGCCCGGCAGAATTGCCCAGCCTGTTATACTTTTTCATGGTACTGTTCACATGAGCGCTGGCTGCAAGGCAGAGCAGCATACCAGCAACCACCAGAATATAGGTAGCATCATAATAAAAATACGGCATCTCTTATTCCTCCTAAACCAGTATCTCACCCGGCTGCATCTTCACACCGAGCAGAAAATCATGGGCTGTCATACGCTTTTTCCCCTCCAGCTGCAGTTCATAAATTTTCAGGGCTCCTTTTCCAGCCGCAACAATTACCGCATCCTTTTCCACCTTCAGAATTTCTCCGGGTCTCCCGGAAACCTTACAATCCGGAGATTTCTCTTCCAACGCCTGACCTTCCGTAAGGACAGGAACCGCCTTCCAGATTTTCAACTGCTTTCCCTTATAGCTTGTATAGGCACTGGGCCAGGGTGTCAATCCCCTGATGAGACGGTCAATTTCTTCCGCGGTTCTGCTGAAATCAATTGCTCCCATGCTCTTGTCAATCATTGAGGTATAGCAGCTTAAGGCATCATCCTGCTTTTCAGGGGACAGCTTTCCCTGCTCCAGAAGCTCCAGTGCCTCCACAATGGCCTCCCCTCCCAGAACCATAAGCTTATCGTGAAGCGCCTCATAATTGTCATCCGGTGCAATGGGAATTTCTTTTTTATACAGCATATCTCCCGTATCAATCCCCGCATCCATCTGCATAATCGTCACACCGGTCTTTTCCTCTCCGTCGAGAATCACATGCTGAATCGGGGAAGTTCCCCTGTACTTCGGCAACAGAGATGCATGGATATTCAGGCAGCCAAACTTCGGAATATCCAGAATTTCCTGTGACAGTATCTGTCCGAAAGCCGCCACAATATAGACATCTGCAGGATAGGTTTTCAGTTCTGCCACCGCTTCCGGTACTTTAATCCGTTTCGGCTGCATTACCGGAATGCCGTGCTGCATGGCGCAGACCTTTACGGGAGGAGGCAGAAGCTCCTTGCTTCTCCCCTTCGCTTTATCCGGCTGAGTCACCACCGCGGTAATTTCATGTCCCGCTTCAATCAGGCTCTTCAAGGCTCCCGCCGCAAAATCGGGAGTTCCCATAAAAACAATCTTCATTTACCTTTCCTCTTCCTCCTCTTCCGCATCATAGGTCACATCCTGCAGCGGGCCTTCCACCTTCTCCACATACAGATGCCCGTCCAAATGATCCAGTTCATGACAGATGGCTCTGGCAAGAAGCTCCGTGCCCTCCAGTTCAAATTCCTTCATATTGACATCCAGTGCCACCGCCTTCACATAATTAGGTCTGGTGACCTGTCCGGATTTTCCGGGAACACTTAAACACCCTTCCTGTCCCGTCTGTTCACCGCTGGATTCCACAATTCTGGGATTAATCAGAATATGAGGATCTTCCCCTGTGGTATCGATGACGACGATTCTCTTTAAGACGCCCACCTGGGGAGCTGCCAGTCCTACGCCATTTGCCTCATACATAGTTTCCAGCATGTCCTCTATCAGCTCCTTGATGCGCGGAGTCATCTCCGTTACTTCCTTACATTTTTTTGTGAGTACCTCTTCACCGATTTCACGGATGTTTCTGATTGCCATTGTCTTATCCTTCCTTTCCTTCGCGTGGCATACCTTTCTCCTACATTGTGTTCATGGGATCAAAATCGAATTGTACCGACTCATTCACCGGCTGCCACTCCTGCATTTTTTCTTCCAGTATATCCTTTATGTCTACCAGTCTATCATATTCCTGACATTTTATATAGAAAACAAATCTGAAAATATCGTTTACCTTTGCGATAGCTGCCGGGGCCGGGCCGATAAGCTGAAGCGGAGAAGCCTCCGCTGCTCCGCCGGCTGCTGATTTTCCGGAAGCCGCATGGCTGCGTGCCAGCTCCGCCAGCCGCCTTGCAAGCATGTCTCCCGCATCCTCCGTCCTTGCAAAGATTTGAACCGCCAGCATATGCGAAGCCGGTGGATACCCCATCATTTCCCGGTACAGAATTTCCTCTCTGTAAAATCCCTCGTAGTCCTGTGCCGCTGCATAAGTCACAGCATAGTGCTCCGGCTGATAGGTCTGTATGACTGCCTCGCCCGGCAACGTTCCCCTGCCCGCTCTTCCCACAGCCTGGGTCAGCAGCTGAAAGGTTCTCTCTCCCGACCGGTAATCTCCGGCACTCAGAGAAAGGTCTGCCGCCAGCACCCCAACCAGCGTCACCCTCGGGAAATCATGCCCCTTGACAATCATCTGAGTTCCAATCAGCACATCCGCCTCACCGTTGGCAAAGGAAGACAAAATCTGCTCATAGCTCTCCTTCGTTCTCGTGGTATCCGCGTCCATACGAAGCGTACGTACCCCGGGGTACATTTCCTTTAATTTCTCCTCTATCTGCTGTGTACCCGCCTTAAATCCGCTGATGTATCTGGAGCCGCACTTTGGACACAGAACAGGCTTAGATTCACTGTAGCCGCAATAGTGGCAGATGAGCCGACCTCCCCTGTGCTCCGACAGTGAAACGTCGCAATGCGGACACTTCATAACATGTCCGCAGGACCGGCAGGAAATAAAACCCGCATAACCTCTTCTGTTTAAAAACAGAATACTCTGTTCCTTCTTTTCAAGCCGGTCAGCCAGAAGTTCCTGTAGCTTTCGGCTGAAAATGGAGCGGTTTCCCTCCTTTAATTCCTGTCGTAAATCCACAGTATAAACCCTGGGAAGTGTCCCGCCTGTCAGCCTCTCCCGCAGGGTAAACAGCTTATATTCCCCCGTTTCTGCACGATAATAGGCTTCCAGAGAAGGCGTTGCAGAGCCGAGCACAACACTGGCGCCGTGAAGTCTTGCCACCTCCAGCGCAGTCTCTCTGGCGTGATATTTGGGAGAGGCTTCACTTTTATAGCTACCCTCGTGTTCCTCGTCCATGACAATGATTCCCAGACGCGGAAAAGGAGTAAACAGGGCTGACCTTGGCCCGATGATAACATCAATCTCACCATGCTTCGCTCTTTCACACTGATCATATTTTTCCCCCGGTGAAAGCGTGGAATTCATGACACTGACTCTGTCCCCAAAACGCCTGTAAAAACGGAGCAGCGTCTGGTAGGTCAGGGCAATCTCCGGAATCAGTACAATCGCCTGTCTTCCCAGCCCTATCATTTCTTCAATCAGCTGCATGTAGACCTCTGTCTTTCCGCTGCCCGTAATACCGTGAATCAGGTAGGTGTCCGGCTGCCCCGACCTGAAATCCTTCATTATCTCCGAAACAATTCTCTGCTGGTCTTCGCTCAGCGTTGGAACGACGTGTGCCTCCACACCCGTTTCGGAAGCGCCTTTTACGGGATTGCGGTAGCTTAGTGCGCTGACAATGCGTACTGCCCCTGCCTTTTCCAGACTTTTTATTGTCTGGGAGGACACCCCCAGTTTTCCCGTCACCCACTCATAGGGTATGGCTTCCTGCTCTGTAAGTTCCTTTAAAAGCCGCTCCTTCGCCACCTGTTTCTTTCTCCGGCTTTCCCCCAGAAGAGAAATAATTTCCTCCCTGCCCATGTTCCTTATAAGGGTTCGGTGCTCCAGCTTTTTTACCGACTGTTTTGCAGGCAGCACAGTCTTTAAAGCCTGAATCATGGTAGAGCCATAATTCTTTCGAATCCAGGCCGCAAGAGCAATCATCTTGTCCTCCACACCGACGCCGCCCTGTACAATGCCCTGAATATCCTTTGTTCTCGATGGGTCAAATTTACAACTGCTGCCGATTGCAATAACATAGCCCTGAATCAGCTTGTTGCCGGTACCGAAAGGCACGGTGACGCACATGCCCGTCTCAAGAATCTCCCGAAGATGTCCGGGAACCCTGTATTGAAAGGGCTTATCCAGTTTTTCATGAGAGATATCAACAATGATATCCGCATAAAGCTCCCCCACTGCATCCTCCTTAAATGTGCTTCAGGCCGCCCTCCAGGAGTTCTCTGATAATCACCCTTTCATCCATGGGGTATTTCTTTCCCTGAATCTCCTGATAATCTTCGTGCCCCTTGCCCGCAAGGACAATCAAGTCGCCCTCCTCGGCATGGGAGATGGCATAGACAATAGCCTCCCGCCTGTCACAGATTTCCACAAAATCTCCGTTTGTCTTTGCAAAACCGGTTTTGATATCGTCAATAATTGCCTGTGGTTCTTCAAATCTCGGATTGTCCGAGGTGATAATCGTCAAATCGGCCAGTCTGCCGCTGACCTCCCCCATCTCAAAACGCCTCTGTCTGGAACGGTTGCCTCCGCATCCGAACAGACAAACCAGCCTCTTCGGATGATATTCCTTCAGCGTAGTCAGCAGGCTTTCCAGAGCCATGGCATTGTGGGCATAATCAATGAGAAGCGTAAATTTATCGGAAATCTTTACCTTCTCGATTCTTCCCTTAACCTTTGCCTCCAGAAGCGCCTGCCGAATGACAGGTATTTCCACATCAAAATGCCTGCAGATGGCAATGGCACACAGCGCATTATAGACGCTGAAGCTTCCCGGAGTAGGCACCTCCACGTCAAAGTCCATAAGCCCCGCCACGTGAAAATCAACACCCAGTTCACCCGGCGTATGCACCAGCTCAGGTCTTTCCGCACGAAGCATGCAGTTCTCCCCCATACCAAAGGTTTCCAGGCTGCAGGTATGCCCTTCTACAACTCCTGCGGTATGTACATCATCTCCGTTGACAATTCCCACCCGGCACTGTTTAAAGAGAAGTCCCTTACATGCCATGTACTCTTCAAAGCTGGAATGCTCATTGGGACCGATGTGATCCGGCTCCAGATTGGTAAAAATACCGTAGTCAAAGACAAACCCCTGCGTTCTGTGCTGCATCAGAGCCTGCGAAGACACCTCCATGACAACAATATCCAGCCCCGCCTCCGCCATTTTTGCAAAGGATTCCTGTAACACATAAGATTCCGGCGTTGTGTTGGACGCCGGGATTACCGTCTCACCGATAATCGTCTCAATGGTTCCCACAAGCCCCACCTTGAAGCCCGCATGCTCCAGAATCGCTTTTACCAGATAAGTAGTAGTGGTTTTGCCCTTTGTTCCCGTCACACCGATTACCTTCAGCTTCTCTGCGGGATTCCCGAACCAGGCTGCTGAAATAAATGCCATGGCATATCTGGTATCCGCCACCTTGATAACAGTAATCTCCTGCGGGATTCCCTCTACCGTCTGAGACACAATAAGAGCCGCTGCCCCGCGCTCCGCTGCCTCCGGCGCAAAGGTATGTCCGTCAAAATTAGCTCCCACAATACAGATAAAAAGGCAGCCCTCACTGATTTTTCGTGAATCGTAGACAACCCCTCTCACTTCCGTATCAACGCTTCCCTGCAGACACTCATATTCCAGTTTTCCCAATAAAGCTGATAATTTCATCGTTATACTCATCTCTTTTCCACATCATCCTTTTTCAATAGAACAAACCCGAACACATAAAGTTAAATTTTGTGCATTACTATATATTTTACTCTAATTCTTCCTTTTGTACCACTGTTTTGTTGCGATTTAAACCAAAATTCATTATAACAGCAAAGAAGCCCCGGCTTTCGCCGGGACTCCTTTGCTATTTTCTTATGAGGGGGGAGATAGTGAGTTCATCAACTATCTGTAATATATCATAAAAGGAAAATGTGTCAAAAGTGTGTCCATTTTCTAATCTAATTCTAAAAAAGTCTAAAAAGAAAATGACGAGTTAATTCGGATTTACGGTAATGCCATTTATCCCCGTAATCTTTAACCCCTGCGAGTTTCCGTCATTGTCCAGTATCTCCGAAAACCAGATTTCTCCATTCGCCATCATGATTCCCTGCCAGTTGCAGAACATAAGCTCTCCTGTCTCGTTTCTGATGGCATCTGTAAAAGCAGAACCGGGATTTTCCACAAAATCAGCCTTCAGGAAAGCAATCCTGTCCGCATAAGAAACACCATCCACGACAATGGGAAAAGCAATCTCATCAGCAATGCTCTCATAATCACCTGCCAGGATCTGCTTTCTCACCCGCTTTGCAAACCGCTCCACCTCCCAGGTGCTGATATCGGTACAGACCGCATAGCCCTGAGAATAATTTTCAATTCCCTCATAAACCTGCTCCATATTTTCAGAATAATACCGAAGCTGTTCCATCAGCAGCTTATCAAGGTGAAATTCCTTCTCCCCCTCTTCCTGGGTATAAGCCCTCACCTCCTGCCAGGACTGATCGATTTCAATCCCCTGCACACCTGCATACTCCAGAATCAGAAGGATATCCGTTCTGCCGTCCTCGTTATAATCCCGGAAAGCCACCGACAGCACCCGGCCAAATTGCTGTCCTGCCATCACATTCTCTGTTCCCGTCTCGATGTCATTGTAGCAGCCGGGAAAAGTGTAAATAACTCTGTCGTCCTTTAACAGCATAAACCGCGCATCCCCGTAGGCCCAGATGCTGTTTCCGGAAAACTCCTCCGGCTCAAAAGCGGCAAAGGTAACTTTTCCCCAGCCGTCCAATTCCACCTCAAAGGACTGCTCCAGAATCTGTCCTTCGGGAATTGCCGTTCCTTCCGGGACTGCTTCACCTCCTGTAATTGTCCCCTCTTCCGGACTTCCTGTTTCCACCGTGGCGCCGTTCTCCGAGGGTACGCCATCGTCATCCGCACCGGACTGCTCTTCTGTACCGAGACTGCTCATATCATGTGCCATCTCCTCCGGTTTTACCGGTTTCTGCCCCTCCTCGCCGCATGCGGTCAGCAGGCAGAGGCAGGCGGTAAGCAGGCAAAGATATTTAATCATTTTCATAACCTTCCTCCACATCATTCATAAATTATGTTTTCCCAGTGTGCCATCCTGCAAATTTGCAGGGCACTACCCTAATCATGCAGGTATTCTGTCTTTTGAAGCACCAGTTCTCCATCCTCCGCTCTAAGCGTAAAATTGTCAGTGCTGCCACTCCTATTTTCATTTTAGCACGCCCCATATATAATTTGCATCGTTTAAACAAAAATTAAGGATTGGCATCCTTATTGCAGACATCCATTCTTATCTTTCTTCCCTATTACCAAAATATTTTCGAAGCTGACATTGAGTGTACCGCTCATTCTCTCCTTCAATGCCTTCGCTAACTGCTCACATGGGTACAAAGAACACAGTTTTCCCACCTATACCCTCAACATATTTACCAATGTGGGTATATG
>JBJEJG010000157.1:33570-44921 GCA_051877795.1 Acetatifactor sp.
AGTGGGTATATGGACTGTTTTTCCTCTTCCTTACCCTCATCTTTTCTTTTAAGTGGGTATATGGACTGTTTTTCCCCTTCCTTACCCTCATCTTTTCAACTTAATGGGTATGATGAACCGATTTGCTTCCAATATACCCCTGCTCTCAGCCTCAATGGGTATAATAAATAATATCTGTACCGATACTTCCGCACCACATAATAAACAAGCAGCGGCGTGTGCACCTTTTTACAAAAATTAAGGATTGGCATCCTCTCGGACACCAATCCTCAGCTTTAATCTCATTTTCCGGCTTTTATCCGGTCTTTCCTATTTCTGCTTCTTAGGCACAAACTTTGTGCGGAAGATATACCAGAAGCTTCCTGCCAGACAGACGGAGGAATACGTACCACAGACAATACCTACCATCAGAGGCAGTGCAAAATCTTTGATACTTGTCACACCCAGGATGTACAATACTGCCACCATGACAAAGGTTGTCAGTGAGGTAAAGATACTTCTGGACATGGTCTGCGTAATACTCTTATTGACAACATCCTTCAGATCATCCTTGTGGGTCATCGTAGCCATATTCTCACGGACACGGTCAAAGATAACGATGGTCGCATTGATGGAGTAACCTACAATGGTAAGCATACATGCCACAAAGGTGTTGCTTACAGATACCCTTGCCGCCGCATAGAAGGCAAGTACAACCAGCACGTCGTGCAGCAGGGCAATGATACTGCTGACACCGAAGCGGATGTCGCTGAACCTGATTCTGATATAAATCAGCATACAGATAATTGCCACTACAACTGCAATAATCGTGTCAGACTTCATTTCATCACTGATAGTAGAGCTGATTGTCTCAGAAGTAACCTGCTTCTCTTCAATGCCAAAATTGTCCGTGAGCATCTGATTCAAAGACTCTCTCTGCTCCACATTCAATGTATTCGTCTTAAAGATGACCTCATTGGAATCCTGTACCGTCTGAATCTGGACAGCACTTCCGGTAATCTCCTCAATCAGAGGAACAACCTCGCTGTTTGCTCTGTCAAGAGACATTTCTTCATTAAACACAACCGTGGTTGCGGTACCGCCCTTAAACTCCAGGCTGTAATTCAGCGCGTCTCCTGTCGTTGCCTTATTTACTCCCATCACCACAAAACCTGCGATAATAACTGCTGCGGAAATTCCAAAGAAGATGCCCTTCTTGGACAAAATATTCAGCACCTTTCGTTCTCTTCCCACGCCGTAGAACTTCTCATTCTTCAGGCCCAGTGCATAAAAGGCATAAAGAATATATCTGGTTACCACCAGTGCGGTAAACATGGAAAGGACGATACCAAGCGCCAGCGTCTGCGCAAACCCCTTCACGGAACCGGGGCCGAGAAGCAGCAGAACCACCGCAGCAATCAAAGTTGTAATGTTTCCGTCAATGATAGCGGACAACGCCTTGTCAAATCCGACCTTAATGGCATTTCTTACCGTCTTTCCTGTTGCAAGCTCCTCCCGGATACGGGCGAAGATAATCACATTTGCATCCACTGCCATGCCGATAGACAGGATGATACCTGCAATACCGGGAAGTGTCAGTGTCATGTCAAAGCCGTTCAACAGCAGAACAACCAGCGCTACATAAGCCAGCAGGCCGATTGCGGAAGCAAGACCGGGAATCAGATAGACCACAATCATGAACAGCATCACAATTACTACACCGATAGCAGCCGCTTTCAGGCTTGTCTCAATGGCATCCACGCCCAGCTGCGCACCAACCACCTTGGAATGCAGCTCCTCCAGTTCCAGTTTCAGGCCGCCGATACGGATAGTAGAGGCGAGACTCTCAGCCTTTTCATAGGATTCCATAGGAGAAATCTGGGCATTTCCGTCCGTAATCACCGCATTTACATTCGGCGCGCTGATAATGGAGCCGTCATAATAAATTCCCAGAGACTCTCCCTTTTCCAGTGCATTCTTCGTTGCCTGTGCAAACTTCTCTCTGCCTTCATCCGTCATGGTCAGGCTTACCGCATATTCGGTACCCATGGTGTCCTGTCTGGAGCCTGCCGCAGCTTCCTTTACATCAGTACCCTGTACCAGAATGGAGCCATCCGCCAACAGCTCGTCAATCGACTTGTTCATCACATAGGTCAGCCCGATGGAGCCGTCTGCATTCTGCACATACTGTGCCGAATAATTGGCGTTGCCCTCGGAATCTGTCTCTGCGATGAAATAAAGCGAGCCTGGTCTTCCCAGTTCCTGCAGAATTGTATTTGCATCACTGACGCCGGGAATCTCAATATTGATTCTGTCAGCGCCCTCCTGGTATACAATCGCCTCCGTGCTGTACTTTTCCACACGCTTCTGCAGCTTGGCTATGGTGTCACTCATATCTGTCGCGCTGGGCTCTTCGTCCCCCACAACCTGATAGGTAATGCTGACACCGCCTGCCAGATCCAGTCCCAGGTTAATATCTGATGCGCTTCCGTCTCCCTCGGCATTTACACCGAAGAAATCAATGTAGGTAACGCCCGCCAGAACCAGCAGGATACAGAGCAGAATTATAATTGCTTTGCTCTTTTTCATTGTTCTTTCGTCCTTTCTTATATTGCTTATTTTTCGTCTTCCATTTCGGAGACCTTCAGCATAATCGCACATTCAATCCGTTTTCTCTGCAACTCACAGCCAACATCATAAGCATCGTTAATGTTGCCGTGGAAATTATAGGAGTTTGCGGCGCATCCGCCGCTGCAGTAAAACTTTGCGAAGCACTTCTTACACTTGTCCTTCGCATAGACATTGCAGCATTTGAACTCGTCTCTGATGTCCTCCCGTACAATGCCGTCATCCACATTTCCCATGAGAAATTTCTCATTTCCCACAAACTGGTGACAGGGATATAAATCTCCCCAGGGAGTCACTGCCAGATATTCTGTACCGGAACCGCAGCCGGACAATCTCTTTGCCACACAGGGGCCGCCCTCCAGATCTATCATAAAGTGGAAGAAGTTGAAACCGTTTCCTTCACGTCGGCGTTTTATCATTTCCACCGCCAGCTTATCATACTCCTCCTTCAGCTTCGGCAAATCTGCCTCCTGAATTGCATAGTCATCACTTGGCTGTGCCACAACAGGCTCCACGGAAATCTGCTTAAAGCCCAAATCTGCCAGATGAAGAACATCCTGGGAGAAATCCAGATTGTTGTGGGTATAGGTTCCCCGCACATAATAGCGCATCTGCTCCCTGCTCTCCGCAACCTTCTGAAATTTGGGAACAATCAAATCATAGCTGCCCTGTCCGCCGCGGAAGGGGCGCATTTTATCATGGATTTCCTTACGCCCGTCAATGCTCAGAACAATGTTAGCCATCTCCTTGTTGGCGAATTCCAGAATCTCATCATTCAGCAGGACGCCGTTTGTCGTCAGCGTAAAACGAAACTTTTTATTATGAGGCTCCTCCAGGCTGCGCCCGTAGGCTACCAGGTCTTTTACCACCTGCCAGTTCATCAGGGGCTCACCTCCGAAAAAGTCAACCTCCAGATTTACCCTGTTTCCGGAGTTCGCCACCAGAAAATCAAGCGCTTTCTTTCCTACTTCAAAGCTCATAAGCGCTCTTCTTCCATGGTACTCGCCCTCCTCCGCAAAGCAATACTTACATGCCAGGTTGCAGTCATGGGCAATATGAAGGCAGAGTGCCTTTACCACTGTCTGCCGCTTTTTAAAATCAAAGACATAATTTTCATAGATGTCAGGGGCAAACAACTGGCCCGCTTCCTCAAGCTCCAGAACCTCGTCCACCGCCTCTGTAATCTCTTCCTCCGGGTAGGGGATATTGGCAAGATTCAGTACCGCCGCCTTTATGGTAGCCGCATCCTTGATACCTTCATTGACAAGCGGCTCCACCAATGGAATCATGTCATAGACAATATCATCCACTACATGAATGGAACCACTGTTCACATCCATGACGATGTTATACCCGTTACTCTTATATTGATGTATCACAGATATATTTCCTTTCCCTCATCACGCATAAATACTCAATGTCTTGATATTCGCCGTATAATGCGCTTGCGCGGTTATACGGCTCATTATACACGCACGAAAAGAAGCAGCGACCGGAATCGCTGCTTACTCTAGTCTCTACATTCCCAGATTATTTAATCTTTTCACAGCTCTGATTACCTACTGTACAGGAAGTCTTGCATGCAGACTGGCAGGAAGTCTGGCACTCGCCGCAGCCGCCCTTCTTCATGGACTCCTTGAGATTTCTGGTTGTCAAAGTCTTAATATGCTTCATTTGATAACAGCCTCCTTATTGATTCTGATTCACAAACAAATTTTCATAAATCTGTCTCAGTATAACATAAAATTACCAATTGTAAAAGAGTTTTTTTTCAAACTCTCAAAAGAGGGATGAAAGCGACTCAGCTGAGCATTCCCCCCAGCATTCCGCCTGCCCCGCACAATACAAAGGTTGTGAGAAAAGAATGTCCCATTCCGCCACCGTCTCCGCCTGCAAGAAGCGAGAGTATAACAAGTATGACAAAATAGGCGCAGCCCTCCATAAGTCCCCACAAAAACCTTCTGTTCTGTAACTTCTTCCCCGCCATGAAGCCGGCAAAGAAAGTAGCTCCCACATAGATTACGATAATTGCGGCAGAAACAGCCTTCTCATCCAGCCCCGCCTTATAAAGCAGACAAGCAAGCAGTGCCAGAAGAATCCCTGTCAATATGTAGGAAAAAAGCAGGCTCTTCAGTAAAAAAGCGATGGGCAGACCGCCCTGTCCTTTTGTCTGTTCCACCTAATACCCCCGTATGTAAATTTTTTATAAAATCTTATGCAACAGCATGGGAAAACTTGACAACAGCTTTTCCAATCATGTATATTAGTCTCACTATAATATTCTATTAAAAAAGGAGTGGATTTTTTTTGGATGCCCCAGGTGTCATACAACTTATCTTTCTATTTGTTCTGATTATTCTTTCCGGCTTTTTCTCTTCTGCCGAGACGGCTCTTACTACCGTCAACCGCGTGCGGATACGCACTCTGGAAGAAGAGGGTAACAAGCGGGCCGCAAGAGTCAATAAGGTGCTGGAGAATTACAGCAAGATGTTAAGTACCATTTTAATCGGAAATAACATCGTCAACCTCTCAGCCTCTGCTCTGGCTACCACGTTAGCCATGCGAATCAATCTGGCTGTTGGTATTGCGACCGGTATCCTGACTGTTGTTGTTCTGCTTTGCGGTGAAATTGTCCCCAAGACATGGGCAATGACTTCTTCGGAAAAAATTTCCCTTACATACAGCAGCATTATATATGGTCTGATGCAGGTTCTGACTCCTGTCATCTTTGTTGTGGATAAAATGGCAAACGGCATTCTGCGCCTGATGCACATCGACCCGAACCAGAGAATGAACACCATGACCGAAGCCGAGCTTCGAACTTATGTAGAGGTCAGCCACGAGGACGGTGTCATCGAGTCCGAGGAGCGTGAAATGATTTACAACGTATTCGACTTCTCGGATGCGCAGGCAAAGGATATCATGATTCCCCGTATCAATATGGTAACGGTCAGCATAGATGACAGCTATCAGGAGGTTCTCTCCGTGTTCCGGGAATCCATGTACACCCGTCTTCCTGTTTATCAGGATGACATTGACAACATTATCGGTCTTATCAATATAAAAGACTTCATTCTCACGGAAACGGAAGAAAATTTCCAGGTAAAGGACATCCTGCGTGACGCCCACTATACCTACGAATTCAAAAAGGTGGCAGATCTGCTCTATGAACTGAGGGAAAAGACCACCAATGTAACCTTTGTCCTGAATGAATACGGCTCCACTGTCGGAATGATTACTCTGGAAGATCTGTTGGAGGAAATCGTCGGTGAAATCCGTGACGAATACGATGCGGATGAAGAAGAACTGATTCAGGAAATGGGCGAGCGCACCTGGCTGGTAGAAGGCAGCATGAAGCTGGATGACATCAACGACGAACTGGGCACTGACCTTGACAGCGAAGATTATGACTCCATCGGAGGTCTCATTATCGAGTGTCTTGACCGCCTTCCCGAGGACAACGAGGAAGTCACCCTTTCAAACGGCGTTCATCTGAAGGTACAGGGAATTGATCAGAATCGTATCGTCAAGGTTTTGATGACTCTCCCCGAAAAAACTGCCGAAGAAGAAAAAAACGAAGAGACAGACAGTGAAAAATAAAAACAAGCCTCCGGAGCGCTACTCCGGGGGCTTACTTTTTTCTCCTATCCGAACAATACTTTAATTTCAGTGCCCTTTCCCACCTCGCTCTGAAGCTCCATTTTTGCGCCATGCTTCGCGACAATATGCTTCACAATAGCGAGACCAAGGCCCGTTCCTCCGGTAGACTTGGAGCGACTCTTGTCCACACGGTAGAACCTCTCGAATATTCTGTCCTGGTGTTCCTTGGGGATTCCGATTCCCGTATCCTTCACCGCCAGCACTGTTCTGCGATCTGCGCTCGTCTCTTTATAAACCTGCACCTCAACCTGCCCTCCCTCGTTGTTATACCGGATAGCATTATCGCAAAGATTGTATAAAAGTTCCTCTATCATCTGTTTATTTCCATGAATATGGCACTCATAGCCCCCGAGTGTAATGTTCACCTTATGCTTCTCCGCACTCATCCGCAGCATCTCCACACAGGTGCCCGCCAGTTCATACAGGTTCAAATCCTCGAAGGGAGCTTCCATCTCTCCGCTGTCAAGCTCTGAAAGCCTGATAATATCGTTAATCAGTGTAAGCAGCCGCTGTGAACTGCTTCGGATGCCATGAGCAAAGCGCACCACATCCTCCTCGGATGCCATTCCTGTTTCTATCAGCTCCGCATACCCCGATATAGAGGTCAGAGGAGTTTTCAGTTCATGCGACACGTTAGCCGTAAACTCCTGTCTCATCTGGGCATTTCTGAGTATATCCTTATGCTGTTCCTGAATCATGGTAATAAAGGGAGCCAATTCCTCATATTCTGCCGCGTCCACATATTTTTCCATGTTTTCTGCCAGGTTTTCAATGGGAACAACCAGCTTATGAGTAAGGAAATGCGCCATGCCGAAGCTCAGCAGAATCAGTGCCGCCAATATCCAGAGAATTGTAGGCATCACGCTGCTGAAAATACTGTAAATGCTTCCCGCATCCTTTGCCACACGAAGCACATTTCCGTCCTGGGTTCTCACTGCATAATAAAAGGTATTCCGGGCCAGCGTCTCCGAATTTCGCATGGACTCTCCCTCGCCCGTTGCAAGAGCATCCCTGATTTCCGGTCTGTCCAGATGATTTTCCAGAGTATCACTGCTCACCTCATTGTCATAGAGGACATAACCCTGAAAATCCACCAGCGTCACACGAATATCCTGAGCAGCCATTCCTTCGCCAATCTGTTCCAGACCGGCTCCCGCATCCACAGCCTCCCCCAGAATCCCTGAGCAGTCTTTTAAGTCTGCCATCACCTGACTGTGAAACAGGCTGTAGTACACCACCGTAATCAAACCGGTTGTGAGTACTATGGCAAGGACGGAAATCAGGACAAGCGTTCTGTTAATCTTCTTTTTCATAGGAATTCCTCCGCTTTTACTCATTCATTGAGTATGTAACCCACATTTCGCACCGTCTTAATCATACTGCCGGCCTCTCCCAGCTTCTGCCGCAGGGTTTTAATATGCATATCCAGGGTTCTGGACTCTCCCTCAAAATCAGTTCCCCAGATACGGTCCAAAATAACCTCTCTCGTAGTGACAATACCTGCATTTATCAGCAGCAGCTTTAAAAGCTCATACTCTTTATAGGTCAGCTCGCAAGGCTTATCCCCCACAAAAACCGTATGCCGTTCTCTGTCAAGCACTACATTCCCGAATTTCAGAATCTTCTCCTTCTCTTCGGTCCCGCCTGCTCTGCGCAGCATCGCCTTCACGCGGGAAATCAGTTCCATAATGCCGAAGGGCTTTGTCATATAATCGTCCGCCCCGATATCAAGCCCCTTTACCTTATCCAGCTCTGTTGTTTTCGCCGTCACCATAATAATGGGAATCATTACGGTTTCTCTGTCTGCCCGCAGCTTTTTTACAATAGAAAGCCCATCCTCATCCGGCAGCATTACATCCAGCAAAATCAAATCCGGCAGTTCCTTTTTCATGGCCTCTCTGAACTCACCGGCCGTACAAAAGCCCTGCACCTGATATCCTACATTCGCCAACGCAAAGCTCTCAATCTCCTGTATGCTCTTATCGTCCTCAACAACATAAATCAGTGCCATCCGTATCCCTGTCCTTTCATCCCTACTTTAAAGCAACCGAATGCTCCATGCAAGCCCTAATTTTCATCTGCCTTAAGGAAGCTGATACCGCTCTCTGTATGTCATGACCTTGCCCCTGAATTCCACATTATCCTCTGCCTTCAGTTCATCCAGATACGCATGGGGGTCAAATTCATCCCCTCTTTCCTGCAGCAGACTCACTGCAATATTGGAGCAGTGGTCGGAGACGCGCTCAAAATTCGTAGTAATATCCGACAGAATAAATCCAAGTTCAATGGTACATTTGCCCTTTCGCAGACGTTTGATGTGACGCTGTCTGATATCCAGATTCAGACCGTCGATAACCTCCTCAAGCGGCTCAACCTGCCTTGCAAGCTCCAAATCCTCCTCGGAAAAGCTCAGCATGGTAATCTTCAAAATATCATGAACAGCCTTCTCGAAAACCTCCAGTTCCTTCTGCGCTTTATCGGAAAAGGAAAGTCCCTTGACGTACATTTCTTCCGCCGCCTCCTTGATATTTCTGGCATGATCCGAAATTCTTTCAAAATCTCCGATGCAGTGTAAAATGGTTGTCAAAGTATGGCTTGCCTGTTCCGACATATCGCGGGAGCTGAGCTTCACCAGATAATTTCCGAGCTCGTCCTCAAATTTGTCCACCTGCGTTTCCAGCTCTGTTACACGGTCTGCCGTTTCCTGGTTATAATTTCCGAGAAGTCCCATGGAAAGATTCAGGGCCTCCTCCGACAACTCCGACATGGTTACGGCCACTGTTCTGCTCTGTTCCACTGCATAGGCCGGCATCTCCAGGAAACGTGCGTCCAGAAGCTGTAATACGCTGCCATCCCTCTTTTCTTCCACAGGCTCGCTCTCCCGCACAGTAAGGCATGCAAGCTTCACCAGGCCTTTGGAAAAAGGAAGCAGGCACAGCGTAGCAGCTACATTAAAAATGCTGTGAACTGCAGCGATTCCAAAGGGCGTAGCCGCCTCTTCCATGAACGCAAAGGGATGAATGGCATGTACGGCGTAAAATACAACCATAAACAGAATCGTCCCGATTACATTGAAATACAGATGCACAAGTGCCGCTCTCTTCGCATTTTTGCTTGCTCCCACACCGGAGAGCAGAGCGGTCACACAGGTACCGATATTCTGCCCCATGATAATCGGAATTGCCGCACTGTAGCCTACAGCTCCGGTCATGCACAGTGCCTGCAGAATGCCGACGGATGCCGATGAGGACTGGATAACGGCTGTCAGCAGCAGCCCCGCCAACATACCAAGAACGGGATTGGAGAAGCGCGTCAGAATTCCCGTAAACTCCGGCACCTCCGCCAGAGGCTTCACCGCATTGCTCATGGTATCCATTCCAAACATCAGCACCGCAAATCCCAGCAGAATTGCCGCTATATTTTTCAACCTATCCTTTTTGGAAAACATAAGAAAGCCTATACCGATGATGGCAAGAATGGGAGAAAAAGAAGTCGGCTTGCACATCCGTACCAGGAAAGAAGAACTGTCAATGCCTGTGGCACCCAGAATCCAGGAGGTGATGGTAGTTCCGATGTTGGCGCCCATAATAATTCCCACCGCCTGCTCCAGCTTCATGATACCGGAATTGACAAAACCGACCACCATAACCGTGGTAGCAGAGGACGACTGAATCACAGCCGTCACCCCTGCTCCCATAAGAACTGCTTTTACAGGGTTGTTCGTCAACTGCTCCAGAATACTCTCGAACCTGCTGCCGGACAGCTTCGCAAGACCATCTCCCAGCATATGCATTCCATACAGGAAGAGTGCCAGACCGCCTATCGTTGTCAGAAAATCAAAGAAATCCATACATAATCCTCGCTTTGCATATTTACATAATCAGTGTTTCCATTTTTCATAATAAACACGCCATGTAAAATGCATAACCAGGAAATGTAAAATCTATGTAAAATCAGTATATTTCCCGTCCTTCGATTTCGCCGGTCATCTGGAACATCGCCCATTCCGCAATGTTTACCGCGTGATCTCCGACTTTTTCAAGATATTTTGCAATCATCAGATTGTCCACTACCAAATCGGCGTCCAGAGACTGTGCGCGAATGGCGTCCATCATGCTCTCCTTCACACGGTTAAAGAAATCGTCCACCACATCATCACTGTCAATCACCATTTTGGCTGTCTCCGCGTCTCCGTTTACAAAAGCCTCGATTGACTCTCTGAACATGGAGCACGCCTCCTCCATCATGGCTGCAATCAGCTTATCGCAGTCTTCATTGCCAAATTTGCTCTCCCGTCTCAAGAACAACTCCGCCATATCCGACACATGGTCACCGATTCGCTCAATATCCGTCACCACCTTAAGAGCAGAGGACACCAGACGCAAATCTCCTGCTACCGGCTGCTGCTTTGTCATCAATGCCAGACATCTTGCCTCAATGCTTCTGAGCATATCCATCATCTGACGGTCGCTGTCCAAAAGTCTCTGCAGTGTATCGCGGTCATTTCCCTTCACAGCAATGAAAAGCTTATCATAGCCAATCTCTGCATAATTTCCCATCTCCGCCACTTTATCCTTTAATTGTTCCAGTTCCTTTTCAAAAATCAATCTGGGTGACATTTGTAATTATCCTCCTTAGCCAAAACGACCCGTAATATAATCTTCCGTTCTCTTATCCTGCGGTCTGGAGAAAATAATCGGTGTTCTCCCAAACTCCACCACCTCGCCAACCAGGAAAAAAGCCGTATAGTCAGACACTCTGGCTGCCTGCTGCATATTGTGGGTAACGATTACCACCGTATATTTTTTCTTCAGCCCTTCCATCAATTCCTCAATCTTTAAAGTGGAAACCGGGTCAAGCGCCGATGTGGGTTCATCCATCAAAAGCACCTCCGGCTCTACCGCCAGTGCTCTGGCAATGCAGAGTCTCTGCTGCTGTCCGCCGGACAGTCCGAGAGCCGACTTTTTTAAGCGGTCTTTTACCTCGTCGAAGATAGCTGCTCCCTTTAAAGCCTCTTCCACGATTTCATCCAGCCTCTCCTTGTTTTTGATACCATGCAGTCTCGGGCCGTAGGCAATATTGTC
>JBJEJG010000158.1:0-2013 GCA_051877795.1 Acetatifactor sp.
CTTATGAATATGTTAATTTGCACAACTCATTCAAGTATAATTGATAGCTTCACAATTTCCAAAGATCATAACGAATAGAAAGGAAGGTTTAACATATGATTCGGGTAACAGGGCTTTGTAAGAAATATGGAGAAAATGACATCTTAAAGGATATTGATTTTCATATAGGAAAGGGAGAATTTACTGCAATTATGGGGCAGTCCGGCTGTGGCAAATCTACACTTTTGTACTGTGTCAGCGGCATGGATCAGCCAACTGCCGGGGAGGTATATTTTGAGGAACGGAAGTTGTCTGCTTTTTCCGAAAGGGAAATGGAGCGTTTGCGCTTGGAACGGATGGGATTCATCTTTCAGAAGGCTAATTTTTTAAAGAATCTGTCTATAGAAGATAATATTGTGTTTCCGGCTTTTCAGGCTGGATCAAAAAGCCGTGGGGAAATCGTAAAGGAAGCGGAAACGCTGATGGAGCAGATGGGAATCCGTCAGATAGCGGATCACGATATCCGTAAAGTATCCGGCGGACAGTTGCAGCGTGCGGCCATCTGCAGGGCTATGATTAATCATCCGGCAATCCTTCTGGGTGATGAGCCGACAGGGGCACTGAATTCTTCTGCTACCAAAGAAGTTATGGACATTCTGAATGAAATCAACAGCCGTGGAACTACGGTGTTACTGGTCACTCATGATGCTAAAGTAGCTGCCAGGGCAGATCGTGTCATTTATCTGGAGGATGGAAGAGTGAAGGAAAATCTGAAGCTTGGAAGATATGTGAAGGAAGATATGGCAAAGCGGGAAGACAGTCTGAAAATCTGGTTAGAGAAAATGGGATTTTAGCAAAATATGAGGCGAGTGTTGCCGGAAAAATAACAGGGAATAAAATGCATTTTGTGATTAATTTTTGTAACTCATCGCAAAAAGCTGGAAAAAAGAAATGGAATCTGATAACGTTGACGTGGCATCCGAAAAGGGTGCAGAAAGGCAAGGTATAGTATGGAAATACATAGATTATCCGTTGATACGGCAACACTTGCGTATGCTATATTCGGCAGCGGTAAGATCGATATGGTGATTGAAATGGGCTTAGGTGCAGTTATGGGAGAATGGTGGAATCTGGCCAGGCGGTTGAGTGCGCATCATACCATTTTGCTGTATGAGCGTGCCGGATATGGTTCCAGCAGCATGTCGACGCTGGAGCGCACACCGGAAAATGTTGCCAAGGAGTTGTATATCCTGATGCAACAATTAGGATGCGACGATCAGGTAACTTTTCTGGCACATTCCCAGGGAGGGTTGTATGCCCAGCAATTTGCCCGTTTGTATCCGACCTTTGTCAGAAAGCTGGTTTTGCTTGATCCGCTTTCACCGGAGGATAACCGTTTCCGTAGCGAACTGACTGCATCGGAATTCAGAAAGAGCGGTGCAGATAAGACCGCAGGGCTTCGAATCAATCTGTGGCTGTCCCGTCTGCATATGGGCTGGCTGGTCCGTAAGATGATGAGCGCAGCACCTCCGTTTTATTATTGTAACGGGTTTTCCGAGGAACAGAAGGAATACATCCTCGCAGCAATCAGTAAGCCGCAGATCTATGAGACAGCTTTGGAAGAATATCAAAAGGCTCATGATCCGGAGGTATTGAAGGGGCTGAAGGGAGCAGAGGGATTCCCACAGATCCCGGTGGTGCTGATTACCCATGATTCCAGAATAGAAGAAAAGGAAATTATGGATTTTGGGGGAGCCTCCAGAGAAGAAGCGGAGATGATAGAGAAGCTGTGGCAGGAGATCATGTGTGAGTATCTGACCTTTTCCTCACAGAGCACCCATCTTCGTGCTGCCAACAGCAGCCACTATATTCATTTGACGGATGCGGAACTGGTTTATGAATTACTAAAGAAAAAATAAAATAAATGAAAATTATGTATTGACTCGTACCTTAGGGGAGACCTTAGGATGTCCTTGTAAGGAGGATATGAGATATGAGTACATGCATTGAAGTAAGAAATCTTACAAAGTCTTT
>JBJEJG010000159.1:0-2010 GCA_051877795.1 Acetatifactor sp.
CATTCACCGAGCCGTCGGCGCTCTGAAAGCTGTCGGTGTAGGCCACGGCGGAGGCAGCCAGCTTGTTGACCTCATCCCCAGTGTCGCCCCGGCTGATCTCAATGATATTGTTTTCTGTTTCCGGGGGCACATCAGAGCCTTTTCCCGCGCAGGAACAGAGCGACAGCATCAGAAGTATGCTCAAAAGCAGTGCGATCTTTCGTTTCATACTAATCTCCATTCTGCCGCAGATGTGTCAGCACAAATAGCAATGATAATCTCCATCTGCGGCAGAATGGAGATTTTTGGCATGTGCTGCGGTTGCCGCTTCAACGGTGAGCGGCACGTCATTTTCATCTGGATAGTGTGATTTTTCACACTACGTCTCCTTTCCCAGAGGGTCGCTTCGGCGGCCCCTTTATTGCTTTAAAGGAAATGGCCCGTTATCCGCCCACAGGCAAAATCTGCATACTGTTCTTCGGCGCGATCATGCTGCCGTTGGCTGCGTTCAGAATGGTAAAGAGGGCGTCCTCTCCCGTGTCTTTCCGGTAATCAAAGGCGTTTTCCTCCTCCGGTGAGGTTTCATACAGCCGGTAATTTCCATATACGGCCACAGCGGGCACCAACACAAAATCCGAATTGTTTACTGTCAGCTCTGTACCAAAATACTCCACCGTCTCGCCGGACACATTGTCCATCGAGAGCATATCATAGCCCAGCGCGATCCTGTCGATCAAAACCTCGGCGGTACTGTGGTCCCAGGCATAATAAGACATGAAATATTCATCCGCAGAGGGCCGGGAAAACTGGGTCTTTACACTGCCCATCAGTTCGGAAAAGCTCATCATCCGGCTCTTCTCACTGCTCACCGCAAGAACATCCACAGGCGTGTTGAGAGAAAAGGTCAAAAGTGTGCCGTCCGGGGCAAAGGATAGAGCCAGAGCGGGATAATCGCAGTTTTGTATTCCCTCTTCCGTTCCTCTGAGCGTATATGGCTGTTCCTGACGCAGCAAAGGAATCCCGTTATAAACCGGCACTGCCGTGATCTTTATGCTGTAGCGTGTGCCCCATTCAAGTCCGGTTTTTTCTTCGCATTGGCATTGATCGATCTGCCACTGGCCCATGCCCAGATCTTCAATCATCTTCTCCGCTTTTTCCCTTATCGCCTCTATATGAGCCTGGTCAGGCTTGTCCACACACAGCAGCTTGTCCTTCAGCATCTCTTCCCGGATGCCCAGGGGCGACACCGTCTCATAGCCAATCCATGCCGAAATGCTGAAAGCTCTGACGCCGTGGGTATTATTCTCCGCCCGGAAACGGTAGGGGATGCCCCCAATCTCGCTGACCGCTTCCACACGCATTACATTTTCTTCCTGGTCGCCGTAATAATATGCGTAGGGCTTAAAGCGGAAATCACACACCGTTCTCTCGATTTTCTCCGGCGCGGCCTCCACTTTGTATTTTTCCAGGAATGCCTCTATGGTTTTCCGGAGCTCCCCGTCTGTTCCCAGCACACAGTGCAGCTCGTCCAGATCCTCCCTCTCCAGAAGTGCCTGCCAGAACACCCGCTGTTCCTCCAATTCCGCCTGCGTGTACTCCCGGCAGAAGATGTACTCATTGAACACCGCGTCGCCGAAAAGCACGTTGGCAATACGGCCAACCTCTTCATCGGTGAAAGGACGGGGCGTGATCTGCAGGGTCTGGAAGCTCCCGTCATATAGCGAGGCGTCCTCCAGATTGATCTCCACATTCACCGAGCCGTCGGCGCTCTGAAAGCTGTCGGTGTAGGCCACGGCGGAGGCGGCCAGCTTGTTCACGTCCGCAGCTGTTTCTCCTCGGCTGATCTCAATAATGTTATTCTCCGTTTCCGCCGGCGCATCGGTCTCCTTTGCCGCGCAGGAACAGAGTGTCAGTGTCAGAAATATGCTCAAAAGCAGTGCGATTTTTCGTTTCATGGGTTTTCTCCTTCCTTTTGCTCTGTGTTCACTCTCCGCAGAGGACGGCGAAGTCAAAGCAGTCCGCCAGAAGCTC